>NZ_JBQFPK010000001.1:0-497578 GCF_056534465.1 Ruegeria sp. D3
TCTCATCTCCACTCCTTGGCGGTTACGATGAGCCAGAAACCCTCTCTTATCAAATCGACCTAAACTGTCCCATTGGCGCTGACGTCAGACAGATGGCATCAATCTATCTGCACGTCTACAAGAGGCTTCCAACGAAGGGGCTGTGTTAATTTCAGATGTCGTCCATCGCAGCCTTGACGAGCGCCTCGCTGAGCAATTTTATCGCGCTGGAGAGCGACAGTTTAAGAACGCGCCGTCACCAATAGAAGTTTTCCAATGGTCGCCGCCAGGTTCTGCCCCACCGCGAGTAACTCCGGCTAGCCATACAAAGTCTCTGCTAATCGGCGTCTTACCTTTCGATAATCTTTCTTCTGACCCCGATCAGGAGTTTTTTGCAGATGGAATTACCGAAGAGATCATCACCACTTTATCAAAACTCCCGAATTTACTGGTCGTCGCGCGTAACTCTACATTCGTCTACAAAGGTCGCTCCGTTGACGTGAAACAGGTCGGTCTGGAGCAGGGTGTCGATCTTGTACTTGAGGGAAGTGTCCGTCAAAGCGGTAACCGGGTGAGGATCACAGCACAGCTAATCGATGCAAAGTCCGGCATGCATATTTGGGCAGACCGCTATGATCGCCTCATTGAAGATGTATTCGAAGTTCAGGATGAAATCGCACTTAGGATTGCAACCGAGCTTCAAGTCGAACTGTTGGCGGGAGAAATGGCTCGTTTCAGAGGATCCGGCACAAATAACCTAGGCGCGTGGACTGCTCAACTAAAGGCCGTTGAGGCTTCGCGCAGAATTACCAGGGAAGCTCAGGCCGACGCACGCCGATTTGCACAACAGGCAATTGCACTCGACCCGGGTTACTCGGCTCCGTATTGTACTTTGGGATTCATTTGCACTGTCGAAGCACGACATGGATTTGTTGCTGACCGGCGTGCCGCGCTAGCGGAGGCTCGTGACTGCGCTCAGCGGGCTCTGGAAATAGACAGCTACAACCCAGAGGCTCACGCTATTGCGGGTTTTGCGGATGCAATCGATGGCAAGCTGGTTTCGGCTATCGAGAAGTTCAACGAGGCACTAGCGCTGAATCCAAACCACGCTGACGTGGCTGCCAGACTGTCAATCACCCTAGCTTTCAATGGCCAGGCAAATGAAGCGATCCAAGTCGCACAACAAGCCATTACCCTGAACCCTCACTATCCAGGTTGGTATGCAGGCGTTCTGGGTTTAGCCCTTCGACTCGACGGTCAATACGAGGAAGCCAAGAAAGCATTCACCGAATATGGTCAAAGGGTTGAAGGCTTTGGTCACCTCGACCTCGTAATCGTCCATGTAGAGACGGAGAACCTTGAGGCCGCTCGCGATGAAGCACGGAATGTGATGAAATACCGCCCTCAGTTTTCCATATCGGACTGGGCGAATACTCAACTTTTCTCTGACAGAAAAAGGCTGGAGAAAGACTGTGCGTCATTGCGACTAGCCGGTTTGCCTGAATAGGAGCAGGGTTTCGCTGTAGCAGGATGGTTTGTGATGCAAACCAATCTCACACGTTTCCGATTTGGGTTCGTGATGGCCGTGCGCTTCTAGGCGCCTTGGCGGTAGGCCGCAGTCCAAACCCGGATACTCACAAATGGGCCCAGCAATTTCCCAGTAGCAGTCGAAAGCTGCCCTTCGCGGTTAAACAACCAAGTTGATAATTTTGGCCGATTATCCGTAGGAACTTGAAGCTTAATTTATTTGATCACGCGGGCTTTGTTAGTGTTTCCAGATATGCCCGAGTGTCGGCATCCCACGAGCTGGGGTCCTCTCCATGAGCGACCACCGCGTGGAGCTCCATGAGTTTCCATACTTCATCTTTGGTCGCTGCGATCACTTTCCCTGGGCAGGCCTCCATGCCCTCGCAATCCTTGCAGGCATATGAATATGCAGCGTTCATCGCTTTCTCCTCCGTTCGCTCGGAAAGTTGGTTAGAACTCAGGAAACGTCGGCAGCCCGTCGTCGAGTTTTATCCATGGCTGCTGATGTGAAACGAAGACGTGGGCCTTGGGTTGCGCAATCGATGGGTCGTCCAATGTCACAGCAGAAAACCACGCATCAGCGCTCCAGTCTTGGCCCTCAACTTCATTTAGGGCGGCATAGGTCAACGTCGTTCCACAGTCCCGACAAAACCCGCGGCGAATACCCGGAGTTTTCTCAATGTGTTGGATTTCGCCTTTGATAACTACGAAGTCTTCCGCTGCTACTTTAGCCCAAGTTACAAAGGCACCGCCAAGGGCCATTTGGCATGAACGGCAATGGCAATGACCCGACCAAGCTGGTGGGGTAGCTAACTGGTATCGAACAGCACCACAGTAACATCCACCTTGAAGTTTTTTCATCGTATCAAGCTCTCATGACGTGTGGCTAGGTTTACATCGATAATGAGGCATCTGCTATAATACATTATTATTTAAGAACAGATTTCACTGTGAATAATGTCAAAAATGCCGATATCATGCGACTCAAATAGTCTAACAAAGCTTTAGAAGAACTACAGTATGGATTGGTTGCACCTTCCCCCGATGAACGCTTTGCGCGCCTTCTCAGCGGTTGCGAAGGCTGGGAGTTACACTGTAGCGGCTGAACGCTTGAACGTGACCCAAGCGGCTGTCAGCCAGCAGGTAAAATCGTTGGAAAGGCACTTGGGTGTAGCTCTTGTTGCTAAACGTGGGCGCAGCATTGAATTGACAGAGCCAGGCATCATTCTTGCGCGTGAACTGGGTATCGGCTTTGAAATCATTGGAAGGGGTGTCGAACGACTGGCAGAACACACAGCGCAGCGTCCCGTTCAAGTGACCATGTCACCCGCATTCGCGGTGGAGTGGCTGTTGCCGAGAATGGCAGAGTTTCAACGTGAGCATCCAGAGATCACTTTGATGCTGAACCCAACTTCGGAACTGGTTCAGATAAGACCAGGCGGCATCGATGTCGCCATTCGGTATCACGACAGACGCATGCCAAGAAAAGAAGAGGATACCGTCCTTGTCACCGACATGGTCGTGATCGGAGCACCTTCACTTGTGGAAGGCCAAGATCTGCGTGACCCGGCCTCTCTGACAAAGCTGCCTTGGTTGCAGGAACTGGGCACCAACGAGGCGGCCGACTGGTTCACTTATCATGGGATCGTACCTCTCGAGCCATTGACCATAAATCACATGCCTGGGAACCTGATCATGACTGCGGTTCGCCGGGGTGACGGTATCACGTATTCTGCCAGAGCTTTTTTCGAGGAGGATCTGTCATCTGGTCGGATGATTGAATTGTTCTCTGAGCCTCTCTTCGGCGTCTACTACATCCAGACTCAAGCAGAATTTCAGCGTCCCGAGGCTAAGGTGTTCGTCAACTGGCTTAAATCTCAGGCGCAAGTCGTATCTAGACACAACTCTGCAAGCTGAGACGTATCTATTGACCCCTGCGTGTTTGCTCAACACCGTTGGTTTCGCCTTTTTTAAGGCTGCTTTGTAGAGGAGCCCGCTGCGATCAGAGCCGCCATCCCTCCATCGATGAACTGCACGTTTTGAAAACCCATCGCAGTCAATACATTTGCCGCTGCCGCGCTTCGATAGCTCGGAGCTCCACCACAGGTGGTGAAAATTCGTCTTTCACGATCCTGTAACTCTTGAGATCTGTATTCACTTTCAAGGTCTGCCATCCAAGCGACGGCGCGACCAGGAGCCGGAATTGCTCTGGGGCTGATACCTGTGGCCGCCATTTCAGCGCTATCCCTCACGTCCACCACAAGTGCGTTGGGGTCTTCGATCAGTACTGCCAGCGCGTCAGTTGCTGAAATCGGATTCGCTTTGGATATTCCCTGAGCTTCCATTTGTGCGAATGTTAAGACCATGTTCCCCCCCAAATGCAAATCCTACGCGATGCTACCATGCGGCTGATTTACCGCAAAACGGCATCCAAGCGATGTTTGGCAGTCTTGTGGTCGCCCAGACGGTTGCCATCAACGAAGTTAAACAAGTCCCGATCAACGGCAGAAGCGGGCCTCGCAAATGCCCCAGCCATTGCTGTTGATCAGTGATTACTCGGCGGCCAAAGCCTTCTGCCTGCAATAACACGATGCCTTGATCGGCACCTCGGCGCGAGCAGTGGCCTTGTCCAGTTGTAGCTTAATGTGGGCGGCTTCGACCGTTTCACCGCGCCGGGCGAGACATTCGTGCAAGCCATGCAGGCTCCAGACGTTGCCCGGATGCTGACAGGCCCGGCTAAGCGTTGCATCCAGGCCAAGGTCTGCACGGTAAACAGCTTCAGCTTCCTCCATCTGGCCCTGCTCAAGAAGAAGAGCACCCAGCGCATGACGGGTGGGTTGCATCCAGCCCCAGGGCTCGTCGTACGGCAAGTTGTCGTCGATCTCGACTGACTTTCGCAGGTGGTCAAAGGCCGTTTCGTGCTCTCCTGCGTGATAGGCCAACTCACCCAGCATCATTTGCTCAGCGACCTTCAGAATGTCCCGGCATGTGTTGTTGAACAGCATTCGGGTCTCAGGAACTCTGGCCAGAGCATCATAGAACTTGGCTTTTTCACTCTCGGCTTCAGCGACCCTGTGTAGGTTGGCCAAGGCAACCGTCCTTACATACCGCATCATGGCGATAGTGACGCTGTAGAGCTCCGCATCTTCAGGTAAATCCTGATCAAGGATAGCCTGCCAGCGTCCAAATCTGATCAACACATGTTGTTTCATAGGAATGAACGCCTCGAACCAATCAGCCATTGGCCGAAGTGTCTCTGAAGGTAAAGTTTCGACAAGCTCATCAGCAGCTTCCAGTGCCGCCGTTGGCTGCCCTAAAAACATCGCTCCGTAGATTTTGAAGTGGTAGTTGTGACACCTGTAAACGGAATAGAAGTTGTCAGGGCCTTCGCGTTCCATGAACTTTCGATCTGCCAATATGGCTTTGTGATTGCGCAGTACCACGTTCATGTAGTCTCCGCACAACACGTCGATATGGGTCGGCATGTGCAACAAATGCCCGGCCTCGGGCACCAGCGTGCTGAGCACATCGCCGTGACGCAGTGCCCGTTCGGGGTGGGGCGACATTTCCATCAGGTGAATGTACATGTGCAGGAGCCCTGCGTGTTCCCATGCTCCGGGAAGTGTATCAAATGCAGTTTCGAGGACTGCTATGGCTTCAAGTGTATCGGCTCCATCCGCTGGTTTCCCAGTCGGCAAATCCCAAAGCTGCCAAGGTGTCCGGTTCATGAGCGACTCGGCCAGGAGGGCGCAAACGTCCAGATCCTGATCGAATTCAGCCTGCACCTTTCGCATCGCATCAGCGAATGCATCATTCCATGGGCTGAAATCCTCAATATCCGATGAGGATGGATAACGAGCCGGAATGGCTTCGATGAGCGCGCGTTCAACAGGCGTCAGTTTGTCCTTTAACGACGCAGCAGCCTCGATTGACGCTTTTGCCAAGGCGATACAGTCAGGCTTCTCGTCTTCTTCGAATGTTTCCCAGGGCTTGTTGTAGTTCGGCCCAATGCAATACGCGATGCCCCAGTGCGCCATTGCGCAATTTGGATCCGCAGCCACGGCATTCTGAAAGCATACAATCGCTTCTTCGTGGTTGTACGCGTAAGTCCAAGCCAAACCACGATCAAACCAAAGCTGGGCTTCCTCCGACGAGGCTGTGATCTTTCGGCTGTAGCTACCGAGATCATAGTATTCCATCACAATAACCCCCTAATTAAAGGTAGGAGGTTACCACAATGGGCTGTTTCTCGATACTGGCGACATCAAAGCCGACCCAAGGCATAGACCCGACTTATATGAGCCCCATTTGATCGAAGCACTCTTCGTGGCGACTGATCAACTTGTCGGCCGCGTGAGCGACGCGCCGACCAATCCCTCCACAGTAGCCCACCGACAAGACCACAAACACCGCTCGCACACACCTAAGAAGGCCTTTTGAGAAAGCTGATGTCGGCAGTCAGGTTGGTCTTTTCCGCCAACCAACACTTTTGGGGCCTGGTAACGTCGTGCGACAGCTTCTGTTCTAACTGGCGTTGAAAACATGTAATTTGGGCTCATTGCGGGCGTCAAAAATACGGGCACCCTACCCTTCTAGCGTGGCAACTGCATGGTCGTGAGAGGTATGCGGTCGATGCATGTTGAGGATACGTCGAGCTTCATTCGATTGTCCCGATATTGCCAACGCATGCGCCAATGAAAACTCAATAATGTCGCGTTGCGCCCGGCTACCACCAAGGCGTTCGTGCTCAGACATGACACTTACGAATTTCTCAATCGCTTCATCCGCATTTCCATCCGCCAACGCACGGAATGCGCCTGCGATCGAAGCAACGGTGGGGCCTGCGGGTCCCTTTGCGCCGTCAATGGTTGCTTCCAGACGCTCTCTGTTTCCAGCCATCGCATGCGCAAGAGCAGCGTGAACATCCGCAAAAGCCAAGCCTGGTGAAGGAAAGAACTGAACAGCATAGTCGCTGAGTTGTTGCCAACGCTCCTGAGGAATTTGCTCGCCAGCCAAAAAGGCGCGGTGAACAATTGCCACACTATCAGTCAAAACGTTCAGTGGTGGCGCAGGAGGTCGGTCGGGGGAAACATAATCATCGAACAGCTTCCACATACTTGCCACATCGCCGCTCTCAAGCGCCCACAGAGCGACGTGCCAGCTGAGATGGCAGTGCAGATACGCTGTGAAGGGATAGTCTTGCCAGAATTCGCGCAGATAAGCGTAGCCAGCGTCCGTCTCCCCGTTCTCATAGTAGAGATGGGCCCTGACATGTGCACTGTGTGCGCTGTCTGGCTTCAACTCAAGCGCGCGCTCGATGTTTTCCGCGGCCGGGCCGATCTGTCCGGCCTCCATCTGGGCAAATGCATGCTGGCAGAGAAACCACCAGTCGTCGCCATAGTGCGGCTTCAACATGGTTGTGTACGCAAGCTGCTCCGCCTCGCGTCCAGCCTGACCTGAAAACCCTATTAAGCCAAATACGCTGGTACATGTCTGAGCAAGCAAAATATCTCGCGGATGGTCTGTGACGTGATCCCGGATGCGCCTGTAGGCCTGCGGTGCACGCCCCTCAATGAGATCGCTGATAATGTCGATTTGGGCGGCTTCGCGCGGGCTGACACCATGCGACAGTTCCTTTGCGACGGCTATTTGACGCTTTGCATCTTGTCCACGCCCGACGGTAACAAGGTAGCGCGCAAGCCCGACATGGGGCATGGCAAAGCTATCATCTGCTTGCATTGCAGAACGGTAAGCTTCTTCAACATCATCAAAAGCACCCAGAAATCGGTCGATGCCTTCAACGTAGGCGTCTCGCGCAGTTTGTGATGTGGTCGTTAGCGGGCTTCCGTACCGATCTTCAAGCATCCAAACCTTCCACTTTCTGTACCAAACCTGTCCGTCAGTGAGCTATATGAGCATGCCTACCCATAAACGAGTCAAAGGAAATCGACGTTACGAGGCGCCATGATTTCAGCATCCGTTTCTTTCAGAAGTCTCATGAAATCATCAACATGCCGTTTAAATCATATTTGCTTTATCAAATCCCGATTTTCCAAAATTGGACTCCGAAAGCAATTTTGGGGATTATTCCATACGGCTCGACCCGCGTCCGGTTAGAGGAGAAAGTAGGTATGACAACCCAAACTCGCCCGCTCATTGATACGGCTTGGTTGGCAGATAACCTGACTAACCCGAAACTACGCATCATTGATGTTCGCTGGAAGTTTAGGGAGGAAAACGGCAAGGGCGTAGCCTATGACGATAGGAGCGAGTTCCAGGCCGAGCACATTCCTGGCGCCGTGTATGTTGGCATGTCGACGGAGCTTGCAGACAGCACTCAGAACACTCCCGACATGATGCTCGGCCCAGAGGACTTCGGGGAAAGGATGCGCGAGTTGGGTGTTTCCAACGACAGTCATGTCGTGGTTTACGATGACTCCGGGCTTCCATTGGCGTCTGCGCGTCTTTGGTGGGCGCTTTCGCACTATGGCCATAAAAACGTGCAGGTCTTGGACGGCGGCTTGCAGCAATGGAAACTCGAAGGTCGACCCACTGAAACCGGTGATCTAACCGTTGAGCATGGTGACTTTGAACCAACAGTGCAGAGCAATTGGATTGCCCGCAAAGCTGATGTCTTGGATGCGATGGGTAAGCCCGGAGTCAGAATTGTGGACTTTCTACCAAACAACCTCTTCCGAGGCGACGGAGTTCACACATGGGGAGGTCGCTCGGGACATATTCCCAGTGCCGTCAACATACCGGCGATATCGAACATCGATCCGGATTTGGCACACATACCCATTGCCGAACGTGCAGCTAAACTAAAGGAACGTGGTTCATTCAAGTTGGCCGATCATTCCAAGCTCCTCAAGCACTATCAGGACAAGGGAATTCAAACTGACGATGAGGTCATCGCCTATTGCGGCCGTGGCATAGCTGCTTCTTGTGGGCTCCTTGCGTTGCGCCAAATGGGGTTCGAAAAGTCCCGCCTGTACGATGGTTCATGGGCTGAGTGGAGCGCCGATGAGAGCCTTCCGGTTGAAACCTCGTGAGACTACGATTTTGGGTCACTTTGGGCGGTCCAATTATTGACGCGTTGCTAGGAGGATATTTTTGATGACGGACAATTTCCGGCTGACCAAAGAGGCTGCGCAGAAGTACAACAACCATAGTGTGCCTGCGATGTTCGGCCCATTGGCTGAAGCAACAATGCAGAAGGTTCAGCTTCGAAGCGGCACTTGTGTTATCGACATCGCATGCGGCACCGGGGCTTTGACGCGAGAGATTGCAAGGAAACTGACGGGCGAAGGCCGGGTTGTTGGCGTAGATCTGAACGAAACCATGATTGAGGTCGCGCAGTCCAATCAGCCGGATTGTCGTCATGTGCTCGAGTGGTATGCAGCAGATGTAACCGAGTTACCTTTCGGAAATGCTACGTTTGACTATGCCTTCATACAACAGGGGCTTCAGTTCTTCCCCGACAAATCCGCCGCTTTGCAGGAAGTTCATAGGATCTTGCGCAATGACGGTCAGCTATTTTTGACATGTTGGCGCGCAGTGTCGCCCTTCAATGGAGCGCTTGCAGAAGCTCTCAAACGGCATGTTGGAACAGATGCCGCAGTCAAAGCCAGAGCGCCTTTTTCGTTTCGAGATGGGGACCTCATTTCGAACTTGTTGGTCGATGCAGGCTTCAAGATAGCTCGTCACGAGCCATTGGTACTTGAGCGAAGATTTATTGATCTTCGCGCGCAAATCATGGCGCTGCCAATCGAAACCGATCTTAGGGATGCAGGTGCTGACGTCACCAACAAGGTCGTGGAAGAGGTTGCAGACGCTTTGTCTAGATATGACAAAGAAGGCGTATTGCACGTACCGCAAGAAGCGCACCTATTTGTCGCCGCGGCATAGGTCAACGACCACTGACTTAGTTCTCCATTACGATCTTTGCCATGGCCGAAAGATAATGCGGCATTAGTGGCGGCCGAGCCTGGCTCCGCGTTGACGGTTGAGTCTGCATCAAACTATACTTTTGCCATGGCTAGCGGAAAATACATCGACGATTTGTCGGTTGGCGAAACCTTCGAAACCGGAGGCGTTACGCTGACTGAGGGAGCGATTATTGACTTCGCACTGGTTCATGACCCGCAGCCCTTCCACGTTAACAAAGTGGCTGCCGCAGAGTCGATGTTCGGCGGTCTCATCGCCAGTGGATTTCAAACAATAGCGCTTACTTTCAGGTTGTTCCGCGACACTGGTGTACTTACCGGCACCAATCTGGGTGGACATGGTATGGACGAGGTACGGTGGCTGGCTCCGGTGTATTCCGGTGACACGATCAGCGTGCGCGTCACGGTTGAGGCAATTACACCGTCACGTTCGAAGCCAGACCGGGGAACGGTCAAATTCCGATACCAGACATTTAACCAGAACGATGTTGAAGTTCTTAACCTGGTCATGCACCACGTGATGGCATGTCGGAGTTAAGGCGGTTTGCAGCGACTGGGGCGCGGCGATCAATTTGATCTCCCATTGTCATCTTCAAGAGTATCCTTGGGCTCGCCACGTAAGGCTTCTATTGCTGCGGTCGTGGCGTACATGCAAACTAGTTTGTTCGCGTGTTCTCAATCCTTTTTGCCTAAATAACTACTTGTAGATTGCCGCATAGCGAGGTGCGAAGAACTTGACGAAGGCTCTAACCTCTGGCCGACGATAGGCTTCCGGCGAAATGAGCATTAGGTGCGGCACCGCAAGTTCAGGGATTTCGTCGAAACATCGGATAAAAGACATGTCTGTTTCAACCAGCTTGACATTGCTGATCCCAAGACCTTGCCCTGACCTGATCGCCGCATGCATTAGCTCCAGTTCAGTGAAAGACATGACGATCTGGTCCGGCTCCACGTGATTGGTCAACCATTCGTGGAATACATTTGGTACATCGTCCCGCTGAAAGGTAACAAACTGATGCCCGGCCAGATCATTCGTTGACCCCGGTAAGCCAAATTTGTCTGCGTAATTTCTGCTGCCGAACAAAGACCAGCGGGCCGTGCTGATCTTACGACAGATCAGGTCAGGATCGGGATCGGTTCTTGCAAGGCGCAAAGCAACGTCGGCCTCGCCCGCCATCAGGTCCAGCGCCCGAACGCTGGACAAAAACTCGAATGCGACATCCTGATTGTCGGCCGAAAACTCGTTTACGATTTCAATCATGCGTGCAGAGAAGTTTGCTGAGTAAGCGGTGATACGGATGGGTTGTGTCGACGTCATTTCTTTCGCGCAATCGGCAAATTCAAGGACTGAAGTCTCGATTGCTTCGGCGAGGGGAACGAGGCGAAGGGCTTCTGGGGTCGGTTTGAACCCGTGCGTACCGCGCTCAAACAGCGTCAAGCCTGTTTCTCTTTCGAGAACATCAATGCGTCGGGCGACCGTTGGTTGGGAGACCTTTAACTTTCCAGAGGCCGCAAGCGTCGATCCTTCTCTGAAGACAGAGAGGAACACACGAATATCCGACCAATTTCGGAACCCGTTCTTCATTTTTGTAGAACAGCACAATTTTGTGCCGGATACCAGAAAAACAGGTGAACAGTTACTGTTGTTGCGACAGCACAAGTAACTCGGAAAGGACCATGAGATGGCTTCCCATACAATGTCCCCCAGCATCTGGACCGTATTTGGTGGACTGTTCGGTTGGACCAAAAGAGCCTTCCCCGAAACCCGGAAACCGCGGCTTTCGGACAATGATCTTCACTCGGAACGCGACTATATAAAAGAGGTGATCTGGAATAATCCGGACGCGTTTTCGAGTGAGCTGGACGTTTAGAACATGATGAGTCTGTATCCAGAAAGGTTCTGAAAACACTTGGTGACAATCGGCCGAACAGGGCGATTAGATCACGCCAAATACAGCTGCAAGCTGGAATTGACAGCCACGCACCTGTGTTGTCGCCATTGAGTAAGTACCAATACGAGACTTTCTGTAGTCACGCCTATCGCTGCGGTCGTTCGAACGTCTGATCAATGCCTGCACGTCTGGCACTTCCTTGGGACTTCACCGACGACAATTAAGTATGGACAAAAGATTTGCAGCACCTGTTGGGGCGCCTGTGACACCAATGGGGGTCTCTTGAACCGCGACTTTCATAAAGCCCGCGAAAGAACCTAGGCCGATTTACTTAGCTCAATCACCCCTTTTTGCGCACCACGACAACAAATTGGGTCATCGAAAAGAAGAAGCGTCCAGTCCTTGCAAGGCTGAGCTGCTCATCAAACCACGATTGCGCAACTGCGGGATCAACATGGTCATTTGCGACAGTGTATTGCTTCATGAGGTGCATCATCATGATTGCGAGGCCATCTGGCTTTAGCTGGTGATCTGTCATTGTGAACGACAAGACATCTTCCACACGGTCGCCGCGAGCCTTTATCAGCGCGGGCAGTCTTTCCGGGACGGAACCACTCACAAAGTGCTGGTTCCAGGATGTCAGCATCTTTTGCATTCTGTCGGGCTCATCGCTGAACCAGATCAAGCTGCCAAAGTGTAGATCGCTGATGACGAGGCGCCCGCCGGGTTTGACGCACCGCAGCGTGTCAGCCAACGCACCGTCTACGTCTTCGATGTACTCAAAGACCTGTACCGAGACGGCCTTGTCAGCACTCTCATCCTCAATGGGCAAGCTATTTGCGGCACCAGCACGAAACTCCACGTTTGCGTAGTCGCTGCACCGTTCTCTAGCAGCTGCCGTCATGTCAGCGCTTGGGTCGATCCCGATGACATAGCCATCCGAGCCAACTGCCCGGGCCAACTCAACTGTTAACATCCCGTTGCCACAACCGATGTCCAAAATAGTTTCACCAGGAGCCGGGCACAGCGCATCAAATGAAGCCTGTCTTCGCCGCGTCAGTTCTGCGCCTTGATAGGCGATTTCAAGTAATTTCGTTGTTTCAGCGTCAAATTTAAGCAACTCTCCACCCTTACAAAGCCCACATGCCCCCAAAACCTTATCAGAAATTGAGTTATCTACGAAAAGCAGGATGGATCGTTGAGGCTTGAACATGGATCCACCAACAATAAATGAATGCGCCGACTTGATCCGACGAATGATTTAACCCCGAGAGCGAAGGACGCATCTGCCGCTCTATCGGACCAGCTTTTCGTGGCGTTTCGAACGTTAGAACAACATCAATTCAAGGGATGTCGAGGCCGTTCTCTCGTCCGAAATCGGTATAGAAGCTGTCACTGCGGCATCGGTTTAAAGTGGCTTCGTCCGCTTCTCTTGGGTCGGTGCCAAGGCTTTGGACACCTGTTCCTTCTATGAAGCGGTTCACGAGATTAAAGACACCGCAAACTTGGATAGCATCGAACAGCGCACTCTCCGACCAGCCTGCCGCGTAGACTGCTCTAGCGTCGGCTTCTGTCATTCGGGATGGCGAGACAGTGAGCTTTTCAATGTATGCCAGCAACGGTTTGAGGTGATCCTCGACGGGCGCCGTATCGCGGTCTTCCATCAGTGCCTCGATTGTCTCGACTTCAATACCGTAGGCTTTGGCGAAAACGATGTGCGCCCCATGGCAATACGCACAAGCATTCAATCCCGAGACATAGGCCGCAATGAGTTCACGTTCAGCAACCGAGAGGTCGCTCTCGCCCCTCATCACAAGGCTTTCGTACGCACAAAGCGGAGAAAGTTTATCTGGAAAGGCTTGATAGACACTTCCAAGTGTCGCGTTCTCCGGCAGAGATGGAAACAGGCTTTTCATTTAATTCTCTTTCAATCTTGCTATGGATTACGTTTTCTCAAAGTGAGGAACCAACGTTGTTTACGCAACCTTAAAGCAATTTCGGGTTCCGCTCAGAGATTTTGTTGGGATACTGCGAACGGTAAGTTTGCCAGACGACACCCCCAACTTGTTGCTGCTTGGTTAAAGGCAATTTCATTTGAGCCGTTCTCGTAAATTTGCAAAGTCAGCATTCTGCGCAATGCCGACATTTGAGCTTCGCGCGGCAGCGAAATGGAGTTTGGTCCCGCAGAGCAACATTTGGTTTTTGCAAACCTAGAACGCTTAGGCTTCCTATAGGTGAGGCGCTTGGATGCGGTTGAGTTCATAAAATACCGCACCGGCTAGTGGCTGAATTCGACTACCCCGCGAAACTCCATCGCTGCAAAACGTCTCGCGCTTTTGCCATATTCATTGCGTTTGCTATGTCGTTTTGCATTCCTTCACGTGCCTGATCATCAAGCACAAGCAACTCGCTAAACCCGCACGCACTGCAAGTGATATCTTCATTCGAAATTGTACTATCGGTAGAGCCGCATTCTGGGCACTTTGCAAGGACATCTTCGTTGAACATTTCTCAACCTCTGGCCAGTTATTTCTAAACTAGGTCAGTTGATTGATGTTTCACGGGATCACAGAGCGCCAGCTGATTTTCCATTGACGCCACTGACTTCCTCTCGTTCGTTCTGGTAGCGTATCTGCCCGAATGCAAAACCTTATGATGTTCTGCACCGGGCCGAGGCACAGCTTTATCGGCTCAAATTATGTACGATAGTCCGGATTGGCGGTGATTTCTGAAATCATCAGTTGTTCACTTTCCGAGCGGCCTGCTTCGCGTCGTATTGCTTCCACAGCCCCATATGTCCGTTTTGCCGCGCGTTTGCCAGCCACAGCTTTTTTCGAGCGTCGGGCATTTCCATAGACCGGTACTGTCCACCGGAGAATTTTGGCCAGTCTATCGCTAAACCAAGTTTGACCATTTCAGCGGATAGATCACGGCCATCCTCAAGATAGCACTTTGCAACAGTCCGTCCGTGGGTGTCTTGCTCGGTCACTTCGGCCCTAATTTTTTGACCCTTGCAAAGCGAAACGAGCGCCCATTTCGCCTTCTTTCCATAGGGATGGTTTATCTCGGGAGCATCGACACCAAACAGACGAACCTGTGTTTTCTTAATGACCAATGTATCGCCATCTACAACGTACGCTGAACCCGCTAGTATCGTGACGTCAGGTTTTGGTTGCGTATGATCCGGGTCGAAACGCGGTGGCTGCGATGTGCGCTGCCGTTGGTTCGGGGTCAATCTAGGTTTCTCATGCAAACCTGACTGACTCGACGGAGTAGTCGTATCGCCTGGCCTGTTACTGCGAACTGCCAAATAAACCGCGCCAGCCAAAACCAAACCCAAAACTATCAAGATTTCCACGAGACAGGCCTCCAAAAGTTAGGTCAATCAAAAATGTCGTACTGAATCAGGACAGACCCAAGCACACGTTCGGGTTGACTTCCTAGGGACACCTCATATTCGATCAAAGAGATGTGACGGATTTACCCCGCTGGGCGTTTTCACACATCGGATAGCGAGGCAACCGATCTCAACCTATTGATATTCCCAGAGTAGCAACCTGAATATCAGTTGGTTCCTAATATTCACGTCTACTAGGACTGGAAGTGCAAGTTGACGGAAACTCACAGAAGAATGGCAGTTTCGCGCAAGCAATCGTTTCGTGACGTCGTGATGTGCAACCCAGGGTGAAAAATCTTAATGAATGATTAAGTAGCGATCTATCGCGTGATGAGTGTGGAGCAAGATGCATTATGACGGAGAACAAGGATCGCTTGACGGTTGAGGAAGCAAAGGGACTTCGGACAGCAAAGGAACTAGAAGGTCATCTTGCTTGGTTAGATACTTTTACTCCCGCAGCCTTGGGTGTCCTAGCCATCGCATCTGGTATTTACACATATCTCGGCGTGTCGTCACTGCTTGAAGATAACGGCGCGGTCTCGTTCTTCGCCGCGGTCGCGTACTCAATCGCCGTCTCTGTCGGTATCTTCGTCTTTTGGAGCTATATGCTCCGTCTGTTGCCTTCGATGCGCACGGCCAGTGGTTTCATTGGTCTGACGATCTCAACAATTGTTGGCTCTGTCGCCATTATAGCCATGTCCAGCTGGCTTAACGCCGCCGCTCTCGCAGGCTCAGCGGCAGTCGAACAACACTTGGAAAACACTGTCCGTGACTACCAAGCCGCTCTCGAGCAAGCCCACGACATAGCCCTTAGCGGTCAAGCTTTGGGTCGCGAGGTGGAACGCGCCCGCCAGAGTTTTGAAGAACTTGCTGAACTCGAGCAGTCCGGAGACCTCTCAGGCACTGCCGGACGAGGTGCCGTGTTTCGTGTTCTGACCCAAAAGGCTGAAGAGTTAAGAAACCTTGAAGAGCAGATTGCGGCACAGCAGGAACCTATCGAGGAAGCCTTCCAGCAAGGCAACGAAATCCTCGCAAAGATGCGAGAGCTCACTGTTGCTCCAGGTCCAGTAGACCGCCGCTCTGTTCAATTCTCCGAGGAAAGCGTGAAGCTGGCGGGTGTGATCTCGCGCCTCAACCAGTACAGCGTAGCACCACTTGTTGCTCGTGCTGCTGAAGACCTGCCATCCTCGGTCGTACTGCCAGAGCTTGATGGGCGCAGTTCCGACGTACGAGACGCGCAATCGTCCACTATCAATTCCGTTTTGAACGCGCTGGATCAACGCAGCAAGACACTCAAGAACGCTGCTGATGAGGTCCTAGACATGGAGCCGCCCGTCGAGACGGCATACAACCCGATTTCTAGTGCTGATGCGGTAATCAAATACGCCCACAACTTCGTCCCTTCTTGGGCCGGAGCCATAGCCATCGACTTGCTGCCCGCTGTTTTGGTGTTCGTGCTGGCAATCACACAGGCGGCTATACGCAGCGGAAAGGATGGTATGAGCATCGAAGACACGCTGACACTGGCTGATCTGAGAGCCGCGATGAACGCCATGAAGGACGTAGAGGCGACAATGGGTGTGGCAGACGCAGCTATCCTCAACCGCGCCACTCCACAAAAAGATGAAACGTGATGAGCCTTTTGAGTCGTCTCGATCCTCGTTCTGGGCTGCGTTTCGTTCTTATCCTACAACTTGCTATTGCAGGCATTCTGATAGCGTCGGACGTTCTTGGTGTGGTGCCTAGCCCATTCAACGAGCGTGTTGAACTCCCGACTGGTCCGATATCCCCGGGCGATCAACGTCGAGAGTATCGCACTGATCGTCGCGATCCGTCGCTTTTGCCGCAGGATGGACCTCTGGACGTACCCGTGCCAGAGGCTTTTCCAAACCGATTGGACTTCTCAGTTCAGGAAGTCGAAGGACTGGGGAGGATACTTCTTCTTAGCGGCCAGATAGAGGTGGACGACTCGGCCCGCTTCGCTTCGTACCTGTCCGACATGCAGGAGAAGCCCGACCTTGTGGCTCTCCACAGCCCGGGAGGAGTGGTTTCCGAGGCACTGTCCATTGGTAAGCAGGTTAGAGGTGCTGAGCTTTCCACAGCCGTTCTAGCTGGCTCGATGTGCGTATCGTCATGTCCTTACGTCCTTGCAGGCGGTGAGGAACGTATCGTCTCTCTCCGAGGCATTGTGGGAATGCATCAGCACTACTACGAACAGCCTCGCCTAATTCCCGTCGTCTTCGCTGTAGAAAGCATCCAAAAGGGGCAAGGAGAGACGATGCAGCACCTCATCGACTTGGGGGTTGACCCGTCACTTATGCTGTACTCACTGAACACGCCACCCAAGGAAATCTATGCGCTTATAGAGGAAGAACTCGTGGACACGCGCATTGCCACTCAAATAATGGACTAGGGTCCATACTGACGGAGGCGATCATGCGTAAGTACTTTATTACCACTTTGGCGCCAACCACCGCGTCAGCAACAGTTGGTCGGGCAGTCACGTAAGCCGAGGCAGCGAGCGGAGGTCAAGCCAGATGTCAGACTAGTCGAAGACTGTCGCCAGAGCGTTCATGATTGCTGGCAACTTGCGACCGCTTGTTTCAGGAGGCCTTCAAATTCAAGCACTTCATTTCTAGCGACAAATCTAGACACGTATCTTTCAGGGCTGATGCGATTTAAAACACGGTCTTTTACATCAAAGAAGCGCCCACGTTTCGCATGGATTCTATATACTTGAACGGGAGTGCTGCCTACCGCCATCTCTCCAGGGTGGGATTTTTGAGCATCAACTTGCGCCAGTGGAATAACAAAAGATGTCTCGAAGTTCTTGCCGAGATGAGTCCACCTTTTCTCCCTTTTGTACACGCAATTTTCGATGTTTTCGAAATAGTAAAATGGGTTATTGCCAAGCACCGCGCCAGCAAGTTGAAGAAATCTCTTTTTGTCCCCTGCTGTGAACGATCCTTTCGCTTCCTGATGTTGGTTCGCGGCAGATGTTTTTGAGCCATTTGCCTGCTCTGATGATGCCAAGCCAGAAACAGCTTCAAAACACAGGAGTCGCGCCTCGGTGCTCTCGATGCTCGAACAAGTAGCCAGTGCGGCTGCCAATCCAGAGCCCTGTGGTAGCTCACCCTGTTCTGAAGGTGTTTCCGAGCCAGGTGCTGGCTCAGATGTTGATGTGTCCAAAGAAATCCTCTCGTCGACGGCAGCATGAACCGTCTCGCCTTTACAAAGGCGTATAAGAGCATTCGCGTTTCGAAACAGGACAAACCTGTCCACCCCGTCGGCAACTGAGATCGAAATTCCTCCTGCCAACTGACGGCTTTGGTGCATGTTTCTCCCTGGGTTTTGCGGGTATTCTTCTTGTTTTGTCTCCAAAACTTGACCGCCAGTACTGTTCAAAACCAACACACCCGCAGAGCCTTCGGTGACGCTATCGATAGTTTCTAGTATCTAGCTCCCAAAAGAATGCTCTCATCGCACTCGTTTGGCTAGGAATGCAAATCAATTTGACAAGCCGCCTCGACGCCTATTCTTGCCTACACAAATCCTAAATTCAGCACTGTTTCCCTGTATCCGCATCCCGAACTGAAATAGCAATCAAGAAACTAGAAAAAGTAAGGCTACATAGAATCATCTGACTTTCGCCAAACTAGCTCACTTTTAGCTCACTTTTTTGAGTTGTTCCCTCGGTCCTCTGCGTATGTCACCGTATATGGACCTAGCAAATTTACCTTGGAGGAAATTCCCAAAGAGCCTGTAAACAAAAAGAAATAGCGAAAACTCTGGAGTTTGAAGTGGTCGGGGCGGCAGGATTCGAACCTACGACCCCCTGTACCCAAAACAGGTGCGCTACCAGACTGCGCCACGCCCCGGACCGTGCGCCTTCCTAAACGCGCTGTTCTGATTTGAAAAGCCCTAACAGGGCCAAATTGCAGGACCTTGTGAAAAAACTTCGTGCCGCATCTGAGTTCCGGGCGAGATCAGGTAACGTTCGGCCAGCCCTGCATTGATTTCCAGGACCGCATAAACCGAATCTCCCCCCTCAATCGGAGTCAGGTCGCCAGGAATGGCGTTGCTGTGGACATGTACGACCGACCCACTGCGATCCAAAAAAATCATATCCAATGGAATCAGCGTGTTTTTCATCCAGAACGCGACGGGCTGAGGCGGATCGAAAATAAACATCATCCCTGCCCGTTGGGGCAAAGACTCGCGGAACATAAGACCCTGCGCTCTTTCCTGAGGGCTTACAGCCAGCTCGATATCGAAACTGACCTGGGATTTGTCATTTTTTAGTGTAACCCGGTCGGGGCTGCATGCGGCAAACGCTGAACTCGTCCAAAGAACTGCAATAGTCGTCAGAACCGCCAGCCGCCCTTTCATGGTGATTCAGTCGTCCAGCGCCACTTCCCAGGCCATGACCTGAGCCGCCATACGTCCGCGTTTTCCATCAATGACACGCATCGCAAGCGCTTCTCCGGGTTGAAGGTCGGCCAAACCTGACCGACGCAATACCTCGATATGCAGAAACACATCCTCACCGCGACCAAAGACGTTGGCAAACCCGAATCCCTTGCCTTTGTCGAACCATTTTACCCGTGCCGCCTCAAGTGGGGCTTGGGCGATCTCAACCGGGTCAAGTTCAGCGAAGTCCGCCAACAACATCGAGTCGGCTCGCGCAGGCGGATCAACGCTAATCACTTCAACTGCCTGGACACCCCGATCCGTGCGATGCGTCATGATCTCGATCCCGGCGCCATCAGCCACCGAACTTTGACCGAAATTGCGCAACACGTTCACATGCAACAGAATATCAGGACCGCCTTCGTCAGACACAACGAACCCGTAACCTTTGGCGGGGTCGAACCATTTTACGTGCCCGCGAACGCGGTACATGTTGTTCAGATCTTCTGGCACGGTGTTTCCATCGCGAGTTTTTTCAATTTGTTAAGGGTCCGATGTGTATGGGATTGGCACACAAATTCAAGCCGAAAAAACCCTTTGATCTCTGAGTGTTGCATTTCACGATACGCGAAAGTCATGGATTCAACCTTTGCACTTGCCACCCAGAGCCCGCTTGATCGCGCCGCCATTGGAACCTGTCATGCAGCCGAAACGCACCGTCGGCCCAGAATTCTATTTCGTTTGGTTCCAGCCTATATCCGCCCCAAAACGGCGGACGCGGAGGGTTCGGACCCAGTTTTGCCGTAACTTTTGCAACTTCGGCCATCAAGGCCGATCGGCTGCTCAGGGGGCGTGACTGTTTCGAAGCCCAGGCCCCAAGACGACTTTTGAGTGAGCGGGACGCATAGTACTCGTCAGCCTGCGGCCCGGTTTCACGCGTAATTGTACCACGAACTCGGATTTGACGCCGCAAAGATTTCCAATGCATCACGAAAGCTGCCTTGCCAGCGCTGTCCAGCTCTGCTGCCTTTGCACTTTCATAGTTTGTATAAAACACAAACGCATCCCGCTCGATCTCTTTGAGAAGGACCATCCGCACATTGGGCAACCCTTCAGAGTCTACGGTCGCCAAGGCAATCGCATTAGGATCATTTGGTTCACTGCCCTTGGCGTCCTCCAGCCACCGAGTCGCGATTTCAAACGGATCGGTGCCAGCAAAAATGCCGTCTCTTTCACTCATTTCCATCCCCTGGAAACTCTTGTTAACCACACTACGGCCAGAACCCGCCACGAGCAAGAGCACACGGCCTTGATGCAGGCCATCCAATGGCATAAACCATCCAGACATAATGCGAAGGACAGGCGGAGAACCGAACATGTCAAATCAGTTGATGGCCGGCAAGCGCGGCCTCATCATGGGACTGGCCAATGACAAATCAATCGCATGGGGGATTGCCCGCGCTTTGTCCGACGCGGGGGCCGATCTTGCATTCTCATATCAGGGCGACGCGCTGAAGAAACGAGTTGACCCTCTGGCCGCTCAACTGGGTAGTGAGATTGTGCTGCCTTGCGACGTCAGTGACGAAGAGTCGATTGACGCGTTGTTTGCGGCGCTTGAAGAGAAATGGGGCAAATTGGACTTTGTAGTTCACGCCATCGGATTCTCGGACAAGAATGAGCTGCGCGGTCGGTATGTGGATACGTCCCGTGCCAACTTCAAACTCACCATGGACGTTTCGGTCTATTCTTTCACAGCGGTGATGCAACGCGCCGAGAAGATGATGACCGACGGCGGCAGCGCGATCACACTGACGTATTACGGGGCCGAGCAGGTCATGCCGCATTATAATGTTATGGGTGTGGCCAAGGCGGCACTGGAAGCGTCGGTCAAGTACCTTGCCGAAGATCTGGGCAAAGACGGTATCCGCGTCAACGCAATCTCGGCCGGCCCGATCAAGACGCTGGCCGCCAGCGGCATCGGCGATTTCCGCTACATCATGAAGTGGAACGAGTATAACTCGCCCCTGCGTCGCAATGTCTCCATCGACGATGTTGGCAATTCGGCCTTGTACCTGTTGTCCGACCTCAGCAGTGGCGTGACCGGTGAAAACCTGCACGTGGATTCGGGCTATCATATTGTCGGTATGAAGGCCGTCGATGCACCAGACGTTGAGAAGGGTTAACACTGATGAGCGCCAAAGACCGCCTACCCCACGAAAAAGGCTTTCATATCAGTTGGGATCAGATTCACCGTGATTCCCGTGCTTTAGCCTGGCGTCTGGACGGGCAAGGCCCCGATGACGGCGCGTGGCGCGCTGTGGTCGCAATCACCCGCGGCGGCATGGCGCCTGCTATGATCGTCAGCCGCGAGCTTGATATACGCACCGTCGATACAATCAGTGTTCGCTCCTACCACCACCAGGAACAAGGCGAGGCGGAGGTTTTGAAAGCCCCCGATGCTCAGTTGATGGGCGATGGTACCGGTGTGCTGATCGTTGACGATCTGGTCGACAGTGGAAAAACGCTGGAATTGGTGCGTGCAATGTACCCCAACGCACATTTTGCCACCGTTTACGCTAAGCCCAAGGGCCGCCCGATGGTGGATACATTCATCACCGAGGTTAGCCAGGATACCTGGATCTTCTTCCCTTGGGATATGGCCCTACAATATGTCGAGCCATATCGAGGCACGGACTGATCCGTAGCCTTTTCCGCCGAAAACACTTGGGAATGCGAGGCAATGCCTCGCAAACAGCAGCCACGCCATGACACGAACCCGCACCAGCGCCACTTTTCCTCCTCCGGTGATGGAGGCGCGTCGCTGGCTTGAAGGCGTGGACTTCCCCGAAAACCGCTCCCTGATCAATGTCAGCCAAGCGGCCCCTGTTGACCCGCCGCCACTGGCCTTGCGTCAGGCAATGGCGGATTTCGCGGTCAATACAGATGCAGCGCATTTATATGGCCCCGTTCTGGGTAATCCTGACCTGCGCGAGGCGCTGGCTACACAAATCAGCCAGCACTATGACGCCGAAGTACAGCCACACCAGGTCGCGATCACCTCGGGGTGCAATCAGGCTTTCGCCGCAGCGATCTCGGCGTTGACTGATGAAGGGGATGAGGTTGTCCTGCCAACCCCATGGTATTTCAATCATAAAATGTGGCTTGATATGGCCGGGGTGACGGCGATCGACCTGCAAACCAATGACGACCTTCTGCCTGACCCCGACGCCGCCCGGACGCTAATCACGGATCGAACCCGCGCAATATCATTGGTTACTCCGAACAACCCCGGCGGTGTGGAATACCCATCCGATCTGGTCCAAGCCTTTTACGATCTCGCCCGCGAAACCGGCATCCGGCTGCTGGTCGACGAAACATACCGCGACTTCGACAGCCGCAGCGGTCCGCCGCATCGCCTGTTCAGCCAGGCCGACTGGGATCAAACGCTGGTTCACCTGTATTCCTTTTCCAAAGCCTATCGGCTGACCGGCCACCGCGTCGGTGCCATCGCCACAAGCCCCGACCTTTTGGCTGAAATCGAAAAGTTTCTGGATACAGTCGCCATCTGCCCTGGCCAGATGGGACAGTTTGCGGCGCTCTGGGGGATGCAAAACCTGTCCCAGTGGGTTGCGGGCGAGCGGGATGAGATCCTTGACCGCCGTGTCGCCATCCAAGAGATGCTGCCGCGCCTGACCTCAAAAGGCTGGCGCCTGCTGGGGCTGGGCGCGTATTTTGCCTATCTCGAACACCCGTTCGACATGCCTTCGGACGTATTGGCGCAAAAACTGGTTTCCGAGGCAGGCATTCTGTTGCTGCCGGGAACGATGTTCATGCCCGACACAGACCCGGCTGGAAAGCAGCAAGTCCGAGTGGCTTTTGCCAACCTGGACCGCGCCGGACTGGCGCAATTGTTCGACCGGCTCGAAGCGTTGACCTTCTGAGCTTGCCCCTCGGCGGCGCGCATCGTATTCAGGGCCGCAACCGACAGGGCAGACCTTTGCCACAAAACAAGAGGGCACCATGGCCGCAGGCGTAAAAAAGCTATCGAAGACCTTTGTCTGGATCCTCATGGGCCTTTTGATGTTGGGGCTCGCAGGGTTTGGCGCAACCAGCTTGTCCGGCACAGTGCGCACAGTCGCACAGGTTGGGAATGAAAGCGTCTCGGTCGATGAATATGTCCGCGAGCTGCAACGCGAAATCCGCGCCGTGGAACAACAGACCGGTCAGCCGCTGCAGATCGCGCAGGCACATGAATTCGGGTTGGATCAGTTGGCACTGTCGCGTCTGACGGCGCTGGCGTCGCTGGACAATGAAGTTGGGCTGCTAGGCATCTCGATCGGGGACGCAAACCTGCAACAGGAAATTGTCGCAATCCCGGCCTTTCAGGGGATCGACGGGAATTTTGACCGCGACGCCTATGAATTCCAACTGGATCAGGTCGGAATGTCCGATGCCGAATTCGAATCCGACCTGCGCAAAGAGTCGGCTCGAACCATCGTTCAGGGCGCGGTCATGGGGGGTATCGAAATGCCCGAAACCCTGACGGATGCGATGATGAACTTTGTCGGCGCGCGGCGCAGCTTTACAGTGGCAACGCTGGGTCCGGACGCACTGGCAGCGCCGATTGCAGCACCGACAGACGCTCAAATTCAATCATATTACGATGAAAACGGGGATCTGTTCACCCTGCCCCGCACCAAGAAGCTGACATATGCGATCCTTTCTCCGGAGATGTTGCTGGACAGTGTAGACGTCGACGAAGACTCGGTCCGCCGTCTGTATGACCAGCGTGCTGACGAATATCTGCAGCCCGAACGCCGTCTTGTCGAACGCCTGCCCTTTGCGGATGAAGCCGCCGCCGAAGCGGCCAAAGCGCAGCTTGAGGTTGGCGGAACAACCTTCGAGCAATTGGTGCGTGAGCGCGAGCTTGAACTGAGCGATGTTGATTTAGGCGACGTCACCCGCAACGATCTGGGGGACGCAGCTGACGGCGTCTTTGCTGCCGATCTGGACGCAGTGGTCGGCCCGCTTCCGTCCTCTCTGGGGCCGGCTCTGTTCCGAATCAATGGATCGCTGGCTGAAAACAACACCTCATTCGAAGACGCTGCCCCAGCCCTGCGCGAAGAGCTGGCCGCAGATCGCGCGCGTCGCCAGATTGAGGCGCAAGCCGAAGACATCAACGACCTGCTGGCAGGTGGTGCCACGCTTGAAGAGCTGGTCGGTGAAACCGAGATGGAATTGGGTCAGATCGACTGGACCACGCAAAGCGAGGACGGGGTTGCGGCCTATGATGGGTTCCGCACTGCTGCACAAGCCGTGAACGAGGGCGATTTCCCCGAGGTCGCGTTCCTGGAAGACGGCTCGATCTTTGCGATGCGCCTGAACGAAGTGTTACCTCGCCGCCCCGAACCGCTGGACAGCGCGCGCGACCGCGTGATCGCCGCATGGACTCAGGCCGAGACGAACAAGGCGCTGGAGGAACAGGCCGCAACTGTCCTTGAGCAGCTTGAGGGCGATGGCGATTTCACCGCAACGGGCTTGCCATTCCGGGTCGAGAACGCCCTGACGCGTACAGCATTCCTTGAAGATGTTCCTGCCGATTTCATGGTTCAGGTGTTTGAAATGGAGCCCGGCGAACTGCGCGTTGTTTCCGGTGAGGGCACTGCCCTGATCGTCCGTCTGGAAGAGCTGCTGCCCCCAGATGAAACAGACGAACTGCGGCAAGCCCGAGAGGCCCTTGCTGCGCAGTTGGACCAGGCGTTGGCACAGAATATTTTCGACGCTTTTGTCCGCGATGCGCAGGTTCGTGCCCGACCAACCGTGGACCAGCGTGCCCTGAATGCCGTTCAGGCGAGCTATTAAAAGAGACCGATATGGCCCTTACCCCTGAGTTTGACAGTTTCGCTCGCGCCTACGAGGCTGGCGAAAATCAGGTAGTCTATACGCGCCTTGCGGCTGATCTGGATACGCCCGTTTCCCTGATGCTCAAGCTAACGGGCGCGCAAAAAGACGCGTTCATGCTGGAATCGGTTACCGGCGGAGAGGTACGCGGGCGCTATTCGATCATTGGTATGAAACCGGATCTGATCTGGCGCTGCCAGGGCGACGTGTCCCAGCTGAACCGGTCGGCGCGTTTCGACCCCGAGGCGTTCCAGCCTCAGGATGGAAACCCGATGGATAATTTGCGGGCACTGCTTGCTGAAAGTCGGATCGCTCTGCCCGATGATCTGCCTCAGGCTGCCGCTGGGCTGTTTGGTTATCTGGGTTATGACATGGTGCGCCTGGTCGAGTATCTTCCAGACGTAAACCCTGACCCACTGGGGCTACCAGATGCGGTGATGTTGCGTCCCTCGGTCGTGGCCGTTCTGGACGGCGTCAAAGGTGAGGTGACCGTTGTTTCCCCCGCATGGGTCAGTGAAGGTCAGTCCGCCAAAGCGGCTTATGCCCAAGCAGCCGAGCGCGTGATGGATGCCGTTCGCGATCTGGAACGCGCCATGCCCGCCGAAACCCGCGATCTGGGCGACGCGTCCGAAGTGGCCGCGCCTGTCTCGAACTTCACCAAGTCGGGCTATATGGAAGCGGTCGAGAAAGCCAAAGACTATATCCGCGCAGGCGATATCTTTCAGGTGGTTCCGGCCCAGCGTTGGACGCAGGATTTTCCGCTGCCGCCTTTTGCACTGTATCGGTCATTGCGCCGCACGAACCCGTCGCCCTTCATGTTCTACTTCAACTTTGGCGGCTTTCAGGTCGTGGGCGCCAGCCCCGAGATTCTGGTACGTGTCTTTGGCGATGAGGTCACGATCCGCCCCATCGCAGGTACCCGTCCCCGTGGCGCGACCCCCGAGGAAGACAAGGCAAACGAGGCAGATTTGCTGGCCGACAAGAAAGAACTGGCCGAGCATCTCATGTTGCTGGATCTGGGCCGCAATGACACGGGCCGCGTGGCCAAGATCGGCACCGTGCGACCCACCGAAGAATTCATCATCGAACGCTACAGCCACGTGATGCACATTGTGTCAAACGTAGTCGGCGAACTGGCCGAAGATAAAGACGCTCTGGATGCGTTCTTTGCCGGGATGCCTGCAGGCACGGTTTCAGGCGCGCCCAAGGTCCGCGCGATGGAGATCATTGACGAATTGGAGCCGGAAAAGCGCGGTGTCTATGGCGGCGGGGTCGGATATTTCAGCGCGGGTGGAGACATGGATATGTGTATCGCCCTGCGCACAGCGATTGTGAAAGATCACAAGCTGTATATTCAGGCCGGCGGCGGTGTTGTCTATGACAGCGACCCCGAGGCGGAATTCATGGAGACCGTGCACAAATCCAATGCCATCCGACGCGCGGCTGCTGATGCTGCGCGCTTTACGGGACCGGGTAACAGCTAATCAAACGGCTGGCCAAACCGGCCAGCCATACGGGCTTATTGAACGGCTTGTTTCATGACGGCGGAAATCGGTGCCATGGCCACACGCCCTCCCCGGTCTTCAAGGGCCCAGACAAGCAAGGCCGAGATGGTGTCAGGGCGCAACCGTCCCAGCATGACAACCGTCCCCTCCTGCCCGGCCCGGAATGCGGCCTGATCCAGAAAGCGGCGCATGATCTTTGGGTCCTGACGTGCGCCGTCTATGTCTCGGAAAATCACGCTGGACGGTGTCCCATTGCGGGCAGCCAGCTTCTGAACCGTGTTGAGGCCGTTGTCCTGGGTGATCAAGCCACGGCCTGTCCCGGCAGCAATAGCGGCAACCTGATCAGCCAGCTTGCGATTGCCCTGAATGCCTGTCTCGACCCCTTCGAGAATACCGACCGTTTCTGGCAAGGTCTGCAACCATACGGCCATTGACACTTCGGCATCCTGCGCACTGGCGGTTTTGGGAAGATCCGCCATCGCAAGAACCTCGAAACCTGCAGAGCGATGTCTGGCCATCTTTTCGGCAGCGTCGGGGTCGGACGGGCTGACGGCAAAGCTGATCGGGTACGGGAAATCCTGCAACGCTTCGGCACCATAAGCGCCTTCGTCGTCAATCAGGATAATTGACATCAGCGGTTTCGCGTCGGGGTTATCGAATTTGGCCGCATAGGCTTCGATCGGTTTTCCCAGCACCGCAGTCTGACCTGATCCGTCCTGATCAGCCAGAGCGTTGTCCCGTTCGGTCAGCGGGACAACGCGCCGACCAACCGTTAAACCCCCTGCGCCGTTTTGGTCGCCACCGATCTGTGGAACGGCTGCGATGCGCGGCAGAGAGCGGTTGAGATCCGTTTCATCACCCTCGACCGCGATGGGATTTTCTTCAGGCAAATCTTCCTTCGGCTCGAGCGCGGCAATTTCCGGCAAAGGCTCTGCTTCGGTACTTTCCGGTTCAAAGTCAGGGGCCGGTTCCAACTCGGCAGCCTGGGATTGGTCTGGTTCCCGCTCGACAGACTCAGGCTGGGGCTGTTCGACAGGTACTTCTAGTGCAGCGACTTCCGGGGCTGGAGGGGCTGGGGGCTCCTCGATCAACTCGGGCTGCCCTTCGGCAATAGGCGTATCTGGCAAAACTGCAGGCGCTTGCGGCTGAACAGGTGCCTCACTCGTCACTGCCACCTCATCAGGCTCGACGACGGCTGCCTCTTCGACAACAGGCGCGGATTCGTTGACCTGCGGCTGATCATCCGGAGCCTCTTCAATTTCGGAAAGCCCTGCCAGCGTATCTGCTTGTTGATCGGTTGGTTCAGGCTCTGCCGCGGGCAAAGTGACCAAATCGGCATCTGCAATGGCTTCGGGCTTGTCTGCCTCGACCTCGGGTACTTCGCTTGGTGCAGGTTCGGGTGCAACATCCGCAACAACGGGTTTGCGCGACAGAGGCGTGGTTAGAGACAACGCCGCTCCCAACAGCATTATCACGACCGCACCTGCGATCATCCCTCCTAGAAATCCGCCCATTCTAATTGCCTTTCGACTAATTCCTGCTTCGATTGCCTGCGTCGTCTTCTGCGACACTCACCCGCAAGCGCGTATGGAACCGGATGTCCTCTTGACGCTGCCTCGCAAGCCTGAGCATGTATGTCCCGACATTATATCGCGGCTCGGGGCTGTATCGCCAGTCCCAAATGCCCAATCCGAGACAAGTGCCCAAATGCTGCTGCTGATAGACAACTACGACTCGTTTACCTACAATCTGGTACACTATTTAGGCGAACTTGGTGCCGAAATGGTCATTCGGCGAAATGACGCGCTGGATGTGCAAGAGGCCATGGCCATGAACCCGGCCGGAATCCTTCTTAGCCCCGGACCATGCGACCCGGATCAGGCCGGGATTTGCCTGGCGCTGACACAGGCAGCTGCTGAAACCCAGACCCCCTTGATGGGCGTTTGCCTTGGGCATCAGACCATCGGGCAAGCATTCGGCGGTGACGTTATTCGGTGCCATGAGATTGTGCACGGCAAGATGGGCACCATGCATCACACTGGGAAAGGTCTGTTCGCTGGGCTGCCTTCCCCCTTCGAGGCAACCCGGTACCATTCGCTGGTGGTCGACCGAACCACCCTGCCCGATTGCCTGGAAATCACAGCTGAGCTGGAAGATGGGACGATCATGGGCCTGCGACATAAGCAGCTCCCTATTCACGGCGTTCAGTTCCACCCAGAATCGATTGCATCCGAGCACGGCCATGCCCTGCTCAAGAACTTCCTGTCCGAGATGAAAGTCCCCGCATGAGCGACGTATTGAAACCGCTGATCGGCACTGCTGCTGATCGGCCTTTGACGCGCGCCGAAGCCGAACAGGCTTTTGGCATCCTCTTCGATGGCGCCGCCACACCCAGCCAGATCGGCGGTTTGCTGATGGCGATGCGAACCCGAGGCGAGACGGTCGACGAATATGCGGCGGCGGCGGCAGTGATGCGGGCCAAATGCAACGCGGTCAATGCGCCGGACGGCGCGATGGATATCGTCGGCACAGGTGGCGATGGCAAGGGAACGCTGAATATCTCTACCGCAACAGCCTTTGTCGTCGCAGGCGCTGGCGTCACAGTTGCAAAACACGGGAACCGGAACCTCAGTTCGAAATCCGGTGCGGCCGATGCGTTGGGTCAGATGGGTATCAACGTGATGGTCGGACCAGAAGTCGTTGAAAAAGCGCTGAAAGAGGCTGGTATAGGCTTTATGATGGCCCCCATGCATCATCCGGCCATTGCCCACGTGATGCCAACACGTCAGGAACTTGGGACACGTACGATCTTTAACATTCTGGGGCCACTTACAAACCCGGCCGGGGTGAAACGGCAATTGACGGGCGCGTTCAGCCGCGAATTGATCCGCCCGATGGCCGAGACGCTTGGCCTGCTTGGTACCGAACACGCATGGCTGGTTCACGGGTCCGATGGCACCGACGAATTAACCATCACTGGTGTCAGCTGGGTAGCTTCATGGGAAAACGGCGGTGTGCGTGAGGTTGAATTGCATCCAGAAGATGCTGGCCTGCCAGTGCACCCGTTCGAGGACATTCTGGGCGGAACACCTGAAGAAAACGCTGTTGCCTTCCGCGCCTTGCTGGATGGCTCTCCGTCCGCGTACCGGGATGCAGTCCTTTTGAACTCTGCCGCTGCACTGGTGGTGGCCGACGCTGCAAGCGACCTCAAGGACGGGGTCGAGAAGGCCGCGCACAGCATCGACAGCGGCGCTGCCAAAGAAAAAATCGCGGTACTGGCCCGCATCACTCAGGAGGCCGCATGACCGAGACGGTTCTGGACAAGATCAAAGCATACAAGCTTGAGGAAGTCGCATTAGACAAGACCAATAAGTCTTTGGAAGATTTGGAGGATGAAGCCAAGTCTGCGTCTGAGGTGCGCGGTTTTGCGACAGCACTGACCGCCGCCGCGCGATCCGGCTACGGTCTGATCGCCGAGATGAAGAAAGCGAGCCCCTCAAAAGGTTTGATCCGCCCGGATTTTGACCCTCCGGTACTGGCAAAAGCCTACGAAGAAGGCGGCGCAACCTGTCTGTCGGTTTTGACGGACACGCCCAGCTTTCAAGGGGCCAAAGAATACCTGACGGCGGCCCGCGCAGCGACGTCATTGCCTGCGCTGCGTAAGGATTTCATGTACGACCCGTATCAGGTCGTCGAAGCTCGCGCTTTGGGCGCCGACTGTATTCTGATCATCATGGCCTCGGTCGAAGATGAACAAGCCGCCGAGTTGGAGCAAACGGCTTTTGACTGGGGCATGGATGTCCTGATCGAAGTGCATGACGAGGCCGAACTGGAACGCGCGACCAAGCTCAAAAGCAGTCTGATTGGGATAAATAATCGTAATCTCAAGACGTTTGAGACAACTCTTGATACAACGCGCAGGTTGTCAAAACTGGTGCCCGGCGATCGGACTATTGTTTGCGAAAGCGGTTTGAGCACGCCTGCCGACCTGGCCGACATCGCCCGCTATGGCGCACGGTCCTTCCTGATCGGCGAAAGCCTGATGCGGCAGGACAATGTCACTGCGGCGACGCGAAACTTGCTGGCTAACCCTTTGATCCCCGGAGTAATGTAATGTCGCTCACTCACTTTGACGCACAGGGCCAAGCCCACATGGTGGATGTGTCCGATAAGGCGGTAACGGACCGGGTTGCCGTGGCGGCTGGGCACATCAAGATGGCGCAGGAAACCTTTGATTTAATATCAGAAGGGCGTGCAAAAAAGGGTGATGTGCTGGGCGTTGCACGTCTTGCTGGTATCATGGGCGCGAAAAAAACCCCTGACCTGATCCCGCTGTGTCATCCTTTGCCCGTGACCAAGGTGGCCGTCGAACTGACGTTGGACCCCGATCTACCGGGCGTTCAGATTGAAGCGACCGTCAAGACCTCGGGTCAAACAGGTGTAGAGATGGAGGCGCTGACCGCGGCCTCGACCGCAGCCCTGACAGTTTACGACATGACCAAGGCTGTCGACAAAGCAATGGAGATCGGCGGCATAAAAGTCTTGCTGAAAGATGGCGGTAAATCAGGCCGTTACGAAGCGAAATGATCACTGTCGAAGACGCTCGGGCCCTTCTGTTTGGCCTGGTTGACCGCCTGCCTGCAGAAACCGTTTCACTCTCGCAAGCGGCCGGTCGGATTTTGGCGCAGGACGTTGCGGCCAAGCGCGATCAACCTCCATTTGCGGCATCTTCGATGGATGGATACGCAGTCAAGTCATCCGAAGTCGAACTGCACGCAATGTTCAAAGTCATCGGCGAGGCCGCCGCTGGGCGCAGGTATTCTGGTCAAGTTGGCGCTGGTCAGGCAGTTCGCATTTTCACCGGAGCCCCCGTGCCAGACGGCGCGGATTTTGTCGTGATCCAAGAAGATACAGAACGCAGAGACGATCTGATTACAATCACGGACATGCCCGGCGACAAGACCAACATTCGACCCAAAGGTGTTGATTTCAAATCCGGCACAACGATCTCTGCCCCTCGTCGCATCCGCCCCGAAGATGTGGCCCTTATGGCCGCAATGAACATCCCCGAGGTTCCCGTCGCCCGCAAGCCGATCGTTGCACTGATCTCGACCGGAGACGAATTGGTTATGCCGGGCGATACGCCCGGCCCTGATCAGATCATCGCGTCAAACACCTTTGGCCTCAAAGCGTTGCTAGAAGATGTTGGAGCGGAAGTTCGCATTCTGCCCATCGCGCGCGACACAGTCGCTTCGCTTGAAACAGCCTTTGATCTGGCAACAGGCGCTGATCTGGTCGTCACGATCGGAGGAGCCTCGGTCGGGGATTATGATCTGGTGGCGGACGTATCCGCCAATCTCGGGATGGAGCGGTCATTTTACAAGATACGCATGCGTCCCGGAAAGCCGCTGATGGCCGGGCGGCTTGGCGAGGCTGCAATGGTTGGGTTGCCGGGAAACCCTGTTAGTGCAATGGTTTGCGGCTATCTCTTTTTGGTACCAATGGTGCGCCGCATGGTGGGGCTGGCCGAGGCTTTGACGCCGTTCCAAACGGCTAAACTGGTTGCCCCGCTCGGCCAGAATGGTCCGCGCGAACACTATATGCGCGCCATTCTTGACAATGATGGCATACGGGCTTGCGACGATCAGGATAGCTCGCTTTTAAGCGTCCTGGCGCAGGCCAATGCCTTGTTGGTACGGCAGCCGAATGATCCGGCGCGGCCTGCTGGCGATGAGGTCCTGTACCTACCGATTTAGCAAACGCTCAAATCCGTTGACACAAAACGTGAACATGCGTAGAACAAAAGAAAACGCATGACCGACGAGGTGTGAGCAATGCTGACCAAGAAGCAGTTGGATTTGTTGGAATTCATCCACAAACGTGTTCAAGCGGATGGTGTTCCCCCTAGTTTCGACGAAATGAAGGCCGCGCTGGACCTCAGATCCAAGTCCGGAATTCACCGTCTGATCACTGCGCTGGAAGAACGCGGATTTATCCGCCGACTTGCCCACCGGGCGCGGGCGATCGAAATCGTCAAACTGCCCGAAAGTCTTGGCGGCGAGCCGACAGCTGCCTTTAAGCCGCGTGTGATCGAAGGCGACAAGCCCGAAGGGCCGCGACCGGCGAATTTCGAACCCGTTACCGTGGATGCCATGGAATTGCCAGTCATGGGCCGTATCGCGGCGGGTGTTCCGATTGAAGCGATCAGCCATGTCTCGCACCGCGTCGCTGTGCCGGGATCAATGGTTTCCGGCAAGGGCGAACACTACGCGCTTGAGGTCCGGGGCGACTCGATGATCGACGCAGGCATAAACGACGGCGACGTTGTGGTGATCCGCGAGACATCGGTCGCAGACAACGGCGATATCGTAGTGGCACTTGTTGAAGATCAAGAAGCAACACTTAAGCGATATTTCCGCCGCGGTCATGCCATTGCGCTTGAGGCCGCGAACCCGGCTTATGAAACCCGCGTCTTGCCTGAAGACAAGGTCAAGGTACAAGGCCGATTGGTCGGCCTGATCCGCAGCTACTGACCTTTTTGTGTCTGGTGGTCTTCGGCTTCCTTCGGGGACCACAATCTGCGACCGATGACCTCTGCGCTGGTCGTTATTTTACCGTTCTTAAAAGCCAGACTCCCGGTCTCCATCAATTTATCCGGGTCGAACAATACGCAATTCCCGCTTAGTACAACTGGCACAGCTGAGATAACAATCTGGCCTTCGTGGCACTCGGTAAAGCTACCTGCAGATCGCTTTCCGGTCAGGTGGATCACCTCCTGCCCCTTCCACACATATCTTTGGACAAGGTCGTCAGCTGGGGGCCATCGGTCGGCGGCTGTCTTCTGGTTCACACCATCGCCATCATTTTCCAACCATACTGTGGCGATGAACCCGCTGCCTTTCTCTTTGCTCAAGGCGCGCCCCTTGTCCGTCAATACCCCGACCAACCCACCTGAATCCGCGACCAAGACATCGGGACGTTCACCCTGACCCCACATGAACATGGCCGCGATACATGGTCCCAAACCAACCCATTTCGCGGACCCACGCCACAAAACCGTCCACAACGCCCCCAAAGCGAACAGTGGCAATACATAGTAAGGCGGGCTAACAATATAGCCTTGCGCTCCTTCCAGGTTTGATACGGTCTCAGCAACCAGCAATATCCACTCTAACCCAAGGCCCATAACGGCGAGCGCGACCCAGTCCAGACCAAACGGTGCCAACAGGGCTGCAACGACGGCTGCTGGAACAACGACGGTCCCCATCACAGGGACTGACAACATGTTGGCCAGCAAGCCATAATGGGACATCGTATTGAAATGTGCAGCTCCGATCGGTGCCGTCGCAAGCCCTGCGATGGCAGACGACATAAACAATCCAATCACTGGCTTTAGCCATTTCGGCCCCGGAACCGGGCCAACACTTCGCAACGCCCCAAACACCGACACAAGCGCCGTGGTTGCCGCGAAGGACATTTGAAAACCGGGGCTCAAGAGGGATTCCGGCCGCAGGATCAAAACGATCAACGCGGCCACGGCAACCGCGCGCAATGAGATGGCCCGCCGGTCGACTAGAATCGCACCCAGCACCACGGTGGCCATGACAAAGGCGCGTTCGGTTGCCACGTTTCCGCCAGACAGCAGCAGATACAGCGTCGCGGCAATAAGTGCACCAACCGCCGCGATCTTTCGGACCGAGACCCTAAGCGCGATGGCAGGTATCGCCGATAAAGCAATTCGGCACAGTAGATAAACAAAACCGGTCAGTAGCCCCATATGCAGACCGGAGATCGCCAATAAATGCGCCAAATTCGACGCCCGCAAAGACGCGAGCGTTTGTTGCCCCATTCCGCTTCGATCCCCTGTCGTTACTGCGGCGGCGAACCCTCCAATCTCTCCGGGTAACACGGCACGCACATGTTCGGACAATGCCAGCCTTAACGCAGTGACGCGGACGCCGGCCGGATCCGGACCCGAAACCGTCAGAACAGGAACGCGGGTGTAACCGACCGCACCCAAACCCTGGAACCAAGCATGACGCCGGAAATCAAACCCGCCGGGTTCGACCGGGCCTTGTGGCGGAGACAGGTGACCGGTGGTCATGATCCGCTGTCCTGGCACAAGCGAAGCATCACCGCCATGCAAAGATAGCCGGACGCGCTGCGGTCTGCGATCTAGTGGTACGTCCCCTACTCGCACCCGATCCAGCGTCACCCGCAGCGCATCCGACGCAGAGCGGTCAATGGCAACGACCCGCCCCTCGACCGGGCCGTAGTAACGCCATGACAAGACCGGCTCTGCCACCGTATGGGCGCGGGCTCCTGCCAGGATAAACCCCGCACAAACAAGCGCCCCGCCGAGCGCCAACGACGCCCAGCCTGGCCGCATCCAGCGCGCAGCAGCCAAAGCTGCCATACCCGCCACGAACAAGCTGGCATAGACCTGCCATTCCGGCTCAGACCGCAAACCGAAGTACAGGCCGATTCCGATCGCCAGACAGACCGGAGACCATTGAAATAGGTAACCTGTCTGGTTCAGCAAAGCGGCCTCGACCCGGGCCAGAACACGCATGGTTGCCCCCGTCTCTCAGCCTCGTTAGACAGGCGTCAAACTATGCCCGACACGGTTACCAAAAGGTTAATCCAAACAATGTCCGATCAGGTCGTCACCCGTTTCGCCCCCTCGCCCACCGGTTTTCTGCATATCGGCGGCGCCCGCACCGCGCTGTTCAACTGGCTCTATGCCCGTGGTCGCGGTGGCAAATTCCTGCTGCGGATCGAGGATACGGACCGTGAGCGCTCGACCCCCGAGGCGACGGCAGCCATTCTGCAGGGTATGGCGTGGCTGGGTCTTGACCATGATGGCGATGTCGTCAGCCAGTTCGAAGGCGCCGCCCGTCACGCTGAGGTCGCCCATCAACTGCTGGCCGAGGGCAAAGCGTACAAGTGCTTTGCGACGCAAGAAGAAATCGCCGCCTTCCGTGAACAAGCGAAGGCCGAGGGCAAATCAACCCAGTTCCGTAGCCCTTGGCGCGACGCTGACGCAGCGACCCACCCCGACGCGCCTTTCGTGATCCGCATCAAGGCCCCGCAAGACGGCGAGACGGTGATCCGCGATCAGGTTCAGGGGGACGTGACCATCCGCAACGAGCAGTTGGACGACATGGTCCTGCTGCGTTCGGACGGGACGCCGGTCTATATGCTGGCCGTTGTGGTAGACGATCACGATATGGGCGTCACCCATGTGATCCGGGGCGACGACCACCTGAACAATGCAGCGCGCCAGATGATGATTTATCAGGCGATGGGCTGGGATGTTCCCGTCTGGGCTCATATCCCGCTCATTCACGGGCCCGATGGCAAGAAACTGTCGAAACGCCACGGCGCGTTGGGCGCGCAGGAATATCAAGCCATGGGGTATCCGGCGGCCGGTATGCGCAACTATCTGGCGCGTCTGGGCTGGAGTCACGGCGACGACGAATTCTTTACCGACGCGCAGGCGAAAGAATGGTTCGATCTGGACGGAATCGGCAAAAGCCCGGCCCGTTTCGATCTGAAGAAACTGGAAAACTTGTGCGGTCAACATATTGCCGTCGCCGATGATGCCGCATTGCGGCAGGAAATCGAGGCGTATCTGGCCGCGGCTGACCTACCTGCGCTGACAGAAACACAATCCAGTGAACTGGAACGTGCGATGTATTGCCTCAAGGATCGGGCGCGCACATTCCCCGAACTGCTTGAAAAGGCTCATTTTGCCCTGACTTCCCGCCCTATTCAACCGGATGAGAAAGCGGCCAAGGCGCTTGCCTCAGTATCCGACGGTATACTGAATGAATTGACGCCGCAGTTGCAAAGTGTTAGCTGGACGCGAAGCGAACTGGAGGACGCCCTGAATTCCTTTGCGGAAGCACAAGGCATCAAGTTCGGCAAGCTGGCGGGGCCGTTGCGCGCCGTTCTGGCAGGCCGCGCGGTGACACCTTCGGTTTTTGATATGATGCTGGTGCTTGGGCGGGATGAAACCCTGGCACGGCTTTCTGACGCAGCGACCTGAGTAAAAGGTTCACATTTGGGTAACGCTGCTCCGCTAACACCCGGTTTGCGCGATTGCGCGCATCCGTTGCCCGCAGGATCGGACAGCGATCCATACTGCGCATGATTGAGGAAGGGACACTATGACCGACAGCAACAAATCAGCCACTCTGTCACTTAATGGCGAAACTTATGAGCTGCCGATTCATTCACCGACCGCTGGGCCTGACGTGATCGACATCCGTAAGCTTTACGGAACGGCAGGTGTATTCACGTATGACCCCGGCTTTACGTCGACCGCCAGCTGTGACAGCACCATCACATACATCGACGGCGAAAAGGGCGAGCTGCTGCACCGGGGTTATCCGATCGACCAGCTTGCCGGAAAATCTCACTTCCTCGAGGTTTGCTACCTGCTGCTGTACGGAGAGTTGCCGAGCGCGCCCGTTTTGGAAAAGTTCGAAACCACCATCACGCGCCACACCATGCTGCACGAGCAGATGCAGTATTTCTATCGTGGCTTCCGCCGCGACGCGCATCCGATGGCAATCATGGTCGGTGTTGTGGGCGCGATGTCGGCCTTCTATCACGACTCAACTGATATCGCAGACCCGCGCCAGCGTGAGGTCGCATCGCACCGCCTGATCGCAAAAATGCCAACCATCGCGGCATGGGCCTATAAGTACCACACTGGCCAGCCCTTCGTTTATCCGCGCAACGATCTGGACTATGCATCGAACTTCCTGCGCATGTGCTTCAGCGTTCCGGCCGAAGAATATGAAGTCAATCCGATCCTCAGCCGTGCGATGGACCGCATCTTTACCCTGCACGCAGATCACGAGCAAAACGCCTCGACCTCGACCGTGCGTCTGGCGTCAAGCTCGGGTGCCAACCCGTTTGCCTGTATCGCGGCTGGCATCGCCTGCCTGTGGGGTCCGGCGCACGGTGGCGCAAACCAAGCATGTCTGGAGATGCTGGAAGAAATCGGCAGCGTTGATCGCATCCCCGAATACATCGCCCGCGCCAAGGACAAGGACGATCCGTTCCGCCTGATGGGCTTTGGCCACCGCGTCTACAAGAACTTTGACCCGCGCGCCAAAGTGATGAAACAGTCCGCCGACGAAGTGCTGGATCTGTTGGGCATCGAAGACAACCCGAAACTGCAGGTTGCCAAGGCGCTGGAAAAGCAGGCTTTGGAAGATCCGTATTTCGCCGAGAAAAAGCTGTTCCCGAACGTCGACTTCTATTCGGGTATCATCCTCGAGGCGATGGGCTTCCCGACTTCGATGTTCACTCCGATCTTTGCCCTGTCGCGCACCGTGGGCTGGGTCAGCCAGTGGAAAGAGATGATCGCCGACCCCCAGAACAAGATCGGCCGTCCGCGCCAGCTGTATCTGGGCGAGACGACTCGCGACTATGTGGATATCGAAAACCGCTGATTGCGGTTACAGATTGCAGAACGCCCCGGACCGGTTCCGGGGCGTTTTTCGTTAGAACAAAGCCAATTGGTCGCCCGCTTGCGGTGGCCTTGTGAACAGGTCCAGACGCAACGCCGGGGTGCGCGTGGCCAGCCCCAACCGTTTGACCGCCACGGTAAATCGTTTCGCAATCAGCGCGGCATATTCGCCCTCACCCCGCATCCGATGCCCCCAGCGCGGGTCATAGTCGCGGCCCCCATGCATCTCGCGTAGTTTCGACATGACTTTCTCCGCGCGGGCCGGTTCATGATCTGCCAACCAACGCTGCCACAGCTCGGACACTTCTCGTGGCAGGCGCAGCATGATCCAGCTGGCCGCATCGGCACCTGCGTCGCGCCCGGCCTCAAGCAGCTGTTCAAGCTCATGATCCGTCAAGCCGGGGATCAAAGGCGAGGTCATGACCCGCACCGGTACTCCCTCCTCGGTCAGCCGCCGTATGATCGCCAGACGCCGCCGGGGCGACGGGGCACGAGGCTCCATCCGGCGCGACAGGCCGGCGTCCAAAGTTGTTAGGGAAATCCCCACCCGTACCAGCCCCTTGGCTGCCATGGGGGACAAAATGTCCAGATCACGCTCGATCAAAGCACCTTTGGTGACGATTCCGACCGGGTGCTGAAAATCGCTTAAGACTTGCAGGCAATCCCTTGTAACAGAGCGTGTTTTTTCGACCGGTTGGTAAGGGTCAGTATTGGTGCCTAACGCCACTGTGGCCACCTTGTAGGATTTCGAGGACAGTTCCCGCCGCAGCACCTCGGCCGCGTTGGGCCGCGCGATCAAGCGTGTCTCAAAATCCAGCCCCGGCGACAGACCGAGATAGGCATGGGACGGCCGTGCAAAGCAATAAACACACCCGTGTTCGCATCCTCGATACGGGTTGATCGAGCGGTCAAACGGCAAATCGGGCGACCGGTTGTAGGTTATGATGCTGCGCGCGACCTCGTCGCGCAACTCGGTGCGCAATGGCGGTAGATCATCGTCCTCGGGCCATCCATCCGCGCAGCGTTCAGTGGTAAACGCTTCGAACCGACCAGCAGCATTTGTAGCGACACCTCGGCCCCGGATTTGCGCGTCAGTCATATTTGTTCTCTTTATGTTCTCCCTGCAGGTATACGCGCCATGCGCGGTTCAGGCAAGCACCCCTCGTCTTACGTGTTGATTTCAAATCGCTTGGCCAAACATGCCTGAATTGAACCGAATGCAGGATCATCTTGCAGATTATGACGTCGAGTTGATCAATATTTTGACGTATAGGTCGGTCTCGGAACCGCCAAGGTCGCAATCGTCACAGTCTAAATGCGACGTTTTGGCCAAAACGAAAAAAATGCCACCAATGGGCGCCAAGCCCGAACAGCTCTAGGGAAACACCCAATGTCCGATGAAGAAGACATCGTCCTGTCCGAACTGAATGACGAGGAATTGGTCGAACAGATGTTCGACGATCTTTACGACGGTTTGAAGGAAGAAATCGAAGAAGGTGTGAACATCCTGCTGGAACGCGGATGGACCCCCTATGACATTCTGACCAAGGCGCTGGTTGGCGGTATGACCATCGTAGGCCACGACTTCCGCGACGGCATCCTGTTTGTTCCCGAAGTTCTGCTAGCCGCAAACGCGATGAAGGGCGGCATGTCCATCCTGAAGCCGCTGCTGGCCGAAACCGGCGCACCGCGCGTTGGCAAGATGGTGATCGGCACCGTCAAGGGCGACATCCACGACATCGGCAAAAACCTTGTGTCGATGATGATGGAAGGTGCTGGTTTTGAGGTCGTCGATATCGGCATCAACAACCCGGTCGAGAACTACCTGGAAGCACTGGAAACCGAAAAGCCCGACATTCTGGGCATGTCGGCCCTGCTGACAACCACCATGCCGTACATGAAAGTCGTGATCGATACTCTGGTCGAGCAAGGTTTGCGCGAAGAATACATCGTACTGGTCGGTGGCGCTCCGCTGAACGAAGAGTTCGGAAAAGCCATTGGTGCCGACGCATATTGCCGCGACGCTGCCGTCGCCGTTGAGACCGCGAAAGACTTCGTGTCGCGCAAGCACAACCAACTGGCGGGCTGATCAGACGGACATCTGAATTCAGGGCCGTCCGGCAACGGGCGGCCCTTTTCGTTTACATCTTAGGCGCAGGAGCCAAGCCATGCCGCAGGACAATCTGCCAGACGATGCAAGCTTGACGACAGACGGATACGAGTCCGCTGCGCAAGGGCAAATTCTGTTGCTGGCTTGCGGCGCGCTGGCACGCGAGATTCTGGACCTGAAGAACCGCAATGGTTGGGACCATATGGATCTGACTTGCTTGCCCGCCATCTTACATGTCCATCCCGAGCGGATTACTCAGGCCGTGCAGGATGCAATCACCAAACATCGCACGCAGTACGACACGATCTATGTGGTCTATGCCGATTGCGGTACTGGCGGCCTGCTGCAAAACGCTTGTGCAGAATTGGGCGTCGAGATGGTCAAAGGCCCGCATTGCTATTCGTTTTTTGAAGGCAATGATGTTTTCGACGCACGCGGCGAGGATGAAACAACTGCCTTCTACCTGACCGATTTTCTGGCACGCCAGTTTGACGCCTTTGTTTGGAAGCCGCTGGGCCTGGACCGGCATCCTGAATTGCGCGACATGTATTTCGGCAACTACACGAAACTGGTCTATCAGGCTCAGACTGACGACCCGTTGCTGACGAAACGCGCTCAGGAATGCGCCGACCGCCTTGGCCTGGCATTCGAAAGGCGTTTCACCGGATATGGCGATCTCGAGTCGACGTTAACAGATTGGGCCAATCGCGGCTGAGTTACGTCACGCGTTCTCTTGCGCAACTTCGCGAATACGCTCGATCATCGCCCGCAGACCATTGGACCGCTGCGCTGAGAGGTGGTCGTTCAGGCCCAATCGCGCCAATTCTGCGCCGGCGTCAACCTTGGCAACCTCGGCAACTGGCACGCCATTGTACAAAGCCCGCAAAACCGCGATCAGGCCGCGCACGATCAGCGCGTCGCTGTCTCCGTCAAACCTAAATACTCCAGCTTCGATAACCGGATGCAGCCAGACCTGACTGGCGCAGCCATGAACCTTGGTTGCGGGAACTTTCAGCGCGTCCGCAAGGGGTTCCATAGCCTTGCCCTGCTCAATGACATGGCGATAGCGGTCTTCCCAGTCTTCCAGAAACTCGAAATCCTCGACGATGTCTTCAAAGGCAGGCGTTGCCATATCCCTGCGGTCCTTTCATTGCGGTCACAATCGTGACCTATGCCTCTGCCCCCTGCCTGTCCAGCCCCAGCGTGGGTTTTCAAAGCAGGGAATTTGCGTTAGGCCAGTGCGGGAAATACCGGTCAGAGCTATAAATCCATGCAAAAAACACTGTCTGTTCTTTTGGTCGCCACGCTAACACTGTCGGCTTGTAGCGGATGGCGCGAGTCGCGTGTAAATCCGACCAACTGGTTTGGGTCCAGCACGCCCGCACCTGCACCGACACAGGCTTTGGCCAATGACCCAAACGCACTGGTGCCCAAACAACGTGAAGGCGCCGGCCTATTCAGTCGGCCAGACCCCGTGGACAACAGCGTTGCTATTGCACGCGTTGATGAGCTGAGGATCGACCCAACACCCGGGGGTGCGATCATTCTGGTCACTGGTGTCGCTGCACGTCAGGGCGCCTATGATGCCCGACTCGTTCGCGTTGAAAGTGAGGAAAACCAGAAGAACGGCGTACTGGAATATACCTTCCGCGTATCGTATCCGGCCACAGCAACCAATCAAGGGACTGAACGGTCACGTCAGGTGTTGGATGCAATCAACGTGTCACAAGACGATCTGCAAGGCATCCGTCTGGTTCGCGTGGTCGGTCAGGAAAATGCTCTGGAATCGCGGCGACGCTAAGTCGGCTACAACGACACGACTTTGACCGACTGGCCCTTGGCTGCCAAGGCGATCTTACCTTCGCACAGTTTAAGGGCGTCTTCGCCAAACACTTCGAACCGCCAACCTGACATCGCAGGCAGGTCACGCTCGCCCGCCGCGATCTGATCCAACTCCGAGCTGGTGGCGATCAGTTTTGCTGCCACGCCCGAACTTTCGGTCTTGGACTTTAGCAATACCCGCAGCAGATCGGCCAACGCCGGATTGACCTTTAGCTTGTCGCGGCTGTTATCAACACGCGGCATCTGGTCAGGCGGGCAATTCACACCCTTTTTAACGGCCGCTAGAATACCTTCGGCAATCGCGCCTTTGCGCGCCTCGCGAAGCAACAAACGCGAGCCACCAAGATCAGACGGGGATTTCGGCTTGGTCGAGGCCAACTCGATCAGCGCGTCGTCCTTGAACACACGGCTGCGGGGTACGTTGTTTTCTTGCGCATAGGCCTCGCGAAACTGGGCCAACTCACGTACCACAGCCAAAAACTTGGCCGAGTTCGTTCGCGTCTTAACCCGTTTCCACGCATCTGCCGGGCGGACATCATAGGTTTCGGGGTGGGTCAGTATGCGCAGTTCTTCAGCAACCCAATGGCTGCGTTCTGTTTTATTCAACTCTTTCGCCAGATGTTCGTAGATCTGTCGCAGGTGGGTCACATCAGCCAAGGCATAGGTCTTTTGCGCGTCCGACAACGGACGGCGAGACCAGTCGGTGAAGCGCGAGGTCTTGTCCAAACCCTGCTTGCAAATCTTGCGCACCAACGTTTCATAACCGACCTGCTCTCCGAAGCCGCAAACCATCGCGGCAACTTGGGTATCGAACAGGGGCGTCGGGAACACATTTGCTTCAACCCAGAAGATCTCAAGATCCTGGCGGGCCGCGTGAAAAACCTTTACCACACCCTCGTTTCTGAACAGTTCGTACAGAGGCTCAAGCGACAATCCCTCAGACAGTGGATCGACAAGCACTGCGCTGTTCTCGTCCGAAGATGGCACCGCCAATTGCACCAGACAGAGTTTCGAATAATACGTCCGCTCGCGCAGGAACTCGGTATCGATTGTCACATAGTCATGGCTTGCAGCGGCCTTGCAGTATTCGGCCAGCTCTTGCGTCGTTGTCAGGGTCTTCATGCGCGGTGGGTTTTTGCTCTTGTTTTTCGTCGTAGCCCGTCGCTTTTGTGCCGTTCAGGGCGATAGCCCAGACCATAGGCCGAATAACACTGGCGTGTAAATCACTCTGCGGCGATCAGGGCAGCAACACAGGTGTGTGGTCGCCAGAGCTAAAGCGGCGCAACACGGCTGGATAGAGCTTATGTTCCCACACCAGAACCCGTGCCGCCAGAGTCGTAGGTGTGTCGTTTGGCTCAATCTGCAAACGGGCTTGGCCAAGGATCGGACCGTCATCCAATGCCGCCGTTACCTCGTGAACCGAACATCCATGTTCCTCATCGCCTGCCTCGATCGCGCGGGCATGCGTGTTCAAGCCCTTGTATTTCGGCAACAGTGAAGGGTGGATGTTCAGCATCCGCCCCTGAAAGCGCGATACAAAATCTCCGGTCAGAACACGCATGAACCCAGCCAGACAGACGATATCAGGCTGCGCGGCCTCAAGCGGTTTCAGCAGCTCTGCCTCGAACGCAGCGCGGTCGCCTTTGAACGGACGGTGATCGACCGAAGCCGTCGGGATGCCCCGCTCAGCCGCCTTGACCAGCCCCCCAGCCTGCGCATCATTGGACAGCACCAGACAGGGTCGCGCGGGGTGGTCGCCGGTCATGGAATCGACCAGCGACACCATGTTGGATCCCCCGCCCGAGATCAGGATGGCAACGCGCTTGTGGCTCACAGCAGTTTGCCAGTGTAGGCCACACCGGCCGCGTCGGTCACTGTGCCGATGCGCGATACGGTTTCCCCAGCTTCGACCAGCAGATCGGCCAGTTCATCGGCGCGGTCTTCGGCGCAGACTACGATCATGCCGATACCGCAGTTGAAGGTTTTCAACATCTCAGTCTCGGCAATCCCACCGGTTTCAGCCATCCAACGGAAGACGGGCGGCAAATCCCAGGCGTTCAGGTCGATCCCGGCACCCAGCCCTTCGGGCAAGACACGCGGCAGGTTTTCTGTCAAACCACCACCGGTGATATGGGCCAGCGCGTGAACGCCACCTGCCCGGATCGCTTGCAGCGCCTGCTTGACATAAAGACGCGTCGGCGTCAGCAGTGCCTCACCCAGCGTACCGTCGCTGAACGGCGACTCGGCGTCCCATCCTAGCCCCGAAATCTCGACCAGTTTGCGAACCAGCGAATAGCCGTTGGAATGCACCCCGTTCGACGCCAGCCCCAGCAGCACGTCGCCCTGCTGCACGCCTGCGGGCAGATGCGCGCCACGCTCCATCGCGCCGACCGAGAACCCGGCCAGATCAAAATCGCCATCGGGGTACATGCCGGGCATTTCCGCCGTCTCACCACCGATAAGGGCACAGCCGGACTGCACACAGCCCTCGGCGATGCCTTCGATGATCCGCGCGGCAGTATCCGTGTCCAGCTTGCCGGTGGCGAAGTAGTCGAGGAAAAACAGAGGCTCGGCGCCCTGACAGATCAGATCGTTGACGCACATGGCCACCAGATCAATGCCAACGCCATCAACCACGCCGGTATCAATAGCGATACGCAGCTTGGTGCCCACACCATCGGTCGCGCCCACCAGAATAGGATCGGTGTAGCCCGCATCCTTGAGGTCGAACAGAGCGCCGAATCCGCCCAGCCCGCTCATCACGCCCGAGCGATTGGTCCGCTTGGCCGCAGGTTTGATCCGGTCGACCAGCGCGTTGCCTGCATCAATATCAACACCCGCGTCCGCATAGGTGATTCCGTTCTTGCCCGCTGTCATGGCCAACCCCTTATGAATGGTTCCCGCGCGGGTTAGTCGATTGTGGCCGTCGTTGCAACGGTCAGGCTTGACGCGGGCGTTCACCGTGATACTCAAAGCGCTCAGACGGGCCTGTAGCTCAATTGGTTAGAGCAGAGCGCTCATAACGCTTTGGTTGCGGGTTCAAGTCCTGCCGGGCCTACCAAATTTACCGTCCTATGATGATATCCGCGCTGAGCCCGCCCAGGCGTTCACTTTTCCCAAGCCGCAAAACACCCCCGTGTGCGCGGGCAATATCCGCAACAATTGCAAGCCCCAGGCCAACACCGCTGCCTTGATTCTGGTTGCGCGCCGGGTCCAGGCGCGAGAACGGTTTCACGGCCTCGGTGCGCTGTTCTGGCGGAATGCCCGGCCCGTCATCTTCGACCCGGATACGCAGCGTTTTGGGGGTAAGCGATAGGCTGACCTCAGCTCGGTTTCCGTATCGAACAGCATTTCCGATCAGATTCTCGACAGCCCGGCGGATCGACGTTGGACGCAACATGGCGGTACCCGAGCCTTCGGTTGCGACAAGTTCAGCGGTATGCCCGGCCCGTTGGGCGTCGTTGACGATCTGTTTCAACAACTCAGACGGATCCACCTGTTCGGGCGCGCCTTCCGCCGCACCGCGTGAAAAGTCGAGAAACGCGTCCAGCAGCAGCTGCATTTCGTCCACGTCTTTTTGCAACGGCGTGGCTTCATCTTCGGGCAACATCGACAGCCCCAGTTTCAGACGGGTCAAGGGAGTGCGCAGATCGTGGCTGACACCTGACAACATCATGGTGCGCTGTTCCATTTGCCGCTCGATTCGGGCGCGCATATCGAGAAAAGCGTTTCCCGCGGCTCTGACCTCAATTGCGCCTCCGGGCGCGTACGGTACTACCCTGCCACGGCCAAACGCCTGCGCTGCATCAGCCAACCGGGTAATCGGACGCAGTTGGTTGCGCATATACAAGAACGATATCGACGTCATGATGACCGCAAAAAACACCATCGTCACAATCAGCTGGTGCGGAGCAGCCGGAGACAAGCGTCGCCGATCCATTGTAAGCTGCAACAATCCCAAATCTGTATTCAAATATAGGCGCGCTTCATCCCCACTGGGCAGCGCAATTGCCACCAGATTGGGTAGAAAGGCATGCAAATCGGAATCGACCTGCGGCGCAATGAAATCGTACCATCGGCGATAACCAACTTCGGGGCGTTCATTGATGCCAAGGAAACGCACCTTCATCTCAAGCGCGCTCAGATCAGGCCGAATCTCGGCCATGGCTTGCTGCTGGGTCTCGGCATCCTGCATCGTCGCAAGCACAAGCATCACCTCTCGGGAAGCCGTGCGTGTCATCTGCTCTGTCACGTCTTCAAGGTGTTTCTGCAAAAAGGCGATGCCAACAACAAGCAACAGTACGATCACTGGCAGAACCAGTATCAGGGCCGCTCGCGCATAAAGACTTCGCGGCATATAGGGTTTGAGCCATGCACTCGACATGCGCTAAACCTAACGGGCTGATCGGACAAGAGAAAGAGCGCAGAATGCAGGCCCCCGATGATTTCAACCCACCGCCCGGCCAAGCGGTCGAATTGCAAGCCGGGCTTAGGCGCATTCTGGCGCCGAACCCGTCGCCGATGACGTATCGCGGGACGAATACCTATTTGCTGGGCACAAAGGATTGCGCAGTCATCGACCCCGGACCGATGAGCGAGACACATCTGGACGCGATTTTATCCGCCCTTCAAGCGGGTCAACGCATAAGCCATATCATCGTCACGCATACCCATCTGGATCACTCTCCGCTCGCCGCTCTATTGGCGGGGCGCACCGGCGCGCCGATTCTGGCTTTTGGAGGCCCCGAAGCCGGACGCAGTACGGTGATGGCGGACCTGGCGCAACAGGGACTGGCCGGCGGCGGCGAAGGAATCGATACCGCCTTTCGTCCGGATATCGAACTCGCCGATGGCGAAACCATCGAAGGTGACGAGTGGCAGCTTGAAGTCATTCATACCCCGGGGCACTTGGGCAACCACATCGCTTTGGGCTGGGGCAATACATGCTTCACCGCCGATCATGTTATGGGATGGGCCAGCTCATTGGTATCACCCCCGGACGGAGATCTGACGGACTTTATGCAAGCCTGTCACCGTCTGCGCGACCGCACTTGGTCAACCTTTCACGCAGGACACGGTGCTCCTATCACTGATCCTGCTGCCCGGCTGGATTGGCTGATACAGCATCGCCTGACACGCGAGGCACAGATTCTGAGTGCGCTTGCCGATCAACCCGGCACGGCGCGACAATTGGCTGAGCGTATCTACATCGAAACTCCCAAAGCGTTGCTTCCTGCCGCCGAACGTAACGTGTTCGCTCATTTGGTCGATTTAACTATAAAATCAATGGCTTCACCGAAAGGAAACCTAGCTATAGACGCCGAATTCCATCGAATTGCATGATCAGAGAAATTTTTCGTTATTTCGGGTCGTTCCCCTCTGGACGGCAATTTTCGGGGTTGTTATACGGCCCTCAGTTCCGGCGTAGCTCAGCGGTAGAGCAGTTGACTGTTAATCAATTGGTCGTAGGTTCGATCCCTACCGCCGGAGCCAAATCCCCTTCGATGGCACACTGATTTGGCATGAAATGATCGTCGTCCTGCGGTCGATTTTTTTTCGTCAAAAAACTTCCCTCTCCCCTCTGGACGGCAGAGATTGTGATTGCTATACGGCGCGAACCGTTCCGGCGTAGCTCAGCGGTAGAGCAGTTGACTGTTAATCAATTGGTCGTAGGTTCGATCCCTACCGCCGGAGCCATTCTCTCTAGTTCTACGAACCTAAGCTTTCAGTGCGTTTTCGAAATCTGCGCGCAGATTGCGTTTAAGCACCTTTCCCGTCGCGTTCAGCGGCAGTGCATCTACAAAGACCACCTTGTCCGGCACCTGCCATTTGGCAATCTTACCGTCAAAAAACGCCAACAGCTCATCTTCACTCGGGTCTTGGCCTTCAGCCTTGACCGCAACAAGTAAAGGGCGTTCATCCCATTTCGGGTGGGGAACGCCGATGACGGCAGCCGTAGCCAGTTTGGGATGAGCCACGGCGATGTTTTCCAGCTCAACCGAACTGATCCACTCGCCACCTGACTTGATGATGTCTTTGGATCGGTCCCGAATGGTCATGTAACCGTCTGGGTCCAGCGTGGCGACATCGCCAGTAGCAAACCAACCATCCTGCAGCAGATCATCATCCTGCATCTGGAAATAGTTATCCAAAACCCAATGGCCGCGCACCATCAGGTCACCTTGCGTTTCTCCATCATTGGGAAGTTCGTTCCCGTCATCGTCCACGATCTTCAGTTCGACCCCATAACACGGGCGTCCCTGGCTTTCGCGCAGTTTGTGTTGTTCTTCGATTGGCAGGTCACCATGCTTTGCCAAAGGGTAATTCGCGGTTCCAAGCGGGCTCATTTCGCTCATGCCCCAAGCATGAACCGTGTCCACGCCATAGGTTTCGCGGAATGTCTCAATCATCGACGGTGGGCACGCGGCGCCGCCGATCACAGTACGTTCAAGGCTGTCTAACTTGCTGCCCGATTTCTGTGCATAGGCCAACAAGCCCTGCCAGATCGTCGGAACCCCCATAGCAAGCGTCACACCATAAGCGTCGATCAGCTTGACCAATGCTTCACCATGCAGATCCGGCCCGGGCAGAACCATGCGAGACCCCGACATGGCGCAAGCATAGGGTGAGCCCCACGCGTTCACATGGAACATCGGCACTACAGGCATGACCACATCCATCGCCGAATACCCGATCACGTCGCGCGTGTTTGAACCAAAGCTATGCAGCACAGTCGAGCGATGGGAATACAGCACCCCTTTGGGGTTTCCGGTCGTGCCAGAGGTGTAACACAGGCTGGATGCGGTGTTTTCGTCAAAACTCGGCCATTCGAAGCCCGCATCGCCTGTCTCGATCAGCTCGTCATAAAACTGCACGCCGGGGACTTGGGCAATCACATCCTCGTTTCGCGGTCCCATCAGAACAAAGTGTTCGACCTCGGTCAGATGGTCCTTCAGCGCCGCGACCAGAGGAATAAAGGTCGCGTCGAAGAACAGCACACGGTCCTGCGCGTGGTTGATGATGTAAGTCAGCTGTTCAGGGAAAAGGCGGGGGTTGATCGTATGACAGACAAACCCGGCACCAGAGGTTCCATAATAGATTTCAAGATGCCGACGATTGTTCCATGCCAGTGTTCCGATCCGCGCTTGAGGGTCTTGCCCCAATGCCGTCAGCGCCGACGCCAGCTTGCGCGCGTTCGTGGACACTTGTGACCAGTTGCTTTCGGTCACCGACCCGTCTGTCTCGACCGAGATGATCTCGGTTTGGCCGTGGTACCGATCCGCGTGCACAATGAGCGACGAGATCAGCAGCGGCTGCGTCATCATTTGTCCTAGCATGGACATCCTCCCTTTATTGATACCGCTTCTTGTCGGCGGCACCACATATTAGCTCGGCCAGTTGAAAGACCAAGTGATTGGGAAAACCCTGCCAAGCAATCCATTGCCTTACAACAAATTTATGCGCCCGCACGGCGGCAAGCAGAGGGTTACTCAGCCCGGTGTCGCAACGCGTATTCGACCAAAGCGGCAGTCGAACCATCTTTTCCAGCGGTGTCTTCCTCTCCGTCCACGATCGGACCCAGCGAAGTCGCAAGCTCTTTACCCAGTTCGACACCCCATTGATCGAACGAGTTGATACCCAGCAGAACACCTTCGACAAATACACGGTGTTCATAAAGCGCAATGATCTGACCAAGCACAAACGGTGTAAGCTGCGGATAGATCAACGTGGTCGACGGACGATTACCGGGAAAGACACGGTGGCGCGCCTGACGTTCTAGCTCGGCCCCGTCCAGCCCCTTAGCGGCCATCCGGTTTCGCGCCTCCTCCAAGGATCGACCTCGCATTAACGCCTCGGATTGCGCCAGACAGTTGGACAGCAACAAGCGATGATGATGGGCCAATTCAGGCTCGTGTCCTTGGGCTGCGACCATGAACTCGCACGGGATCACGTCGGTGCCTTGGTGGATCAGTTGGTAAAAGGCATGCTGACCGTTGGTTCCGGGTTCCCCCCAGACCACAGGCCCCGAGGGTACATCCAAGGTTGAACCATCCATCGCGACGGATTTGCCGTTCGACTCCATCTCAAGCTGTTGGAAATAGGCGGGCAGACGCAGAAGACGTTGATCATAGGGCAAAACCGCTCGGCTGGCGTGCCCCTGCACTTGCCGATGCCATATACCCACAAGGGCCAGCATCACCGGCATATTCTCGATCCAATCGGCGGCCCGGAAATGAACGTCCATCGACTGAGCGCCGCTCAGGAATGCGTCAAACGCGTTCGATCCCACGGCGATCATCACCGGCAAGCCCACCGGCCCCCAAACCGAGTATCGCCCGCCGACCCAATCGGCAAACCCGAACACGCGCTCTTCGGGAATGCCAAAGGCCCGGGTTTTGTCCATGGCGCTTGAGACGGCGGCGAATTGGCGTGCCGGATCGCCGCCCCCCTCGGACATCCAAGCCCGTGCCGTACGGGCATTGGTCATGGTTTCGATCGTTGTGAAGGTTTTCGAGGCAACAATCACCAGAGTACGCGTCGGGTCCAGCTGGCGCAGAATATCCGCGATATGTGCCCCATCCACATTGGATACATAGTGTACCCGAGGGCCGTCGCGATACGGCGACAGCGCATGCGTCGCCATCACCGGCCCCAAATCGGACCCGCCAATGCCGATATTCACCACATCGGTAAAACTGCCCCCTGCCCCAGCATAGGTTCCCCCACGCACTTCTTCAGCAAAGACCCGCATCCGTTGCAGAGTGTCCAGAACGTCGGGCATGACATCCAGCCCGTCGACCTCGACCGGGCCACCGTCGAGGTTACGCAGCGCTGTATGCAAAACCGCGCGGCCTTCGGTTTCGTTGATCTTAGCGCCCGAGAACATGGCATCACGACGATCAGCCAGATTCGATTGGTCGCAAAGACCGATCAGAGCTGTGCGAATGTCGGCGTCAATCTGGGTCTTGGAATAGTCGAACAACAAATCACCGGTCGAGGCTGAAAACGCCTGCGCCCGGTCGGGGTGCTGATCGAACAGCTGCAGAATGGTCTTTGTGTCGCCCGACAGACTCTTGAGATCATCCAGTTTCATCGCCTCACTCCGCCCAATGAACTGTCATACCGCTGAGAACAGCACCAATCGGTGCCTCTTCCGGCGGCAAGGCCATCGCCTTGTTCAAAGCGTCGCGCTTGGCCGCGCCGAAAATAACCAGATGCTTGGACAGCGCTCCGTCCAGTACGGGTGCCGTCAGCGAAATGCGTGCCTCGGGCTGGGTCTGTGTACGCGCAACGGCCAGCGGCGGTGCGTGACTGTCCAAGGCAGCGGCAAGCCCCTCCATCCCCGGAAACAGCGAGGCAGTGTGCATGTCCTCGCCCATGCCCAGAACCAGGACAGACAAGGGCAGAACCGGGGAGATAAGGCTTTCGATCTCGGGCAGAACTGCGTCCGGGTCTTTACCGTCGACATACAGGGGAACATATTGCGCGACCGAAGCGCGATTTGTCAGCAAGCGTTGACGGATCAGTCGTTCATTCGAACGCTCGCTGTCACCGGGGACGCAGCGTTCATCGGTGGGCAGGATGCGAACGCGGTCCCACTCCAGATCAGCGGCGCACAATCCGTCAAAGATCGGCCCCGGCGTGGTGCCGCCGGGCACCGCGAACGAGACCATGTCATGGTGCAGCAAGGCGGCCTCAAGCTCTCCGGCCAACGCGTTGGCAACGTCGATAGCCAGCATGTCCCGGTCGGGGTATTCCTGAATTTTCATGGGTTTATTCCTTGCCAGCGGCGACCGTCTCGTTTCATCAGCAGCTCGGCGTCGCCCGGACCTGTGCTGCCACTATCATATGGTTTCGGCACATCGCCGCGCGCCTGCCAACCCGCAATAACCGGATCGGTCCAGGCCCATGCGGCCTCGACCTCATCGCCGCGCATGAACAGGGTCTGGTTGCCGCGTATGACGTCCATCACCAACCGCTCATACGCGTCGGGTGGGTCCTGATTTTCCGGCCCCAATGCCTCGGCAAAACTCATGTCCAGCGGCACGTCGACCAAACGCATACCGCCCGGCCCCGGCTCTTTGATCGTCACCTTCAAGGTAATGCCTTCGTTTGGTTGCAACCGGATTGACAAGACATTCGCGTGCCGGCCGGCGTCAGCGCCAAAGATCGAGTGCGGCGCGTCCTTGAACATTACGTTGATCACCGAAGACCGCGCGACCAACCGCTTGCCGGTGCGCAAATAGAATGGAGTGCCCGCCCATCGCCAATTGCTGACATGCGCCTTCAGCGCCACGTAGCTTTCCGTGGTCGAGCGCGGATTGCCTACGATTTGGCGATACCCGGTATCTTCATCCTCGAACTGGCCGCGAACGATATGGTGCGGCTCGACCGGGTCCAGAGCGCGGATCACCTTGAGTTTTTCGTCCCGCACGGCGTCGGGGTCAAACTTCGCCGGAGGCTCCATCGCGATCAGGCACAACAGCTGCATCAGGTGGTTCTGCATCATGTCACGCATCGCACCCGCGCGATCGTAATACTCTTCGCGCCCGTCAATCCCGACGGACTCGGCCACCGTTATCTGGATGTGATCGACATATTGACTGTTCCAGAGCGGTTCGAACAGCATGTTCCCAAAGCGCACGGCCATCAGGTTCTGGACCGTCTCTTTTCCAAGATAGTGATCGATCCGGTAAATCTGTTTTTCCGAGAAATAAGCGGCCAAAGTCGCGTTCAGCGCCTGAGCACTGGCCAGATCATGGCCAAAAGGCTTTTCCACCACGATCCGCGTCAATGGTGAAATCAGGTCATGAGCCTCGATCCTCTCGGCCAAGGGTCCGAACAGGTTTGGCCCTACTGAAAAGTAGAACGCCCGGACCCGCTCGGGTTTGAGCTTGTCCGCCAATTGCACCCACCCATCATTTGACGAACCGTCAAGCGAGACATAATCGATACGCTGCAAAAATGCCTCTAACGCAGGACCGTTTTTGCACTGCTTTGCAGCGAATTTCAAAAGCGATTCGCGGACGGCTTTACGAAACGAAACGCTGTCATAATTGGTCCGCGCAGCCCCGATGAGTTGCGCGCCCTCGGCCCATTGCCCGGCGCAAAACCGGCGAAACAGCGCCGGCAGGATCTTGCGCTGCGCAAGATCACCGGTTCCGCCAAATATGACCAGGTCGAACGGATCAACAGGGATAACACGAGAAACCATGTGTTTTCCTTACCTTGCCCTCTGGGTTATGTCCAATGTTAGCGCAACCATCGGAGCCATTATCCTCATCTTCAAAACTTTGTCAGGTCGTTGATGTCGCACTTAACGAACACATATCAAACAGCTAATTCAGTGACATGACTTCAAAGAACCGGATACCGGAATGAAAGACAACGCCCCAAGCAGCGCCAATATCGGCAAATTTCAGGACAAATTGGTAACGGCGGACGGGCAAGCCCGTGCGACGGTGGCGTTGAAGAACCCCGAAACGTTGTGGTTCAACACTGGTACCTTGTGCAACATCGAATGCCAGAACTGCTATATTCTCAGCAGCCCGACCAATGACGCACTGGTCTATATCACTGCTGACGAAGTGCGCGACTATCTGGACCAGATCGAACAGCGAAACTGGCCCATACGCGAGATCGGCTTTACCGGCGGCGAGCCGTTCATGAACCCCGAGATGATCGACATGACCCGCTCCGCTCTTGAACGCGGTTATGAGGTTTTGATTCTGACCAATGCGATGGTGCCAATGATGCGCCGGAAGATGCGCGACGGACTGCTGGCGTTGCAGCAGGATTATGGGGATAAGCTGACCCTTCGGATTTCCGTCGACCACTACAACCCTGCCCTGCATGATGAAGAGCGCGGCAAAGGCAGCTTTGCCAAGACGGTAACCGGAATGGAGTGGTTGCGCGACAACGGGTTTCAGATGGCAGTTGCCGGTCGTACCGTGTGGGGCGACAGTGATGCTGACAGCCGGGCCGGATATGCGTCATTCTTCCAGCAACACGGTTTTGACATTGACGCGCAGAACCCGGCTCAAACCGTTCTGTTCCCCGAAATGGATGAAACCATCGAAGTACCCGAGATCACAACAGCTTGTTGGGCCATTCTGGACAAATCCCCCGAAGCCGTCATGTGTTCAAATGCGCGGATGGTCGTGAAACGCAAAGGCGCGGAAAAGCCCGCGGTTCTGGCCTGCACCTTGTTGGCGTATGAGCCCGAGTTCGAAATGGGGTCCACTCTGGCCGAAGCCGAAGCGGACGTGCATCTGAACCATCCTCATTGCGCCAAGTTTTGCGTGTTGGGTGGTGCGAGCTGTTCAGGCTAGTTCAGTTCAGGAGACTTCCAGTATTTAGTTCCCGAAGCCCCTGCGGACACGCGCCAGCCTTTTTTACTGAGCACAAAGAATGACCGCCCATCGGTAAAACGCAGGGTATCGCCCTCTTTTTCGTAGCCGTGCATGGCTTCGGCTTCTGCAGTTGCATCGTATCCTTGGTCGATAAACTTGTCCAAATCTGCCTGAGTTTCGAACAGGATCACATATTTCGTTTCAAATCCGCCAATGCCAAGCGCAGCCCCTACACCGCCCGTGCCCATGTTCATGTAGGTGTGCTCGCCCGTTTCTTTCGAAACGGCCACCCCACGCCCGTAACCTGCGGCAACCGGGAATACAGTGATTTTACGGGAATCAAACACAGCATACCCTGCGCTTACGTCATATAGCGCCTGAGCCTGTGGGTTTTCGACCATGAGCTGGTTCAAGATCTGGCTGGCCATAGCGTCCAACTTGGCACGCGTTTCTTCCGGTGTGGCCTCGTTTGACAAAAGTTCAGTGGTCGAATCTACGGTATCACCGACCGCATCGACACCTTTGCCGACAGTTTGCCCGACCTTCTCGGCCCCTTTTTTCAGGTTTCCCATTATGCCGTCCGCCAAAACCGGACTGCCCAACATGGTCGCGACTGCGATCACGAAACTTAACCTGTTCATCTGCTCCTCCTCGAACGGTCACTCTTTAAAACAGATCATAAGCAAACACGCTTCAAAATCTACGATCCATGCCTGACAAGGCAATGTAATCGAAGTCACTGACCTTTTCACTGCTACACGCTATGTTTTCCGCAGGTCGACTTATGAAAGGTAGCCCGGATGAAATGGTTTTGGATCGTTTGGTTTGCGGTCATTGGCATGCCCTTGTTCGCGCAAGAGCGTCTGGCCCTCGTCATCGGAAATGACAGCTACGATACAGTGGTCGATTTGCAAAAGGCCGTAGCCGATGCCGAGGCAGTGTCGGAAAAACTGCAAGGTTTAGGCTTTCAGACGATCACCGGCCTCAACCTTGATCGTCGCGGCATGAATCAGCGCATTTCAGAATTCACATCTCGACTGGATGCGGGCGATACCGCGTTTGTTTTCTTCGCAGGACATGGCGTCGAAATCGACGGAGAGAATTATCTGCTGCCGACCGACATTGTAACCCCCACGTCCGGCGAGACCGGCTTTGTAAAAGCCGAGTCCATAGCCCTGTCGAGCCTGTTGGATCGTGTGCGTGCCACTGGTGCGCGGACCTCTATTGCGATCATCGATGCATGCCGCGACAACCCTTTTGAAACGACGAATGGGCGCAGCATCGGCGGAACACGTGGTCTTGGTCGGATCAACACGCCGCAAGGGATGTTCGTGATTTTCTCGGCTGGCGCTGGTCAAATGGCCCTGGACCGGCTGAGCGATGAGGACGCGGCGCAAAACTCGGTGTTCACCCGCGCCCTGCTGCCGCGCCTGTCAGAACCCGGGCTGGAATTGCGCAGTATGGTCGCCGATCTGCGCACCGAAGTGCGCGACCTTTCCCAAACCGTTCAGCATAACCAAGTCCCTGCGTATTATGACGAATTGCTGGGTGATTTCTATTTCACACCCGCCGCTCTGGAAACCACGGAAGTCGCAGCGGCACCCGCAACGGATATTCGCGCCGATCTGAGCATTGCGCGGTCCGTCGGCACGATTGCCGCTTTCGACACGTTTCTTGAAAACTACTCGGATCAATCTGATGACTATTCCTATCAAGTTGCACTGCAACTCCGAGAGGTTTTGGTCAGCTCAGATACCTTAACGCAGACCGATGACACTGTTCCCTTCGACAATGAGCTACCAGTTGTTTCCGATGACATTAAGGTCATGCGCGAAACACAAGCTGCATTGAACAGGCTTGGATGTAGCGCCGGTAGAGCGGACGGAATCGCAGGCCCCAGAACCCGACGCGCTTTTGCCAACTATCTGTCCGCCAGTGGCTCGGAACTGGGCGCTGATGATCTGGGCACGAAACACGCGCTAGAGGAGCTTGACGCAAAAAGCGGAACGGTTTGCAAAGCCGTGGCCTCTGCCCGAACACCGACAGCACCGGCTGTGACCCTGACCGGAAGCTGGCAATACAAAGCGACCTGCGCCTTGATCATCAAGGTTACGGGATCAATCAATTATGCCAACGCGGGCGGGAATAAGTTTACCGGAAGCCTCACTGATTCATTGGGACAGAACGCCAACACTGTGGTCTTTCTGAACGATCAGCAACTCAGCGGTACAGATTACTTCCCGGGCATAACGGTGACTTGGCGTGGACGCCTGTCCGAAGATGGCAACAGCTTTACAGGCAGCGGTTCAACCGGCTGCTCAGTCTATGCATGGCGGGTCGGCTGATCCGCTAATTTACTCGAAACTCACCCACCATGTTGCGCCATTCACCCGGTGCGATCATCTTGCGATGCGTATAGCGCACGGAATGCAGCGGGCCGTCGATCTCGTGCTGCCAGAATTCGATGAAGTCGAACAGTTTCGGATGGTCCGGGGCAAGATCGTAATCCTGCCAGATGAACGTGTTCAGGACGTGGATATAGTCGGGCATGTGGTAGAAGAATTCCGCCGTTGTCAGCCCGTACCCTTTCAGCATCAATTCGGTTTCGCTTTGCGTCATTCAGACCTCCAAGTTTATTGCAAGGTCTCTTTAGGGTAGCACGGAAACCACCTAATACTTGGATAACAATATGTTACCCAACTGTTACCCTAGCTTTTTCGGCGGAAATGATCAGCTTGCTTGCACCTTATGTGCCGGGTCTGATAGAGTGCATCCACAAGATATAGACCCAAGCTAAAGATCGGGCAGTTTACGTGAGCGATACGCCAGAAACCCCAGAAAACATGGATGAAACCCCGCCCGAGCGCCCCGTTTATGACGGTCCGACGGTGTCTATCGAATCCGAGATGCGCACGTCCTATCTGGATTATGCCATGTCGGTCATCGTCAGCCGCGCGATCCCTGATCTGCGCGACGGGCTGAAACCGGTGCACCGGCGGATTCTGTATGCGATGCACGAAACCGGCAACACGCATGACAAGGCCTATCGCAAATCGGCCCGTCCGGTCGGCGATGTGATGGGTAAATACCACCCGCACGGTGACAGCGCGATTTATGACGCGCTGGTGCGGATGGCACAGGATTTCTCAATGTCGCTGCCGCTGCTGGATGGTCAGGGCAACTTTGGCTCGATGGACGGCGATAACCCGGCGGCCATGCGATATACCGAAGTGCGGATGGACAAGCCCGCCGCCTCTCTGCTGGCCGATATCGAAAAAGAGACGGTCGATTTTCAGGACAACTACGACGGTAAGGATAAAGAGCCGACCGTCCTGCCTGCCCGGTTTCCGAACATGCTGGTAAATGGTGCTGGCGGTATCGCTGTTGGTATGGCGACGAATATCCCTCCACACAATCTGGGCGAAGTGGTCGATGCCACGCTGGCGCTGATCGACGATCCGGACCTGACGTCGGAGCAACTGATCGAATACGTCCCCGGCCCGGATTTTCCGACCGGCGGCGTCATGTTGGGCCGCTCGGGTGCACGCAAAGCCTATCTGGAAGGCCGTGGCAGCGTCATCATCCGCGCGAAAACGCGCGTGGAAGAGTTGCGCAAGGACCGCTACGCCATCGTCGTGGACGAGATTCCCTATCAGGTGAACAAAGCCTCGATGATAGAAAAGATCGCCGAAGCGGTGCGCGAAAAACGCATCGAAGGCGTGGCCCATGTGCAGGACGAGTCCGACCGCAACGGCGTGCGCGTGGTCGTTGAACTGAAGCGCGATGCGACGCCCGAAGTGGTGCTGAACCAGCTTTATCGTTTCTCACCGATGCAGACCTCCTTTGGCTGCAACATGCTGGCCCTGAACGGTGGGCGGCCCGAGCAACTGACCCTGCGCCGGTTCCTGACGTCGTTCATCGACTTCCGCGAAGACGTCGTCGCCCGCCGGACAGCCTATGATCTGCGCAAAGCGCGGGAACGCAGCCATATCCTGTGTGGTCTGGCTGTGGCCGTCTCGAACGTAGACGAAGTGGTTGCCACGATCCGGTCTTCGGCAGACGCCGCCGAGGCGCGCGAGAAACTGATGACGCGCCGCTGGCCTGCGGCCGAGATCGAGGGCTACCTGCGTCTGATCGACGATCCTCTGTCCAAGATGAACGACGACGGCACCTATAACCTGACCGAGGTTCAGGCCCGCGCCATTCTGGAACTGCGCCTGCAGCGCCTGACCCAACTGGGCGTCAAAGAGGTCACGGACGAGCTGGAGCAACTAGCGGCCAAGATTAAGGAATACCTCGATATCCTGTCCTCACGCGAGCGCATCATGTCGATCATCGGCGATGAGCTGCGCGAAGTCCGTGAGCAGTTTGCCGTCCCCCGTCGCACCGAGATCGTCGACTGGTCCGGCGACATGGAAGACGAAGACCTGATCGAGCGGGAAGACATGGTCGTAACCGTCACCTCGGGCGGTTATATCAAGCGCACGCCGCTTGCCGATTTCCGGGCGCAAAAGCGTGGCGGCAAGGGCTTGTCGGGAATGCAGACCAAGGAAGAGGACGTAGTCACCACCCTCTTCGTGGCCAACACCCATACGCAGCTGCTGTTCTTCACCACTGATGGCATGGTCTACAAGCTCAAGACCTGGCGCCTGCCGCAATCAGGACGCACCGGCAAGGGCAAGGCGATCGTCAACATCCTGCCGATCCCGACCGGTGTCTCCATCGCGGCGATCATGCCGGTGGATGTGCCGGATGAGGAATGGGAAAACCTGCAGATCATGTTCGCCACCAGCGCGGGCACGGTGCGGCGCAACCGTCTGTCGGATTTCACCAACGTCAAGCGCAATGGCAAAATCGCCATGAAGTTCGAGGACGAGCACGCCGAAACCAAGCTGATCAACGCGCGCATCTGTTCCGAAGATGACGACGTGATGCTGGTAACCAAATCCGGCCGCGCGATCCGCTTCCCGTCCACGGATGTGCGGGTGTTCAACAGCCGATCCTCGGTTGGTGTGCGGGGCGTGCGCCTGAACGGCGAGGATGAGGTTGTTTCGATGTCGATCATCCGTCACTTCGACGCGAGCTCGGACGAGCGCGCGGCTTACCTCAAGATGCGCCGCCTGATGGCCGGTGTCACCGATGAGGCCGAGGGCGATGACGAGGAAGGCAACGCAGATAGTGTTCTCCCGCAGGAACGCTACGCCGAGATGTCGGCAGCCGAAAACTTGATCCTGACGATCACCAAGGGCGGTGCAGGCAAGCTGAGTTCCAGCCACGATTACCCCGTGCGCGGGCGTGGCGGCATGGGCGTTGCGGCGATGGACAAAGCCATGCGCGGCGGAGAGCTTGTGGCCTCGTTCCCGGTCGAGATCGACGATCAGATCATGCTGGCCACCTCCAAGGGGCAGTCGATCAGGGTTCCGGTCGACGGCATTTCTTTCCGGTCGCGCAGCGCGGGCGGCGTGCGGGTGTTCAACACCGGGAAAGGCGAAGAGGTCGTTAGCGTCGCATGGATCGCCGATCAGGGTGACGAAGAAGCCGAGGAATAGGCAAAACTGCTAACAACAAATCCGGCCCCGCACCTTTTGCTGCGGGGCTTTTTTTCTGAATGAGAAACTTGGTGTTGTGGCTGAATGTGCTGAGGAATTACCTCAACTTGGAAACGCTTGGGGGCGGCCTGCGCGATCATGTTCTGGGCAATTTACAGCGTCTTTCCAATCCGTTCGGCCGTGAAACTAAGCCTTGCCACGCAACAGGTCTGCCAGAACCCAAAGCCGATCCTGGCCCCATACGCTTTGACCCGCGAGGTGAAAACTAGGAACCCCCCAAAGACCTATTTGCTGCAGTCTGGCCTGGTTGGCTTCAACCCTGTCGCGCCAGTGTGAGGATTCAATCTGCCCCCTCGCCGCGTTCCAATCCAGGCCGGCAGCCGTGACAATATAGGCCAGCCCAGCATCGGTGCTGGCATCCATCCCCTTGGACCAGACCGCCGTCATGAAGGACGAGCAATATTCGGCCAGCCGCCCGTGGGCCTCGGCATGGTCCAACAAAGCGTATCCACGTTCGACCCCCGCACCCAACGGGTCGCTGATGCGTCCAAACGGGATGCCCAGCCGTCGCGCCTCGCGGGCGCAATCCTTGAGAATGTATGACGATTTGGCACTCGGAACCGGAAGCCCCCGCATCAGCATCGGCAACACGGGTCGAAGGATCAGTTTCGCATTCGATCGGGCCGTCAAATCCCGGACGCGATCAAATGCGAGGTAGGAATAAGGGCTGCGGAAAGAAAAGAAGAACTCCAGTTCCTGTCCCGCAGCATCGAGCGTGGGTTCGCTGATCTCGGGCACGATAAACGGGTTTGCTTGCCCCAGCCCAAGCGTCTCAAGCCGAGTTTCCAAATAGGAGAGCCGGTCTGGCCCCCAATAGCATTCACCACCATAGGAAACCGTACCACCCAGGTAATGCCCCGCGGCCTGCAACGCCCGATCGCCATCTGCACGCGCGTGTATCGGATCGGCCTGCGGCCCATCGGGTATGTCCTTGGCTGACCAAAGCATTTGGCTAATCTGCGAAGCCGCTTTGACAAAATCCGCCCCGTTCAGCTCGGCTGCAAGCCGCCGCTCGGCCAGATCAAATACGGGACCTTCCGGCGAAATATTTCCCGGCGCATTCAAACCCAATCGTTTTGCCCATCTAACAGAATCCAGCAGAACGTTGTGCCGATATTGTTCTGGCGCAGGCAGGATATCTGATGTCGGGCGAGACATGAGATGCGGTTCGATCCGCACGTCATATTTGTCGCGAAGTTGGCCAAGAAGTTGCACACTCAGGTGACAATAAGGATCGCTCACGTCGTGGAAGTATTGAACGACATGAGGTGTGCCGCTTAGCCGTCGACGTGTTTCCCGCACCGTTCGGCGTGCGCTTTGCAATCCCTCGCTTGTCAGGACGACGGCAGCGTGCGATTTGACCTTATTTCTGAACGACATGCGCTCCTCCCAGAACATATCCGGGATAGTTTATCGGTTGAGGCGGTAATTCCCATGCCTCAACACAAGAACGTGAGGATTACAGCGCGTAAAGCTGGCCGAATTTGGCTTCGAGATAGTCCAGCAAAGGACCGGCCTCGGGCTCGATCCCGCTGGCGCGTTGTATGGTTTCGCGTGGGGCATACAGCCCACCGTGGCGTTGCAGGTTCTCGCGCAGCCAACCGGTCGCGGCGGACGCGTCGCCCTGCGCCAATTGCGCGTCCAGATCGGGCAGCGACGCGCGCAGAGCCTCATACAGACACCCGGCATAGACATTGCCCAGCGAATAGGTCGGGAAATAGCCAAACAGCCCCACCGACCAATGCACATCCTGCAAACACCCGTTCGAAGGCTTGTCGACCGCATAGCCAAAATCGGCCTTGAAACGGTCATTCCACGCGGCTTCCAGATCGCTGACCTGCAGGTCTCCGGCCATCAAGGCGCGTTCCAGATCAAAGCGCAGCATGATATGCAGGTTATATTGCACCTCATCGGCTTCGGTCCGGATATAGCCGTTATGGACACCATTGACGGTTGCATAGAATGCGTCGGCGTCGCTGATCCCGAAATCGCCAAACGCCGCTGTCATCTGATCGAATAGCCAGCCGGTAAAGGCGCGGGAGCGGCCCAACTGGTTTTCATAAATCCGGCTTTGGCTTTCATGCACACCCATCGACACCCCACTGCCCAGCGGGGTCAGCGCATAAGCTTGGTCGATGCCTTGCTCATAAGCGGCATGGCCGACCTCATGAATAGTCGAGTAGAAGCAGTTGAACGGGTCGGTTTCGCTGGTGCGGGTTGTGATGCGCACATCCAACCCACTGCCCGAGCTGAACGGATGCACCGCCTTGTCCACGCGGCCCGTGTTCAGATCATAGCCAAAAGTGGTCGCCAGTTTCTGCGACAGGCGCATCTGGGTCAGTTCGTCAAAAGTGCCGGTCAGGGCTTGCGGCGCGGGGCGATCCAGAACAGCGGCGCGCAGGGCCACCAGGCGCGGGCGCATCTGGTCGAATATCTCGGCAATTTGAGTGCCCGTGGTGTAGGGTTCATAATCTTCGACCATGGCGTCATAAACATCACCGCCTCGCGCTAGCGCCGCGCCCTCTTCACGTTTCAGGGCAACGACCTCATGCAGCACGAGCAGGAACGTGGCCACGTCTTCGTCCGCACGGGCCTGCGCCCACGTGCCCTGCGCAGCGGATGTGACACGCGCAATCGCCTTGGCCAAATCAGCGGGAACTTTGACCGTGCGCTCATAGGATCGGCGGATTTCTCGGATCTGCGCCTTGCCAGCTTCATCTTGCGGGTCGGCCTGATCCAGCCATTCAGCCACGCGCGGGTCGGATCGGCGCGCGTGCAGGACCGCTTCGATGGCGGCCATTTCCTCGGCCCGTTGCGGGGCGGCCCCGCGCGGCATCACGGTTTCCTGATCCCAGCCCAGCCGCCCGGCAATCTGCCCCAAAGCCGAGGTTTCCCGTTGAAAGGCCATCAGGTCGTCAAAGGCGGTCATGTCACGCTCCGCGGATCGAGGTTGCGATTGGGTAAGCGGTCAGGAAACGCGCGCGCAGGATCAGGGTCCAGACGACCACGGCCATGAACTGATGGAAGATAGCGATCTGCCACGGCGCGGCATAAACCACGGTCACAATCCCAATCACCACTTGCAGGGCCAGCGCTGCAAAGGCCGCGTTGAAGGCAAACCGTGTTTGCGGATGCGCGCTGGTGCCGCCGCGCCGCCAGACGATGACGCCGAAGATCAGCAGCAGATAGCCCGCACAGCGGTGAATAAACTGCACCAGACCGGGGCTTTCGAAAAAGTTGCGCCACATCGGCTCCAGCATCAAAGCATCGGGCGGCAAAAGCTGCCCGCCGATCAACGGCCAGTCGGTGTAGGACCGCCCCGCATCGATCCCGGCGACCAGTGCACCGATCAGAATTTGCAGGAAGGCGAAATGCATCAGGCCGGTCGAGAGAGAGAACAGTTTCGCTTCTTTCGCGCGGCGCGCCTGCATCAGGTCACGCTCCTCGCGACCCAGCTCTAAGATGTACCACGCCAGGAACCCAAGAATCACAAAGGCCAGCCCCAGATGAGTGGCCAGGCGATAGCTGGCGACGGCAGTCATACCCTCGCCCTGCGTCACGCCCGAGGCGACCATCCACCAGCCGACGGCACCCTGAACTCCGCCCAGAACACCGGGGATCAACAGCTTGCCCGTCCAGCCAGTCGGGATTTTCCGCGCGGCCAAAAAGCCAAAGAACCCGATTGCCCAGACCAGACCAATCACGCGACCCAACTGGCGGTGGCCCCATTCCCACCAGTAGATGAATTTGAAATCGTCCAGCTCCATCCACTGGTTCTGGATGCGCCACTGGTCGATTTCCTTGTACTTGTCGAACTCGGATTGCCAGTCGGCCTCGGACATCGGTGGGACGGCCCCGGTGATCGGACGCCACTCGGTGATCGACAACCCGCTATCGGTCAGGCGCGTCAGGCCACCCACAGCGATCATCACCACGACCAGCGCAAACAGCATCATCAGCCACGCCCGGATCGCCTTGCGCGCGCCGCCACGGCCACGGTCGATCATACCGGGCTGAACCGCCTCTTGTTTCTGGTCGCCCGAGACCTCTTCGAAGATGCTGCGCTTGCCGCTCATGCTGTCCTCATGTCCTTGTTTCGTCGCACGCTAGGGTGAAGCGGAAGATAGGTCCAGCCTTAGCCCTTGTCCTTCCAGCGGACCATCTGCCGCATGATCCCGTGCAGCATCTGCACATCCGCCCGCGTCATCCGCATACGCGACCACAGGTTGCGCAGGTTGGTCTTCATCCCTTCGGCCTTTTCGGGCGGGTAAAAGAACCCCGCCTCGTCCAGCCGGTCTTCGTAGTGTTCAACCAGCTTTTCAACCTCGATCCCTGTCGCCCAATCGCCCTTGCCCAAATCAGTGGCCTCATGCACCACATCGGCGCTTTGGCGCATCCACTCATAGGCGGTCAGCAGCACACATTGCCCGAGGTTAAGCGAGGCATATTCGGGGTTCACCGGGACCGAGATGATGGCGTTTGCCTTGGCGATATCCTCATTCTCAAGCCCCGCGCGCTCGGGGCCAAATAGCACGGCGACTTTTTCACCCGCTGCGACCTTTTCGGCGGCGATCTGCATGGCCCGCTCGGGACTGTAGACCGGCTTGGTCAACCCGCGCTGACGCGCCGTGGTAGCGAACACAAAGGTGCTGTCGGCCAAAGCCCCGGCCAGATCATCAAACAGCTGCGCCTCATCCAACAACCGCCCCGCCCCGCTGGACATCGCCACAGCCTTGGGGTTCGGCCAGCCATCACGTGGCGCAACAATCCGCATCCTATCCAACCCGAAATTCCACATCGCCCGTGCGGCGGCGCCTATGTTTTCCCCCATCTGAGGACGCACGAGCACAAAGGAAGGCTGGGATTTGTCGCTGGGCATGGCTGTCTCCGAAAGTTCCGCCTGCTGTAATCGGCACATTAGCGCAGGGCAAGCCGTCCGGGAGGCCAAATGCGCCAATATCCGGCATAAAAGTTTGCTTCCCCGGCCCAATCCGCTAAACCGCGCCAAAGACTGAAAGCGAAGGACGCGCCAATGGACACCCCCGAGCAGCCGCAGATTTACCTGATCACCCCGCCCACGATCACCCTGAGCACCTTCCCCGAGCAGTTGGGCCGCGTGCTGGACAGTTCTGACATCGCCTGTATCCGCCTCGCCTTGGCGGGTAGCGACGAAGACACTATCGCCCGCGCCGCCGATGCCTGCCGCGAGGTCGCCCATGCGCGGGATGTGGCGATCGTGATCTCGAACCACGTGCTGCTGGCGCAGCGGCTGGGGCTGGACGGGGTGCATCTGGATGACGGTGCGCGATCCGTCCGGGCAGCACGTAAAGAACTGGGCGCGGATGCCATCGTCGGCAGCTTTTGCGCAGCCTCCAGCCATGATGGTATGACCGCGGGCGAGAACGGCGCGGATTACGTCGCATTTGGCCCGGTTGGCGCATCGGCCTTGGGCGATGGCACAATCGCAGAAAAAGACCTGTTCCAGTGGTGGTCCGAGATGATCGAAGTGCCGGTTGTGGCCGAAGGCGGCCTAACCCCAGACCTGATCCGCGCGCTGTCGCCGCATACCGATTTCTTCGGCATCGGCGATGAGATCTGGTCGCAGGACGATCCGGTTGCCGCGCTGAAAGCCCTGACCGACGCGATGTGAGCGTTAACCCTTGCACCCGCCGTGACGCTGCGGCATGACACCGGCATGACTCAGACTAGCGAAATCCTGTGTATCGGTTCGGTCCTTTGGGACGTGATCGGGCGATCTGCCAGCGCCATGCGGCAGGGGTCAGACGTGCCGGGGCGGATCACCCGCCTGCCCGGCGGCGTGGCCATGAATATCGCCATGACGCTGGTGCGGTTCGGTATGACACCCACCCTGCTCACTGCCATTGGCCGCGATCCTGAAGGCGACGAACTGGTCAATGCCTGCGCGCGGCTGGGCATGGTCACGGATCACGTCTACCGCTCGCAGGATTTGCCGACCGACCGCTATATGGCGGTCGAAGGGGCCAACGGGCTGATCGCCGCCATTGCGGATGCCCATTCGTTAGAGGCCGCAGGGGCCAAAATCCTGCGCCCGCTGATGCACGGACCGTTGGGCTACGAGAACACACCGTTCGAAGGCCCCATCGCATTGGATGGCAACCTGACGCTAACTTTGCTGGAAGAAATCGCCCAAAGCCCGGCCTTCGCAAAAGCCGATCTGCGCGTTGCCCCTGCCTCACCCGGTAAGGCCGAGCGCCTGTTGCCCTTCCTCAAACACGCCCGCGCGACGCTCTACGTGAACCTCGAAGAGGCAGGGCTCCTGTGTCAGCGTGAGTTCACCGATTCCGAATCCGCTGCCAAAGGTCTGCTGGATCGCGGCGCGCTGCGGGTGCTGGTCACGGATGGCGGCAACTCGGCCACCGTGGGCACCGCAGACGAGATTCTGACCCAAACACCCCCGTCCGTTCTGGTGACACGCGTGACCGGCGCGGGTGACACTTTCATGGCGGCGCATATCGCGTCCGAGGCCGCAGGGGCCGCCCCCGACGCTGCCCTGACCCGTGCCTTGCACGCCGCCGCCACTTACGTTTCTGGAGAAACCCCACTGTGATCGACATCCACTACTCGGCCGAGGTCCGCGCCGCCAAAGACGCAGGCCAGCCCATCGTTGCGCTGGAAAGCACCATCATAACCCACGGGATGCCCTACCCTCAGAACATCGAGGTCGCGGCACAGGTGGAACAGGATATCCGCGACGCAGGTGCGGTTCCGGCAACGATTGCAGTCATCGACGGCGTGCTGAACGTCGGGCTGGAAGCGGATCAGCTCAAAGCGCTTGGTCAGGCGCAAAGTGTCGCCAAAATCTCGCGCGCGGACATGGCGGCCTGCATCTCGACCGGCGGGACCGGAGCCACCACCGTCGCCGCGACAATGATCGCTGCGCATTACGCTGGAATTCAGGTCTTTGCCACCGGCGGGATCGGCGGCGTGCATCAAGGGGCCGAAACCTCATTCGATATTTCAGCGGACCTGCATGAGTTGGCTCAAACCCCTGTGACTGTTGTGGCCGCCGGTGCAAAAGCCATACTCGATCTGGCCAAAACGCTTGAGGTTCTTGAAACGCTGGGCGTTCCGGTCATCTCGCATGGACAGGACGAATTCCCTGCCTTCTGGTCCGCCAAATCCCCGTATGCGGCACCATTGCGCATGGACACAGCCGAAGCTATCGCCAAGGCCCACGCCACCCGCCGCGCCCTCGGGCTTCCCGGTGGGCAACTTGTGGCCAACCCGATCCCCAACGCAGATCAAATCCCGGCCGAGGAATTGGCCCCAATCATCGCCTCGGCCCAAGCAGACGCCGACGCGCATCGGATCACAGGCAAAGGCGTCACCCCTTACCTGTTGCAGCGCATCTACGAACAGACCGAGGGGCGTTCGCTGACCGCAAACATCGCATTGGTCAGAAATAACGCAAAATTGGCCGCTGGAATCGCACGCGCCCTGTCCGAGTGAGCAAAGCTATTGTACCAAGGCCCCGGACTGCTTAACTAAATCGGCAAATCACTCAGGACCGCAATGAACACGCCCTTTGACGAAGAACCTCACCGCCGACCGGGCCTGTTTTCCCGGCTGCGCGCGTCATTCTTGACGGGCATCGTTGTCATTGCGCCGGTTTGGCTGACCATCTGGCTGATCTGGTCCGTCGTGGGCTGGATCGACAGCGCGGTCCTGCCGCTGATCCCGCAGAAATTCCAGCCATCCGAATATGTGGGGGTCAACCTGCGCGGCGTGGGCGTGGTGATCTTCCTGATCTTCACGGTTCTGGTCGGCTGGATCGCCAAAGGCATTCTGGGCCGCTCGCTGATCCATTTCGCCGAAAGCCTTGTGAACCGGATGCCTGTGGTGCGCTCGGTCTATTCAGGGATCAAGCAGATTTCAGAGACGGTCTTTGCCCAGACTGAACGCTCGTTCGAGAAAGCCTGCCTGATCCAATATCCCCGCCGGGGCATCTGGGCGATTGGCTTCGTCTCGACCACGGCCCGGGGCGAGGTCAACGACCGGGCCGAGACCGGCGGCAACTTGCTGAGCATTTTTGTCCCAACCACGCCTAACCCGACCTCGGGCTTTTTGCTGTTCTTCCCCGAAGAGGATGTGATCCTGTTGGACATGTCAATCGAGGACGCTGCCAAACTGGTGATCTCGGCCGGGCTGGTTTATCCGAATGATAAAGACCCGACCCAGCCGCCAGAGTGATCAGCTAAACATTTCGGGCAGGTTTACAGTACTTTTCTGACCCAGATCACCCTTGTGATCGGTCAGAAAACGATCAGCTGCCCTGCGCCCGGCCTCTTTCAATTTGTGCAGGATCACCGGGTTCGGCACCGTCTTGGTCGCCACCGACAGATCGTTCATCAAATCGTCATCGGCAATCATATGCACCAACACGCGGCTCATCTCACCCGCCTGCAGCTTGCCCTCGGCCAGCAGGCGCTGCACGAAACTGATCGCGCGCAGCTCTCGGAAAAGGGATGAGTTGAAGCTGATCTCATTGACCCGGTTCTGGATTTGCTGTGGGGTCTTGGGCACCTCGTCGCGCTCCAGCGGGTTGATATTCACGATCACTACGTCATCTGGCAGGTCTTTATTGAACAAAGGATACAGCGCCGGGTTGCCGGTGTATCCCCCATCCCAATAGGCTTCGGTCCGGCCTGATTTGGGATCAAAGATTTCAACCGCCTGAAACAGCGTCGGCAAACAGGCCGAGGCCAAAATCGCGTCGGTTGAAATCTCATCCCCCGTAAAAACACGAATCTTGCCGCTGCGCACGCAGGTCGCGCAAACGTGCAGGCGCGGGCCTTCATCCGCACAGACCTGATCGAAATTGAATCGGTCGACCACCGGCTCCAGCGGATTGCGGTAGAACGGGCCGTAGGCATAGGGCGAAACCAGCCGCGACCACGCATCGCCCACGGAAAAGGGCAGCGAATATTCCATCGCCTGCGCGACCTGAGCGGGTTCAATCGCTTGCATCCAGTTGGCCAACCGCATGTCGCCCACAGCGCCCATCCGCTCCCATAGTCCGTTCAGGTTGGCACGCGCCCCGTCGCGCCCATCACGCACCATGCCAGACTTGAACGCCGCCCCGTTCAGCGCCCCGGCCGAGGTTCCGGTGATCGCCGCAACCTCGATATCCTCTTCATCCAGAATCCGATCCAACACGCCCCAGGTAAACGCCCCGTGCGCGCCACCGCCTTGCAAAGCCAGATTGATGCGTTTCACCGAAAAACTCCTGACTCAGAGCGCGGTCCAGCCGCCATCCACAGAAATCGTCGTCCCCGTGATCTGCGCCGCCGCGTCCGAGCATAGGAATTGCACCGTTCCGCCAAGCTGTTCGACCGTCGCAAACTCTTTGGATGGCTGGCGCTGCAACATGACGTTTTTGATGACGTCCTCTCGGCTCATGTTGTATTCCTTCATCGTATCAGGGATTTGCGCCTCGACCAGAGGCGTCAGCACATAGCCCGGACAGACAGCGTTGCAGGTGATCGGCTCCTGCGCCGTCTCCAAGGCAACCGTCTTGGTCATACCCACAACCCCATGCTTGGCCGCCACATAGGCCGCTTTGAAAGGCGAGGCCGTCAGGCCATGAGCCGAGGCGATATTGACCACACGCCCCCACCCGGCCTGCCGCATCATCGGCAGCGCCGCAGCAGTTGTATGAAAGGCCGAGTTCATATTGATCGCGATGATTGCGTCCCACTTGTCGACCGGGAACTGATCAATCGGCGCGACGTGCTGAATACCGGCATTGTTGACCAGAATATCGCAGGCCCCGGCATGCTCGATCAGGGCGCGGCACTCATCACCTTTGGACATATCAGCTTGAATGTAGCGCGCCTTTGTACCGGTCTCTTTTGAAATCTCTTCGGCTAGGGCATGGTCTTCATCCCTGTCGGTGAACGAGTTCAAGACCACATTCGCCCCGGCCTTGGCCAGCTCGCGCGCGATGCCAAGTCCGATACCAGAATTCGACCCCGTGATAATCGCCGTTTTTCCCGTCAGGCTCATGCCGCCTCTCCCTTGCAAATCACTTTGGGCGCACAGTGCCATGCTGCACCTGCAAAGGGAACGGGAAACATCGAAGCTTAGTTTCAGACATGCATACCGCCCAAAAAAAACGCCCGCACGAAGCGGGCGTTAAGTTATTGAGGCAGGTTTCATACAGGCAAGAAACCTATCGAGCAGTGCACCCTTTATAAGCAATTCCACGCCTTCGTCCAAGCTAAAAGTTTGATAATAAGAAAAATCATCGGTACGATGAATCCCAACAAAATAAGGCCAGAGCAGGATTGTTTCCAAAATGAGCCCCGATTTTCTTCGTCCCGTTCGCCTTGTGATCACGGGAATCACCATTGTTTTTGCCGCTGCGTCAGGCAATGCAGAATCGGCCCATGGCATAGCTATGTACGGCGACCCGGCACTACCACCGGATTTTGTGTCTTTGCCCTATGCAAATCCAGACGCGCCCAAAGGCGGCAAAGTCGTTTTCGGGAATACCGGCGGCTATAACAGTTTGAACCCGTTTGTGCAAAAAGGGACCTCCCCTTGGCAATTGCGATTTTGGACCCATGAAAGCCTGATGGGACGTTCTTGGGACGAACCTTTCACTCTTTACGGGTTGTTAGCCGAATCAGTCGACACTGCGCCGGACCGCTCTTGGGTCGAATTTACGCTGCGCGAAGACGCTCGCTTCTCGGATGGAACATCGGTCACGATAGACGATGTCATCTGGTCGTATGAGATATTGGGAACTGAAGGTCATCTGCGCTATCGCGGCTTGTGGGGCAAAATAGACAGTATCGAACAGACCGGCCCCCGCTCTGTCAGGATCACCTTCAATGAACCCGATCGCGAATTGGCCCTGATCGCCGGTCTGAGACCTATCCTTCAAAAAGCGCAGTGGGAGGGAAAGGATTTCGCGAATGCCCCGTTGCAAGACATTCCCCTAGGTACCGGACCGTATTTGGTCGACAGCTATGAGGCTGGCCGCTACGTGAACCTGCGTCGCAATCCAGATTACTGGGGGGCAGATATTCCCTTCCGCCGCGGCACGATGAACTTGGATGAAATACGGATTGAGTTCTATGGCGACGGGACCGTCCTGTTCGAAGCCTTCAAGGCCGGAGAACTGACGGCCGTTCGCGAGTTCAACGCGGACAAGTGGGACACGCAATATACATTCCCAGCAATTCAGCGTGGAGATGTCATCAAGACCGAGATCCCCCACGGCAAGCCCTCAGGAATGACAGGGTTTGTGATAAATACACGCAAGGCGCCGTTTGACGATTGGCGTGTACGCGAGGCATTGATGCTGGCGTTCAACTTCGAGTTCATCAACGACACAATCACTGGCGGCGCCCAACCAAGGATCACTTCATATTTCTCAGGCTCGGAATTGGCCATGCAACCCGGCGCGGCGACGGGGCGGGTTGAGGAGCTTTTGCTGCAATTCGAGGAGGATTTGCTGCCAGGCACCCTTGAAGGGTATTCCCTTCCCGAAGGCGACGGATCCGCGCGCAACAGGGCCAATATCCGCAAAGCATCCCAATTGCTTGCCGAAGCTGGGTGGACCATTCAAAATGGAATGCTGCGCAACGCGGAAGGTAAGCCATTCACACTTAACGTCCTCTTGCAACAAGGCGACAGCGAGGGTGAGACCGCAATCGAAATCTATTCCCGCGCACTGGAACGCCTTGGGGTTCAGGTCAACATCGAACAAGTCGACAGCGCTCAGTTCACTGGACGAACTGGCGATCTGGATTTCGACATGACCTTCTTCCGCCGAGCGCTGTCGTTGTCGCCCGGCAATGAACAACGCTTGTACTGGGGTAGTGACAATGCCGACTCGCAAGGAACACGCAACCTGATGGGGGTGGCGTCACCTGCTGTCGACGGGTTGATAGACGCTATGCTGGCATCAGAAAGTCGCGAGGACTTCGTAGCCGCCACACGGGCGTTGGATCGGGTTCTGACCGCTGGCCGTTATGTCATTCCAATTTGGAACTTCGATGTCGGGCGTATTGCGCATGCCAAAGAGTTGAAGCAGCCAGAGGTCCTGCCAATCTACGGCGACGGGCCGGAGTACATGCCTCAGGTTTGGTGGTACGAGCCCTAGCGGCTTTCAACTCTGGCACCTGAAGGTCAGAAAAGGCCCTCGGCGGAAATCAGCACAAACTGCAACATTCCCTACATGGTGTGTGTTGCAGACTGCCAGCCACCAAAAGCTGCGTATGCCTTTGGTTTTCATCATATTTACGACAATCGCAGAAATACCTTTACGAAATACATCTTTGCGTTGTAGCCTTTTGACAGAGATACGCTTCGCGCGGCCATAATATTCATTTGTTTTTAATACCATAACGTTCCACCTGCCGCGCGGCGCACAACAATCACGGACCAGCCTCCACTCACTCCAAACACCGGTCCGTCGGCCCGTTGCGGTTTGCCTGCAACGGGCTTTTTTGTATTGCGCCCAAAGCACCCTAAGGGTGCGACATTTTGTCATGCGACCCGCGCAGCCCCCCCTTCGTAACCTATTGGAAGGCCGGGCAGCGATGGAACCTGAAAAACGGGATGCGAACAGATGTTGAACTGGACTGACCTGACGCAAGACTGGGATGCGATGTACGCGCGGGCAAAACGGCGTTTTCCGAACCTGCGCGAACAGGACAAGACGCAACTCAGCAAAGATCGCAAGGGATTTGAAGCCTATCTGGCCAAGCGCCACCACCTGACCGTAAATGAAGCTCGGGAAGAGCTGGAAGACTTCCTGTTCACCGAAGGACTGAACCGCGAGTTCAGCCGCGGGCTAGGCAAGTGACGTCACCCAAAGGATCATCGCGTCCTCATCACTGACAGATACGACGTTGTGCCCCATGCTGCCGTCGTAATAAGCGCTGTCGCCACGGCGCATTTCGACCGGTTCATAGAATTCCGTATACAGCCGCACGACCCCAGTCAGCACATACAGAAATTCTTCACCATCATGCCGCACCCAGCCGTCGAATTCATCCATTGACCGGGCACGAACGCGGGCGCGGTAAGGGAGCATCTGCTTCTTTGTCAGCGTTTCGGCCAGCAACTCATGCTCATAGGTCGTGGTCGGGTGTGCCGCGCCCTCGCCCATCCGCGTGACTGACATCCGCCCGATCACCTGTTCGCGCTGCGGAGGCGTGAACAGCTGAGGCACTGAAATCTCCAACCCGACAGCCAGTTTTTTCAGAGCGTCATAGGTAGGGGACATTTGCCCGTTCTCGATCTTGCTAAGCGTCGATCGCGCCAGCCCCGCCTGCGTGGCCGCCTGTTCCAGCGTCCAGCTGCGCGCCTTACGTAATTCACGCACACGGGCACCCAGGTCCAGCGGCTCTAGTTCCGTGTGTTCTCCGGTTTCGCGCGCGATGCGGATCAGCGATGTCTGGTCTTCTTTGCTCATGCGTCATTCTATAGGGGCAGGCTGTCCCGCTTGCAACGCGGCAGTCGTCACGTTAGCCAAGGCCCATGCTGTCTGTGTTTGATCAAGGCCCTCCCCCGCCCTGTCCCGCGCCCTTCAATCTGGCGGCCCATGTGTTGCGTCATGCAGATCGTCTGGCGGAAAAGACGGCCTTGTCCGTCATCGGCGGAGATGATCCTCAGGACTGGACCTATGCCGCGCTCAAACAGGCTATTCTGGGAACAGGGGCCGGGCTGCTTCAGGCCGGGTTGCATCCCGGCGATATCGCGTTGATGCGCCTTGGGAATACTGTTGATTTCCCCATCGCCTATCTTGGAGCAATCGCAGTTGGGATTGTACCCGTTCCAACTTCGTCGCAGCTGACTGCGCCCGAGACGGCGAAGATCATTCAAGATCTGAACCCCACCGCTGTGCTCCGAGACCCCTCGGTCGCATGCACGGATCACCCGATGCAGATCACCCTGCCAGACCTTGCCGTGATGCGGAACCTACCGCCCGCCGCGTTCCAGATGGGTGACCCCGAGCGTATGGCCTATGTGGTCTACACGTCTGGTACTTCCGGCAAACCGCGTGCCGTGGCGCATGCACAACGTGCGATCTGGGCGCGACAAATGATGGTCGATGGCTGGTATGGGCTGCGCGAGGATGACCGACTTTGTCATGCGGGTGCATTTAACTGGACCTACACCTTGGGCACGGGGCTAATGGACCCCTGGACCATCGGAGCGACCGCTTTGATCCCCGACCCCGGCACCGAGCTTACCGCACTGCCAAATGTGATACGCGACCACAGGGTCTCGATCTTTGCAGCCGCGCCGGGCGTATTCCGCAAGATTGTCGCATCGACTGGTACTTTGCATTTGCCCGAACTGCGCCACGGCTTATGCGCAGGCGAAAAGCTGTCGCCAATTTTGCACCAGCATTGGCTGCGCGCCACAGGGACTGAGCTGTTCGAAGCCTACGGAATGTCTGAATGCTCGACCTTCATCTCGTCCAGCCCCGACCATCCGGCACGGGGTGAGGCGCTGGGACAACCGCAACCCGGTCGCCGCGTGGCGATCCTGGGCCCGGATGGTCCGGTCCCGCAGGGTCAGGAAGGCACCATCGCCATTCACCGCGATGATCCGGGTTTGATGCTGACCTATCTGAACGCCCCGGACGAGGCACAGGCCCGGATGCAGGGTGACTGGTTTCTGACCGGCGATCAGGGCGCCATGGCCATAGACGGCCAGATCACCTATCTCGGGCGCGATGACGACATGATGAACGCGGGCGGCTATCGCGTGTCACCTGTCGAGGTTGAGGCCGTGTTGTCCCAACTTCCCGGCATCACACAGGTCGGCGCTGCCGCAGTCGAAGTCAAACAGGACACGTTCCTGATAGCAGCGTTCTACACCGGGCCGGAAAAGCTGGACGAGACGGTCCTGCGCACCTATGTGGAGGCCAACCTGGCGCGGTACAAACAACCTCGCGCCTTCATCCATCTGCCCGAGCTTCCGACTGGCGGCAACGGAAAACTCCTGCGCCGGGCGCTTCCGGCCTATTTCAAGGCGAGCCAACCATGACCCAGACCGTCAAGCTTGATATCATGTCCGATCCGATCTGCCCGTGGTGTTACATCGGCAAGACCCACCTGGACAAGGCATTGGCTGCGATCCCTGACCATCCGTTCGTTATCGAATGGCACCCTTTCCAACTGAACCCCGACATGCCCGATGCCGGTATGGACCGCCGCGAGTACCTCGAACGCAAGTTCGGTGGCAAAGAGGGCGCGGTGCGCGCTTATGCGCCGGTGGTGGAACACGCCGAAAACGCAGGTCTGAAAATCGACTTTGAAGGGATGAAGCGCACCCCCAACACGCTGGACGCACATCGCCTAATTCACTGGGCCGGGATCGAAGGCAAACAGACTCAGGCCGTGGATGCCCTGTTTGATGCCTATTTCGTACAGACCCGTGACATTGGCGACCACGAGGTTCTGGCCGATATCGCAGATACAATCGGCATGGACGCCGCTGTCGTTCTGAAACTGCTGAAGTCAGACGCGGACCGGGAAGATATCAGCAACCGCGACAGCCACTCACGCCAGATGGGAGTGAACTCGGTCCCCACCTTTATCGTGGCCAACCAGCATGCGGTTCCCGGTGCGCAACCGCCCGAGATGTGGGAACGTGTAATCGCTGACATCATGTCTCAACTTGAGGCTTCCTCTGCAAATTAGCACAGCCCCCTGTGCATCGACATGGCTGGCGCCCCCTGACCGTGCGTGATAGCGCGAACAGGTCAGGAGGGCCCAATGGCGCATCGTATGTCACGCGGAGAGTTTGTCGCGCTTGTCGCAATGATGTTTGCGACGATCGCCTTTTCCATCGACTCGATCCTGCCTGCATTGCCTGATATCGGCGCGCAGTTCAGCCCTGATGACATCAACAAGGCGCAACTGATCCTGACCTCGTTTGTGTTGGGGATGGGGATCGGCACATTCTTCACTGGCCCGTTGTCAGACGCGTTTGGCCGCAAACCTGTAATCTATGTGGGCTCGGCGCTTTACATTGTGTCTGCGGCGGTAGCTTGGGCCAGCTCATCGCTTGAGATGTTACTCATCGCCCGCATTTTTCAGGGAATGGGCTGTTCTGCCCCGCGCGTGGTTGCGATGGCCATCATCCGCGACCTCTATTCCGGGCGTGAAATGGCGCGCATCGTCTCTATCGCTATGATGATCTTTACTCTGGTCCCTGCAATTGCTCCGATGATGGGCGCTGGTGTCATCGCTTTGACGGGATGGCGCGGCATTTTCGTATGTTTCATGCTGTTTTCGCTAATCACCATCGTCTGGATGGGCCTACGCCTTTCCGAGTCTCTGACACCCGAGAACCGCCGCCCCCTGCGCTTTCCGCTGATGCTGGATGCGGCGCGTCAGATGTTTGCCCATACCTCGGTCCGTGTGTCGATTTTGGTTCAGACCCTGTGCCTTGGAATGCTGTTCACGATGCTGACAATGGTTCAGCAGGTCTATGGCGAGATCCACGACAGCGCCCATAGCTTCCCGTTTTGGTTTGGCTTCGTCGCGCTGATGTCCGGCTCGGCCAGCCTGTTGAATGCGGCGCTGGTGGTACGGTTGGGAATGCGGCGCATTGTGACCTGGGTATTGGGCGGTCAGATCCTTTTTACTTCATCTGTACTGCTGCTGAATTCATTCGACCTGTCGGCCAACCTCTCCTTCGCGCTGTTCGTCAGTTGGCAAACGGCGGTGTTTTTCATGGCCGGAATGACTATGGGTAACCTCAACGCCATCGCGATGGAGCCGATGGGCCACATCGCTGGCATGGCGGCCTCGGTCATCGGCGCGGTCTCAACTGTTCTGGCTGCCGTCATTGCCGGTTCGATCGGGTTGCTGTTCGATGGGTCAATTCTGCCGCTGGGCGCTGGCATTCTGACCATGAGCACACTGGGTTTCGTCCTGATGTTGCATATGGGGCGGATCGAAAACCGACTGCCTGCCTGATCTGTGCAAGACTTTGAAATCGCGCTAGGCTTCTCCCAACCCGAGGGGAGACTCCGATGAGCGAATATTACGATTTGGGCACATATTCCTGCCCGGTCACCACCACCTCACCCGAGGCACAGCTGTGGTTCGACCGAGGATTAAACTGGACCTACGGCTATAACCATGACGAAGCGGTCGTTTGCTTTCAAAAGGCCGCCGATGCCGACCCCGACTGTGCGATGGCTTATTGGGGGATCGCTTATGCGGCAGGGCCAAATTACAACCTGCCCTGGGATTTGCGCGATGATCGAGGGCAGAAAAAGGCGCTGGCGCTGGCCTATGACGCGACCCAGCAGGCGGTTGCTTTGGCAGACAGTGGGTCACCAGTCGAGCAAGCCCTGATCCACGCCCTGCCCGCGCGATATCCTCGGCGCAATCCGATCCCCGACATGCATGTCTGGGACCACAACTTCGCCGACGCTATGCGCCACGCTTTTGCCGCACAGCCCGATCATCTGGACCTGCGAACGATCTATGTCGAGGCGCTTCTGAACCTGACCCCCTGGCAAATGTGGGACTTGAAAACCGGCCATCCCGCCAAAGGTGCCGCCACGATCGAAGCGCAAAAGGCGTTAGAAGACGCCATGGCCAATGATCCCGCCGCCATGTCCCATCCCGGGCTTCTGCATCTCTATGTGCATCTTATGGAGATGTCTCCGACCCCCGAAAAAGCCCTGAAAGCGGGCGATGTCCTGCGCACCCTGGTCCCCGATGCGGGCCATCTGGTGCATATGCCCACCCATATAGACGTACTATGCGGCCACTATCACAATGTGGTTCATTGGAACGAAAAGGCCATCGAGGCCGACTTAAAGTATTATGAACGCGAAGGCGCGTTCAATATCTACACAGGCTACCGTCAGCACGACTACCACTTCGTCATCTACGGCGCGCTGTTTCTGGGGCAGATGGAACCTGCCCTGCGCGCCAATCAGGGCCTGTGGGACACCACACCCGAAGACATGCTGCGCATCGAAAGCCCGCCAATGGCCGACTACTTCGAAAGCTATATGTCCATGGGTCCCCATATCCTGATCCGCTTTGGTCGATGGGATGAGGCCAAGGCGCTGGAGCTGCCCTCGGACCCCGACTTATATCGCACTTTGACCGCGACCACGCATTACGCCCGCGCGATTGCCTATGCCGCGACCAGAGACGTGGCCGAGGCCGAAACCGAAGAACAACTCTTTCTATCAGCCAAATCCCGCGTCCCCGAAACTCGTCTGATGCACAACAACCGTGTTGTAGACCTGCTGGAGATCGCCCGAGAAATGCTGCGGGGTGAGATCGAATACCGAAAGGAAAACTACGACGCGGCCTATGCCCACCTGCGCCGCTCTGTCGAATTGGACGACAACCTGCCCTATGACGAGCCGTGGGGCTGGATGCAGCCCACCCGTCATGCGCTTGGCGCTCTTTTGTTCGAACAAGGCCACGTGATCGAAGCCGAGGCCGTCTATCGCGAAGACATTGGCCTTGGCGGCACACTCAGCCGCGCGTCGATCCACCCGGACAACGTCTGGAGCCTCAAGGGCCTACACGATTGCCTCAATGCGCGGAACGAAACGGTCGAAATGCAACAGATCAGACAACGGTTGGACCTTGCCTTGGCTCGGGCTGATCGGGCGGTCGCAGCCTCGTGTTTCTGCGCGCAGGCCGCGATGCAAAGCTAAATCGCGCTGACGCACGATGCCTCCGGCGGAGGTATTTTTAGCCAGATGAAGCTGGGATCCCTTGTTCATCTGGCCCGAAATACCTCGGAGGAGTCGCGCGGCACGCGCGGCGGGGGCAGCGCCCCCTGCACCGGCATCAGCCTGCTTTGGCCTTCTTTTTCTGGGCGATGACTTTCTCGGCCAGATCACGAGCGATGGCAAAAGCCCCTTTGATCTTGTCGCCGTCATTCTTCCAGTCGCGCCGCACAACGATCTTGTTGTCCTTTACCTTGGCCATGCCGCGCTGGTTTTGAATGAACTCAACCAGCCCCTGCGGAGACGCAAACTTGTCGTTGTGGAACTGAATGGTCGCGCCCTTCGGCCCCCCGTCCAGCTTGGCGATACCTGCGCGTTTGCACATGGCTTTGATGCGGACGACTAGCATCAGAGTGTTCACTTCTTTGGGCAGCTTGCCGAACCGGTCGATCAACTCGGCCGCAAAGCCCTCTAGCTCAACTTTTGTCGACAGCGAGGACAAGCGACGGTAAAGACCCAAACGCACATCCAGATCGGGTACGTAGTCTTCCGGGATCAGGACGGGAACGCCCAGATTGATCTGCGGCGCCCATTGGTCATCGCTGTCGGACAGCCCTTCCATCTCTCCGGATTTGATCTTGGCAATCGCCTCTTCCAGCATGGACTGGTAGAGTTCATAGCCCACGTCGCGCATCTGACCCGATTGCTCCTCGCCCAGCAGGTTGCCAGCGCCACGAATGTCCAGATCCTGTGAGGCCAGCGTGAACCCGGCCCCCAGCGTATCCAGCGAGCCCAGAACGCGCAGGCGTTTCTCGGCCGTGGCTGTCAGTTTCTTACGCGGTTTGGTCGTCAGGTAAGCATAGGCGCGGGTTTTTGAGCGCCCCACCCGGCCGCGAATTTGATAGAGTTGTGACAGGCCGAACATATCCGCCCGATGCACGACCATCGTGTTTGCGGTCGGAATATCCAGCCCGCTTTCCACAATCGTAGTCGCCAGCAGCACATCGTATTTACCGTCGTAGAAAGCGTTCATCCGGTCATCAAGTTCCCCCGCCGCCATCTGACCGTGCGCGACAACATAGGTCAGTTCAGGCAGTTGCTCTTTCAGGAACTCTTCGATCTCGGGCAGGTCCGAGATACGCGGGACAACGTAGAAACTCTGCCCGCCACGGTAATGTTCGCGCAGCAGGGCCTCTCGGATGGTGACCGCGTCGAACTCGCTGACATAGGTGCGGATGGCCAGGCGGTCGATGGGCGGCGTGCCTATGATCGACAGGTCGCGTACCCCGGTCAGAGACAGTTGCAAGGTGCGCGGGATCGGCGTGGCCGTTAGGGTCAGGACATGGATGTCGCTGCGCAGCTGTTTCAGGCGCTCTTTGTGGCCGACGCCGAAATGCTGCTCTTCGTCGATGATCAGCAGGCCCAGATTGTTGAAACGGATGCCCTTGGCCAGCAGCGCATGGGTGCCGATCACGATATCCACTGTGCCACGCGCCAGGCCATCGCGGGTTTGTTGCGCCTCTTTGGTCGAGACAAAGCGCGACAGTTGCCGAACTTCCAACGGGAAGCCTCGGAAGCGTTCTTTGAACGAGGCCGCGTGCTGGCGCGCCAGCAGCGTGGTCGGTGCGATCACCGCCACCTGCACGCCGGACATGGCGGCGACAAAGGCGGCGCGCATGGCGACCTCGGTCTTGCCAAAGCCCACGTCGCCGCAGATCAGGCGATCCATCGGCGCGCCGGAATGCATGTCTTCCATCACTTCCGAGATTGCTCGCAGTTGATCGTCGGTTTCCTGATAGGGGAAGCGGGCGCTGAACTCCTCCCAAGCGTGGGGCGGCGGGTCCATCACCGGCGCTTTGCGCAGCGCACGTTCGGCGGCTATGCGGATCAGCTTGTCCGCCATCTCGCGGATGCGCTCTTTCAGCTTGGCCTTTTTCGCCTGCCATGCGCCGCCGCCTAGACGGTCCAGCAGACCCTCGTCATGGCCGTATTTCGACAGCAACTCGATGTTTTCGACCGGTAGATACAATTTCGACTGTTCGGCGTATTCCAGCAGCAGGCATTCATGGGCGGCACCGGCGGCGGTGACGACCTCCATCCCCTGATAGCGGCCGATGCCGTGATCCACATGTACCACCAGATCACCGGGGGTCAGGGATTGGGTCTCGGTCAGGAAGTTCTCAGCCTTGCGGCGTTTCTTGGGCTGGCGGATCAGGCGATCGCCCAGCACGTCCTGTTCGGCGATGACTGTCAAATCGGGGGTCTCAAACCCATGCTCCAGCGCCCAGACGGCCAGATGTAAGCCCCGTTTGCCGACGCGGGTGCCATCGGTGACTGGGATCGCCTCGGCCAGACCTTCGTCTTCGATCAAACCGGTCAGACGTTCTCGGGCGCCTTCGGAATAAGACGCAATCAGCACCGGGCCTTTGGCCATCTTGTCGGTGATATGCGCGGCCAAAGCGCCAAACAGGCTGATGCTTTCCTGCTGCCGTTCGGGTGCAAAGTTGCGTCCGATCCGCCCGCCTGCGTCGATCACGCCCGGCCCGCTGGCCTTAGGTAAAGGGCTGAATTGCATCACCCGACGATCGCCGACCGCAGCCTCCCACGCGGCATCGTCCAGATAGAGCAGACCCGGCGGGGTCGGCTTGTAGACCGTGTCCATGCGGGATCGGTTGGCTAGTGCCAGTTTTCGGGTTTCATACTGATCGGCAATCGTATCCCACCGCGCCAGACGCGCGGGTGTGACCTGATCATCGACGGTGATCGATGCTTCGGGAAGGTAGTCGAACAGCGTCTCCAGTTTTTCGTGGAAGAAGGGCAGCCAGTGTTCGATGCCTTGATGTTTGCGCCCTGCGCTGACTGCCTCGTACAGGGGATCATCGGTGCCCGCCGCGCCGAACTCGATACGATAGTTCTGGCGGAAGCGCGTGATGGCGGCATCGTCCAGAATGACCTCGGACACCGGGGCCAGCTCCACCACCTCCAGCTTTTCGGTGGTGCGTTGCGAGGCGGGATCGAACCGGCGCGCGCCGTCCAGAACGTCTCCGAACAGGTCCAGCCGCACCGGGCCGGACTCGCCCGGAGGGAAGATGTCGATGATGCCGCCGCGAATGGCATAGTCGCCGGGTTCCATCACCGTGGGGCTTTGGGTGAAACCCATGCGGACAAGGAAGTTGCGCAGCGCGGCCTCATCCACGCGGTGATCGACGCGGGCGGTAAACGCGGCCTCGCGCAGAACCTCGCGCGCGGGCACGCGTTGGGTCGCTGCATTCAGCGTGGTCAGCAGCACAAACCGATCGGGCATCTGATGCACCAAGGCGGCCAGCGTTGCCACGCGGGCGGCGGCGATATCGGCATTGGGCGAGACGCGGTCATAGGGCAGACAATCCCAGCCCGGAAATACAAAGACCGGCATATCGGGCGCAAAGAACGCCAACGCGGCGCGCATCGCTTCAAGCCGTTTGTCATCACGCGCCACATGGCATACCGGTCCGCCCGAGCGGGTGATCTCATTCAGGACAAGCTGTGCGTCAAACCCTTCGGGGGCGCCGCCAACCGTGACATGGTTCGGAGCCTTCATCGCCTAACCTTTCCGAATTCTCTATCCCAGAACGCCGATGGAAAAGTTCTGATACATACCCCAGAGCGAGGTGATCAAGATCGAAATCATTCCGATAATCTGCGTATAAATCCTGCATCTGGTCAGTATTTTGGCAACCGGTTCAAGGCCAACCTCGGTTCGTTGCAACTTACGAGCCGCCGAGATGTTGATCAGCATGACCAAACCGACCGGAAACAACAACAAGAATACCGCCTGTGCAAGCTCAATCCCGTAATAAAAGCCAAGCGTAGCCAGACCTGTGAAAAAGAAACAGCCAAACGCCAGAATAACCAGTCCCGAAACCTCGACGATGTAAATCAGCCGATTAACGTTAATCCGAACGATATCCAACAGATCCTGCTCGGCCTGACCTCCGTTGCGACGGGCGCGCGAAACGAGATCAAACGGAACCCCCATCGCCCAGTGGCTAGCTGAAGACCAAAGCACCGCCAGCACGATCCAATACCACAGATTGGAAAAGCTGCGCATGTCAATGACTTCAAAGATCGAAGAGTATAAGTTCACGCATCGGCCCCTTGTTCACTGTCATCAGGGACCCTCTTCGCACCGGCGCGTCCATCGTTACCCTTGAGACTACGCGGAATTCATGCCACCCAATGCGGGAATATTCAAGGAGAGTGCGACATGAAGCCCACCATCGCCCCCTATCCCCAGACCCGCTTTCGCAGGGCCCGTCAATCGCCAGCCATACGCGGGTTGGTGCGCGAGAATACTCTGACCACGGATGATCTGATCTGGCCGGTCTTTGTCCGCGATGGAGAGGGTGTGGAAGAGCACGTGCCATCGATGCCCGGCGTCGTCCGCCGCTCGGTCGATTTGATCGCAAAGGCCGCTGTTGAGGCGCAGGCGCTTGGAATCCCGGCAATCTGCATCTTTCCTTACACCGATCCCGGCCTGAAAACCGAGGACTGTGCCGAAGCCTGGAACCCTGACAATCTGTCCAACCGGGCAATACGGGCCATCAAGGCAGCGGCGCCTGATATCGCAGTGATGACCGACGTGGCGCTGGACCCCTACAACATCAATGGCCATGACGGCTATGTCGTAGATGGCGAGATTGTGAATGACCAGACCGTCGAGGCATTGGTCAAAATGACACTCGCGCAGGCCGAATCCGGAGCAGACATCATCGGCCCTTCGGACATGATGGATGGTCGGATCGGAGCGATGCGTCAGTCCTTGGAATCGGCGGGGCACCATAATGTGATGATCCTGAGCTATGCTGCCAAATACGCCAGCGCCTTTTATGGTCCGTTCCGCGATGCGGTGGGTGCCTCAGGCGCGCTGACCGGGGACAAGAAGACCTACCAGATGGACCCGGCGAACTCGGACGAGGCCCTGCGGTTGATTGAACGCGACCTGACCGAAGGCGCGGATATGGTGATGATCAAACCCGGGATGCCCTATCTGGACATCTGCCGCCGAGTAAAAGACACCTTCGGGGCACCGACCTATGCCTATCAGGTCTCGGGTGAATACGCGATGGTTCAGGCCGCGGCGCAGAACGGTTGGATCGACGGGGAAAAAGTGATGCTGGAAAGCCTGCTTGCATTCAAACGCGCGGGCTGCGACGGCATACTGACTTATTTCGCACCCGCAGTCGCTAAGCTGTTGCAAGGTTAAAAGACATATTGTCGCGAATTTTCGCCGATTGTGATCGGTACGGGGCCAGCTTTCCCGTGACACGCAGAATCAATCGGCGTATCCTTGCAGATAAGATCGGGAACACCCGACAATTCAGGCAGTTATACAGAGAAAAAACATGAGCAGTTCCAACTCCCCCCGACTAAGCCGTCGTGGCTTTGCCATTGGTATGGCTGGCCTGACCCTGACTGCCGCTTGCGGCAACGGTGTCGGCAATTCGAACGCAGCCACGATTGATGCGCGTGTCGATGCGACCTTGACCGAAATGTACGCGCGCTACCCCAACACGGTTGAGATCGCAGAAAAAGCCAACGGCATGCTGGTCATGCCGCTGATAACAGAGGCCGGATTTGTATTTGGTGGCGGATATGGCCGCGGCGCACTGCGTATCAACGGCGCCACTGTCGATTACTACTCGGCAGTCAAAGGCACCGCCGGGTTGCAGATCGGGGCGCAGCAATATGCACATGTCCTGTTCTTCATGACGCAAGACGCGCTAAACGATTTCCGCCGTTCCAGCGGTTGGACCGCTGGAGCCGATATCGGCTATGTGGTCAGCGATCAGGGCGATAGCCTTTCGACCGACACAACAACACTGCGTTCACCCGTGTTGGCTGCTGTATTTGGCCAAGCCGGCCTGCAGATTGGCGCCACCGTAGAAGGCACGAAATACACACGGATCATTCCGTAAGACCCGAACCGGAGACCCCCGGTTTCGCCCCGCCCTGACCCCGGTCAGCGGCGGGGTTTGCGTTTCGTAACGGCGCAGTGGAACAAACTGCCCGCGCTGCTCTTTCGGTTCGCGATGGGTTCCTTTACTCTTGCGCCATTCGACGGATGAACAGGAAATTGGACCGCAGATGGCTATAGTATTTCGCTGGCTGGTGCGTATCGCATCGGGCCTCGTTCTGTTAACTTTGGCCGCTGTCCTGCTGGTGTATTTTCTGGCCAGTCAATCCTTGCCGGAATACGATCAGACGGTCGAAGTTCAGGGCCTGACAGCCCCAGTCGAGATCGTCCGCGACACTGCAAATGTTCCTCATATATTGGGTGCGACTGACCCGGATGTGTTCTTTGGGCTGGGCTATGCGCATGCTCAGGACCGGCTTTGGCAGATGACCGTTCTGCGCAGAACCGCACAGGGGCGTTTATCCGAGGTTTTTGGCGCACGCACCGTTCACATCGACAAACTGTTGCGCAGACTGGACCTGTACGGGCTGGCCCATCGCTCGGTCACGGTTCAGGACGACTATACCAAAGCAGCCCTGCGGGCGTATGCCTCGGGGGTAAACGCACGTCTGGCCGAGATCAACGAAAGCGCGTTGGGTCGCGGCGCACCCGAGATGTTCCTGTTCAACGCGCCGGTCTCTCCTTGGCAACCCGGCGACAGCCTAGCGGTCATCAAGCTGATGGCATTACAACTGTCTGGACATCTTGAGGATGAGGTGCTGCGGGCGCGCACATCGCTAATGCTGAACGATGCCGAAAGACTGGCTGATATTTTACCCGATGTTCCGGGGTCGGGGATCGCAGCCCTACCCGAATACGCAGCTTTGTTTCCCGGCGTTCCCCGCTACGCGGCGGGAACCCCAAGGCCCGATACCCCGTTATCCCCATTTCCCAAGCGCGGACTGGCCGGAGCCTCCAACGCCTGGAGCGCCGCACCTTCACGTTCGGCCATCGGGGGCACCTTGCTGGCCAATGACCCGCATCTGGGCTTTACAGCGCCAGGCATTTGGTATCTGGCCCGTCTGCAACTGGCCAAGGGTGGCGTGATCGGTGCAAGTATCCCCGGCGTTCCGGCAATCATGACCGGGCGCAGCGATCGTCTGGGATGGGGGCTGACATCGTCCTATCTGGACGACCAAGACATACATATCGAACAGCTCAACCCCGACAACCCTGAAGAATACCTGACGCCTGACGGTTTCAAACAGTTCCGCAGCCGTCCATCGATCATAGAAATAAAGGACGAAGCGCCCATTACACTGACCTTGCGCTGGACAGAGAACGGACCTGTCCTGCCCGGCAGTGACTTTGACTTGGGAACCATCACGCCTCCGGGGCATGTAACGTCGTTGTCGTGGACTGCGCTCAGCGCGCAGGACACCTCGATGTCTGCTTCAATGGCGCTGATGAATGCGGACACAGTGCGACAGGCGATTGACACGGCCGAGCTTTTCATTGCTCCGTCCCAGAACCTTTCGCTGGTCGATACGGATACCATTGGTATGAAACTGATCGGTGCGATGCCCCGCCGCGACCTGCGAAACCAAAGCCGGGGACGCATTCCGACACCAGGTTGGCTGAACGAGAACCGCTGGCAGGGACGTCTGCCCTATGGCGATAACCCCGAATTCGTGGCCCCTGCAGGCGGTATCCTGGGTAATACCAACAACAAGGTCATCAACCGCCCATTTCCGAGACATGTGTCTTATGAATGGGGCGATACCCAACGCATTCACAGATGGGAAAGGCTGATGCAATCGCGCGAGGTCCATACGCGCGACAGCTTTATCGAGGCACAGCTGGACACCGTAAGCTTCACTGCCCGGTCCCTGTTGCCGCTGATCGGGGCCGATTTGTGGTTCACTGGAGCTTCGGCTCCCGAAGGTACACCAGAACGGCAACGTCAGATTGCACTTAATTTGCTGGCCGAGTGGAATGGCGAGATGAACGAACATCTGCCTGAACCTTTGATCTATGCGGCGTGGCTGCGGGCGCTTCAGATCCGTTTGATTTCGGACGAATTGGGGCCGATTGCGGCAGAGTTTAAACATGTCGAGCCGCTGTTTATCGAACGCGTCTATCGGAACATTGATGGCGCGGCGGTCTGGTGCGACGTTCGGCAAAGCGCACCAACGGAAACATGTAGTGATATGGCCCGCCTTGCACTGGATGATGCGCTGATCTGGATCACCGAGAAATACGGCGGTGCGCTACAATCCTTACGCTGGGGCGATGCGCATCAGGCGACGCATGATCACCCGGTTCTGGGCTCGGTCCCGGTTCTGCGGTTCTTCGTCAATATCCGCCAATCCACCAGCGGCGGCGACAATACTTTGCTACGCGGGCGCACCTCGGGCGAAGGGCCGGACCCGTTCCAGAACGTTCATGGTGCAGGATATCGGGGCGTCTATGATTTTGCCGACCCCGACAGTTCGGTCTTTATAACGGCAACCGGTCAGTCGGGTCATTTTCTATCCCGCTATTATGATGACCAAGCCCAACTGTGGCGCCGCGGAGAGTATATTCCGATGTCGCTGGACCTGGATCTCGCCCGCGCGGCTGCGGTCGGCGTTACCAACCTGATCCCGCGCTAATTTCCCCTGTTCGGCAAGACCTTGCCCCTTTTTTCAGCTTACGTGGACGAAAGCGGTGGTTTTGCCGTACCCTCCCCTAAGGCAAAGACATTTGGTTTGGGGGTATTTATGGCCAGCATTCGGGATAGGTTGAACAATCTCGCGCGCGATTATGCGATTGCCTGGAGTTCAGGCAACCCTGACGAAGTGGCGCGGTTTTACGCTCCTGACGGGCAAATCACGATAAACCGAGGAGAGCCGATTGTCGGACGGGCCGCAGTTGCTGAAATGGCGCGCGGGTTCTACGCAGACTTTCCTGACCTCGAGGTGCGCTGCGACATGATGCGATGGGCAGGAAGTCACGCCATCTTTGTTTGGACATTGGAAGGTCATCACGCGCAAACCGGCAACCATGTCATCGCCCGCGGCTGGGAAGAGTGGGAATTGACCGAGGACCACAAGGTGAAAACCTCGCTGAGATGGTTCGACGCCGACGATTATCAACGCCAGATCGACGGGAAATAACGCCTAAAGCGCTGCGAATTGCGCGGCTTGCTTGTCCGTCCATAGAACGGTCAGTACGAAACCATCCTCGGTCTGTTTTTCGGCCCGAACCACGTCCTGACGGAACAACCATGCCCGCTTGTCCCCCTCGGCATAGCCCAGAAACAGCGTCATTTCGTGTCGAACGCCTTGAAGCTTGGTCGCGATGTCGGCCAAAAGCGGGCCAACCCCTTCTCCTGTGACCGCCGAAATCGCGTAAACCTCAGGGTCACGATCCGCACGGGCAACAGCTGCTTCGCGTTCCTCGGGGTCCAACAGATCAATCTTGTTCCAGACTTCCAGACGCGGGCGGTTATCCTCGACCCCAAGAGACGTCAGGATGGTTTCGACATCCTGCGCTTGTGCTTCAGTCTCTTCGTGGCTGATGTCGCGGACATGGACGACGATATCGGCACCCAGAACTTCCTCTAACGTGGCGCGAAAGGCAGCCACCAGCTCGGTCGGCAGATTCGAGATAAACCCCACCGTATCCGACAGGATCACCTCGGGACCATCAGGCAGTTCAACCCGGCGCATAGTTGGATCAAGCGTGGCAAACAGCATGTCTTTGGCCATCACTTCGGCACCGGTCAGACGGTTGAACAAAGTGGACTTGCCCGCGTTGGTATAGCCCACCAGCGCCACAATCGGATACGGCACCTTGGCACGGGCCGCACGATGCAGGGTGCGGGTTTTGACAACTTTCTGCAATTGCCGCCGCAGGCGAACAAGTTGTTCGTCAATCGCACGGCGGTCAGCCTCGATCTGGGTCTCACCCGGACCGCCGACAAAACCCAAACCGCCCCGCTGGCGTTCCAAGTGGGTCCAGGCGCGTACCAGCCGTGTCCGTTGATAGCTGAGTGCGGCCATCTCGACCTGTAGAACCCCTTCACGTGTCCGGGCGCGGTCGCTGAATATCTCGAGGATCAGCCCCGTTCGGTCGAGGATTTTGACTTTCCACGCCTTTTCAAGGTTGCGCTGCTGGACAGGCGTCACCGGACCGTCGATCAGCACCAATTCGATCTTGTTGTCATGCAGCCGCTCGGCCAGTTCTTCGATCTTGCCACTGCCGAACAACAAACCGGCCTGCGCCCGCGGCAAGCGCACAATTTCTGACCCGACCACGTCAAGGTCGGGCAAAGCAGCGGCCAAAGCAACCGCTTCTGCCAGCGCCGGTTCAGGGACACGGCGCTGTTCATCTGACTTGATTTCCGGATGCAGCACCCAAGCGCGGGTGCGCGTCCTGTCATGTTCCATCAAGAGGCGTCTTCGCCCTCATACAGGTTGATCGGCTGTGATGGCATGATGGTCGAGATCGCATGCTTATAAACCAGCTGCGACTGTCCGTCGCGGCGCAACAACACGCAAAAGTTATCAAACCACGTGATCACACCTTGCAATTTCACACCGTTGATCAGGAAAATTGTGACCGGGACCTTTGCCTTACGTACATTGTTCAGGAACGCGTCCTGCAGATTCTGTCTGTCCGAAGCCATATTTTTATAAACTCGCCATTGTTCTTGCTACGCGCTGCGGACCAACGCGCTCCCTCTGGCAGAGTATGGAGTGTCGTTAACCGAGTTTCCAGATGAAAAATCAATCATTAACACGAGTGTTGATTCTCAGTCCCGCCACAAGGACGGTGTGATCAAGGCGATAATTGCCAGCGTCTCAAGCCGTCCAATCACCATGGCCGCGCACATTGTCAGCTTTGCGCCCCCCGATAGATCAACCAGTCTGATGGGCACGTCAGTCGCCAATTCGATCAGAGGGCCCGTGGTGCTGAGGGCGGCAACTGTCAAAACCATCGCCTGTTCGAACCCCGCGCCCATTGCTGCCAACAACATGTTGAACAATGCAGCCGTCAACGCGAACATCATCAGAAAGATCCACGCAATAAAGGCGCCGTCGCTTTGGATGCGCTTATTTCCGCCCCCGACCCCGCTAACAGAAGACGGGTAGATCAGCCTGTCGATCTCGCGCGCACCGTTCAGGTAAAGAGCAAACACACGCAGCAGTTTGACCCCTCCGGCTGTGGTCGCGACACCACCACCAATCAACGCGATTCCCAACAGAACAAGGCCCGGAGTCCCCAACCCCGACAACTGTTGCGCATCGTTCCAGTTTGCACTTTCGAACCCAGCGGTGGTCAAAAAGGACAATACTGTGAAAACCATCCCCCAGATCACACTGAGCGCTTGAACCGGCGTCAGTTGGTTGCCGATTTCATTCACTCCGGCCCAAACGCGGGTGAACAACAGTGCGGCGACAGCGACAACGATCACAAGGCCGATCCGGAACTCGGGGTCTTTGTCCAACCGCGAATACCCGGTTGTTGCCGTATCGGTGGAAAACGTCAGACGCGACAACGCGAAGAAAAGGAACAGAAAGATGATCGCCTCACCAGTTATCCCAGCCTGCGCTCCTTCCAATCCCCCAACCGGAGAGATACCCGACGTCGCCATCGTGGACATCGCATGACAGATCGCGGTCAGACCGGTTTCCCCGGTTATCAGCAGCAACAAACAGATCACCAGCGTTAACCCGGCATAAACCGGGGTCAGCGTCCGGGTTACGCGGATGAGACGGCCACGCGGATCAACACGTTCACTTTGCGCCACGCCTGTCACAGGACGTCCCGGCTGACCACGTGCCGTAACCTCGAACCCGCCCAGCGACAACGGCGCAAGAATGGCCGCCGCCGAAATCCACATCAGCAACCCGCCCATCCAGCCCACTTGGGCCCGCCACAGATGCAAAGGGGCGCTCAACCGTTCGGGGTCAGGGAAGATATCCGCGCCCGTGGTCGTCATCGCGCTAACCATGTCGAAATAAGCATTCAGAAAAGTCGTGTTCCCCATCGCATCATGCAGCGGGACCGCTAGAAACAGCGGCAGCACCGTGAAACAGGCCAGCAGCACGGCCAATTGCCCAAGAGTCCCTCGGCGAGGAATACGATTGGATGAGGCCAACGCAATCGTGGCCACCACGAACAAACCCAGTAATCCAGAGTAGAAGAACGACCGCGAGGTATCGTGGTCATTCAAAGCCAGCGCATAAGCCGCAGGTATCCACATCGACACCGCGGCGATGCCCCAGATCAGCAAGAACAACGGTAAGCGCCGCACCAGTCCGATCTGATGTGCAACAACCCGCGCCATCAGAAGAAATCAATCGAAACCTGCATCAAGCGCTCGACCTCTGGCACATCCTTGGCCATCGCAAAGATCGCGACCACGTCTTTTTCCTCGATCCGCAGACTGCCCGAGGGACGCACCAACTCATCGCCCTTGCGGACCGCACCCACCAGAACACCTTCGGGGAAGTCAATGTCGCGTAGCCTTTGCCCGGCCATTGGAGAGGTCGAGAGGACTTCGGCCTCAATCACTTCGGCCTCGGCGTCTCCAATCGAATAGACCTGCCGCACCCGTCCGTGCCGGATATGGCGCAGGATCGAACTGACCGTTGTAGCGCGCGGGTTGATGTATGCATCAATGCCAAGCGGCCCCATCAGCGCAACCATGCTGGGGTCGTTGATCAAAGCAATCGCCAATGCGCATCCTTCAGCTTTGGCTCGCACGGCAGCCAGCATGTTGGCGCGGTCGTCGTCCGTCACGGCCAGCATGGCATCCGCCCGTTCGATCCCGGCCTCACGCAGCAGCGCAGCGTCCAGACCATCGCCGTTCAGAACAATTGTCCGTTCCAATGCTTCGGCGGCTTGTTCTGCACAACTGCGGTCCCGCTCGATAATCTTGGCGCGTACACGACTTTCGCGTTCTTCCAATGTGCGCGCGACTTCCAGCCCGACATTGCCGCCTCCAACGATCACCACGCGATCCTGTTTCCTTTGTGCTTTGCCGAAAACCTCCATCGTGCGGTCCACGTCTTTGACATTGGCAAAGACATAGCATTCGTCACCAACGAACAGCTGATCTTCGGATTCCGGCGCAAACAACGTACCCTCGCGCCGCACCCCGACAACGATGGAACTGAGGGTCGAAAACAGATCCGTCAGCTGCCTCAGGGGCGTGTTCACGATCGGGCAATCCTCATCGATACGGATGCCCAAAAGCTGTGCCTTCTCATCCATGAACATCTCGGTATCGAAAGCCGAAGGCGCCGAAAGGCGGCGCATGGCGGCAGCGGCCACCTCGCGCTCGGGACTGATTACGACGTCTATAGGCAGGTGATCCCGACGGTAGAGATCTGAGTGAATAGCTTGCAGGTAGGATTTTGACCGCAAACGCGCGATCTTGCGCTGGATTGAAAAAACGGAATGCGCCATCTGACAGGTGACCATGTTCACCTCGTCCGAATGGGTCGCGGCGATGATCATCTCGGCGTCACGCGCACCTGCCCGCTCCAAGACATCCGGGTAGCTGGCAAAGCCGGCAATGCCCTGAACGTCCAGTGTTTCAGTAGCCCTACGGACAAGGTCGGGGTTATTGTCCACTACCGTCACGTCGTTCAGTTCGCCCGACAGATGCCGTGCAATCTGCCAGCCTACTTGGCCCGCGCCGCAAATGATGACCTTCATATCGTGGGCCCTTCTGCCTGAACGTTTTGAATGACAGATGGTCCCGAAGTGGTCAATTGAATTGTAAAATCCCTGAGGTCAGGGCATTCTAAGTCCATGAAAACAGTAATTCGTTTACTCATTCCTTTGACAGTCCTGACCGCATGCGGGCCATTGTCGATGTACTATCGCGAGGGCGAAAGTGTATCGCGCGTGCAGACCGAGACGACGCAATGTCAGGTGCAGGCCCTGAATGATGCGCCAGTCGCCAATCAGGTTCGTCAGGGACCGCCGACTTATTGGCCCGGACGAACATATTGCGACAACCGCGGCCGATGCCACCGCACAGGCGGCTGGTGGCAACCTGGTCAGATCTACACAGTCGATGTCAACCAAGGCCTGCGCAACACGGTCGAAGCACAGTGCATGGCTGCCAAAGGTTATCGCCCGATCAGCCTGCCGCCTTGTAAGCAAAGCGTTAAAAGCCGCGTGCCCGCCGTTCGTACAATCGAACTACCACCCCTGAGCACCGAGTCCTGTTTCGTCAAATTTGACGATGGCTCTTTCCAGATCATCACACCTGGCCAGACGGGTTAAAGACCCGGCGGATTATTCCGCCGGCTCAGGTTCGTCAATCTGCGCAACCCGCGCACCCGACTTGTTCGATGTCACAACGCCCAACGACTTCAACTTGCGATGCAGCGCGCTGCGTTCCATCCCGACAAAGCTGGCGGTGCGACTAATATTGCCGCCAAACCGGTTGATCTGCGTCAGCAGATATTCACGCTCGAACGCCTCGCGCGCCTCGCGCAGCGGCAGAGTCGCCAGTGCACCCGACAAAACCACACGACCGGAGTCGTCGGATTTTTCATCCTCGGTCGGCAGTTCTCTGGCCTCAATCGGGCCGGTCCCATCCCCAAGGATCAGCACACGTTCGATCAAGTTCTTCAGCTGACGCACGTTGCCCGGCCAGGTCATGGTTTGCAGCAAAGCCACGGCTTCATCCGAAATCTCGCGCACCGGCAGACCCTGAGACTCATTGCACATTTCTATGAAGTGTTGCGCCAGAACCGGAATGTCCTCGCGCCGATCCTCCAACGAGGGCACGTCAATCGGAACAACATTCAGGCGGTGATACAGCTCTTCGCGGAACCGTTCTGCCGCGATTTCTTCGTCGAGGTTCTTGTTGGTTGATGAAATGACACGCAGATCCACGCGCACCTTGTCTGACCCGCCAACACGCTGGAATTGCTGATCGACCAGCACCCGCAGGATCTTGGACTGAGTCCCCAACGGCATATCGGCAACCTCGTCAAAGTAGACAACACCCCCATGAGCCTCTTCCAGCAATCCGGATTCGACGCCGCGCTCTGATGATTCTCGACCAAACAGAACCTCTTCCACACGCTCTGGTTCGATACCGGCGCAATTGACCGTCACAAATGGTGCGTTTGCCCGGTTCGAATGGGCGTGAATGTACCGCGCTGCGATCTCTTTGCCGGATCCGGCAGGACCGCTGAGCATGACGCGACCGTTCGACTTGGTCACCTTGTCCAACTGTCCCTGCATCGCGCGGAACGAGGCGGACTTGCCGATCATGTCGGAATTCGTGACCTCCTTGCGCTTGAGCGAGGCGTTCTCGCGGCGCAAGCGCGAGGTTTCCATCGCGCGACGGATAACAACCATCAACTGATCAATGTTAAAGGGCTTTTCGATAAAATCATAAGCCCCCTGCTTGATCGCCGCGACGGCGATCTCGATGTTCCCGTGACCCGAAATGATCACCACGGGCACATCCGGATTGTCGCGCTTGACCGCCTTAAGAATGTCGATACCGTCCATACGGCTGTCCTTCAGCCAAATATCCAGAATCAGCAGACCCGGCGGCTCGGAATTGATCGAGGCCATGCACTCGTCCGAGTTGCCAGCCAGCCGGGTTGAATAGCCTTCGTCCTCCAGAATGTCGGACACCAGCTCGCGAATATCGCGTTCGTCATCTACGATTAGAATGTCACTCATCTTTGGCCTGCTTTCAGTTTGTTTGTTTTAATTGCCTGCTTTTGTGGCGCCGAGGATTGGGGGAAATTGCCCCCGGGCAACCGGATCACGGCCATCGCGCCAAAATGGTCCTGCCCGTCAAATACCGGTGCATCTTCCAAAGTCAGTGCACCGCCATGTTCTTCGATTATTTTCTTAACGATGGGCAGGCCAAGGCCCGTCCCCTCGTCTCGTGTGGTCACATAGGGCTCGAACAATCGCGCCCTGTCTTCCGGTAAACCTATTCCGTTATCTGCTATCGTTATCACCGTACCTGCGTCATCGGGCGTCACGTCCACTTTTATCTGTGGCTTCAGATTGTCGGGGGCGCCCTTTCTTTTCAGCGTTTCGATAGCTTCACCCGCGTTTTTGATCAGGTTCGTCAAAGCCTGATTCAACATCGTCGCGTCCACATCCAGTTGGATGGGCTGGTCTGGCAAAGAGGCCAGAATCTCGACATCCGGTTGTCCCGATTGCTGCAACAAGACCGCTTCTTGCACCAGCTCGACAATGTTTTCCTCGCGCCGCTCGGGTTCGGGCATCCGGGCGAATTTCGAAAATTCGTCGACGATCCGGCGCAAATCATTGGTCTGACGCACGATGACATCCGTCATCGACACCAATTTGTCGCAATCCTCTTCATCCAGCTTGGTCGAGAATTTGCGTTTGATCCGTTCCGCGCTCAGTTGGATCGGGGTCAAAGGGTTCTTGATCTCATGCGCGATACGACGCGCCACGTCACCCCAGGCTGCCAACCTCTGCGCGCTGACCAGATCGGTTACGTCGTCAAATGCAACCACGTATCCTTCAAGTCCACCGTCCTCGCCGCGGCGGGTGGCCATACGCACCAACAGGTTTTCCAAGCGCCCTTTACGGGTCACCTTGACCTCACCCTGAACCGCTTCCTGACCGCTGTCCTTCAGCGTTTCGAACAGGGGAAGGAATTCAGGAACGGCAATGCCGATGGCCAAGTGTTCTTCGCCACGCGACCAGTCCAGCAGCCGTTCAGCCGAGCGGTTCACGAATGTTACGCAACCATCCGGATCTACGCCGACAACCCCGGACGTGACCGAGCTGAGAACCGAGTCAAACAATCGCCGGCGGCGTTCGATTTGCCGCGTATTCTCAAGAAGGGTATCGCGCTGCCCTTTCAACTGCCGTGTCATCTGGTTGAAGTAACGGCCCAGCATCGCGATCTCATCATCGCTGGCCTCTTCAATCACCTGAACGCTCAGATCACCCGCACCAACCCTTTGGGCCGCCGTTGTCAACCGCCCCACCGGGCGCGAGAGGCGCTCGGCAAACCACATTCCCAAAGACATCGCAGCAAGGATCAAAATGACCGCAAAGCCAAGATATAAAAGACCGAACTCGAACAGAACCCGGCCCCGGTCGCTTTCAAGCTGTTGATAGAACTGTGCCGTTTCCTTGGTGTCGTCCAGCAAGGTCAGCAACTGCCCGTCGACTTCGCGACTTACATAAAGGTATCGATCCAGAAAGGCGCGCAGAGGAACCAACGCCCGGAATTCGCTGTTCTGCCAATCTGCAATGATCAAAAGGCCCGTATCAGCGGCTTCGACCAGTTGCTCTGGCGTCGGAGCTTCGTAGTTGAACAGGTATGACCTGTCGCCGCGCGATTTGATCTCGCCACTGCCGTCGATAACATAAGCCTCGCGCAGACCACGCTGAATCTGAGATTGTCCCTGTGCCAACACAGACCGCAATTCGGCGTCCGAGATGTAGAAATCCACTGCGCGTGAATTGTCCAAGAACCGCGCAAGAACTGTGGCGTCCTGCGTCAAGCCCTCGCGGTGCTCTTGCTCGTAAGCTTCGGCGGCCGTGAGAGATGAGCCCACAACCTGCCGAACACGGTCTGAAAACCAACCCTCAAGCCCGATGTTCACCGTCAATCCGGCGAAGATGGCAACTGTCACGGTTGGAACCAACGCCAAAAGCGTAAATGCGCCGATCAGTCTAAGGTGCAGGCGCGAGCCCGCGGATTTCGCGCGCCGTGCCGCAATCAACGTACCGACCTGACTGAGCACAAGCGCCGCAACGACCAGTACATAGACCAAGTCCGCAAGCAGGATGAGCCGCAGAGTTGGTGCAGAAGCCCCAAGGTCAAAGGGGCCGATCACAAGATACGTCGCCAACGCCAAAGCAGGGCCCAGAAGAACCAGACCCAAGGTGCTAAAATTGCGCAGCTTTCGGGATTTTCGCCACCGATTAATCGATAGGATCAGCCCGCTCTGTGCTCGGGATGCCACCGTCTGCCCTCATCCTGATGCGCCGCTTTCGCGGCTAACCGCCATATTTCGTGGTCCTTGCCGGGTCAGAACCCGGATGCCACGCTTTGTGTGGCCATATTACATCAGTTTGCGTCTGCGTGTCACCTGAATATCGAGGTCTGTAATCTTTTTCCGCAGCGTATTCCGGTTAATCCCCAGAAGATCAGCACATTTTGCCTGATTCCCACCAGTTGCATCCAGCGCCAGTTCGATCAGCGGGGCTTCGACCTCGCGAAGAATGCGTTGGTAGAGACCCGGAGGTGGCAGCAAATTGCCGTGCAGATCAAAGTACCGCCTCAGATGACGCGCAACCGACGCCGATAGTTTTTCGCGTTCGCCGTCACCCAGAACAGGTTCAGCCTCGGGCTGACTGCCCAGCACCATCTCAACCTCGGCTTTCGAGATTTCATCGGCGCGGCTGGTCAGGCTCAGGCGGCGGATTGCGTTTTCAAGCTGCCGCACGTTACCCGGCCAGGAATAGCGTCGAACCAGTTCCACCGCGTCAGCGCTAAGCCAGCGCTTGGTGCCGTGCTCACGTTCTTCCCGTGCCAGAAAGTGATCGGCCAGCAAGGTGATGTCATCAACCCGTTCCCGCAATGCCGGCACATGAATGGTCGCACCGCACAAGCGGTAATAGAGATCCTGACGCACGCGCCCACTCTCCATCGCCTCGGTCAGGTCGGACTGGCTGGTTGCCATAAAACGCGGAACGTGATCGCCGGGCGTGTCCATCATGCGCACGATACGGGCCTGCAGTTCATCCTCGATATCTGCAATTTCATCAATCAGCAACGTACCGCCACGCACACGGGCCATCACCCGCGCGGGGCCTTCCAGATCCCGCAGATCGGCCGCAGTTGCAGTTACAAATGGCAGCGTCCGACGATCCGAGAAGTCATGAATTGCCCTTGCAATCAGCGATTTACCCGTTCCACTTTCACCAGATATCATGACCGAAAGATCAGTGTTCATAACCCGTGCAACCAGCCGATAAAGCGCTTGCATTACCGGTGTCCGTCCGACCAAAGGCAATTCTTCCGGACGCTCGTCGACAGGTTCCGCCACCTCGGTTTGAACGCGTTGCTTCTGCTCCAACGCGCGCGCAGTGCGCTTCATCAAATCCGGCAGGTCAAAGGGTTTGGGCAGATAATCATAAGCATCCGCCTCGGCCGCCTGAATTGCCGTCATGATCGTATTTTGGGCCGAAATAACAATGACCGGCAAACCTGGACGGTCCTGAGCGATTTTTGGCAGCATTTCTAGACCGTTGCCGTCCGGCATTACGACATCCGAGATCACCACATCCCCCTTGCCCTCACCAACCCAGCGCATCAGCGTGGTCAGCGAAGAGGTCGCATGCACCTTGCATCCTGCCCGCGTCAGGGCCTGTGTCAAAACGGTGCGGATCGTGCGGTCGTCATCTGCGACCAGAACTGTTCCATCCATTTGGTGCTCTCCTTAAGCTCTTTCCGGCTTTGTCTTACGTTGCATCCTTCGGTGCCCGCCTCAGCGAAATGCGAAACACCGTACGGCCCGGCACCGAGTCGGCGGAAATCCAGCCGTCATGGTCCGAGATGATCTTGCTCACCAGCGCCAGCCCGAGGCCGGTGCCGTTTTCCTTGCCCGACACGAACGGGTCGAAGATATCGCTACGGATTTTCTCGGGCAGGCCCGGCCCGTCGTCGATAATCTCGATCTGCAATGGCAGGGAATGGCCCGAACCATCACTGCGCCGAAGTCGGAAGGAATGTTCGAAATACGTCCTGATGCGAATTATTCCACCTTTGGGATCAGCAGCTTCAGACGCGTTTTTCAACAAGTTCAGAATAACTTGCAGGAATTGATCCGGATCACCATAAGCCAGCGGCAACGAAGGGTCGTATTCCTCGATGATTTTCATATGCGCGCCGAATCCCAGCAAGGCCGACCGGCGTGCGCGGTCCAGGACATCATGAATATTCACTGGCTTGAAATCAGGCTCCGACAGGTTTCCGAACTGCTCGACCTGTTCCAACAGCTTTACGATACGACGACTCTCAGCGACGATAAGGTCTGTAAGTTCAAGGTCTTGCTGTGAGATATTCATGCTCAGCAGTTGCGCCGCACCAGTGATGCCGGCCAGTGGATTCTTGATCTCATGTGCCAGCATCTCAGCCATGCCGATCGCCGACTGCGCCGCCGATTTAACGGTATTGCCCCGCGTCATCCGCCCTGCCAGTTCTCGCGGCGAGATGATCATGATCATTGAACCCGGATGGCCAACCAATGGTGCAATCTGCAGCGCGCATTGCAGCGGCGCACGATTGCCCGAGCCCGCATCTACATCATTCACGAACAAGGGTGTTCCCTGCGCCCGCGCGCGCTCGAACGCCTCTTCCAGTGGCGCGTCGACCGCAATCTGATCCCAAACCGGGTGCCCGATCACCGATTTACGCGAGGCATTCAGGAATCCTTCGCCGGCTGAATTAACGTCGGATATCCGATCATCGCCATCAATTATGAAGGCCGGTACCGGAAGCGAAGTCCAAATACTCTGGTCTGAATTCATGCGACAGCCTCCGCCTCAGTGCTTAAGGCGTCACCCAGCAGGCGGATCACCTCATCGGTATCGCGAGAGGTAAGAACGGCGCGGCGCAAGGCTGCTGGCGTACCAGCCTGATCCATATACCAACCCAGATGTTTGCGCGCGACGCGCAGACCCAGATCGCTACCGTAAAAGCCAAGCATCGCCTGATAATGCGCGCGGACCATCTCGATCAGGTCCTCGCCCTGAGGCACCACCGGCGCAGGCGCGCCATAGAGATCGTGGCAGACTTGCGCCAGGACCCAGGGCTGACCCTGAGCGCCCCGCCCGATCATGACGCCATCCGCGCCTGACTGATCCAACGCGGTTCCCGCTGTTTCCGTATCCACGATATCCCCGTTTGCGATGACAGGGATATCGACCGCCTCTTTCACCGCGCGGATCGCCTGCCAGTCCGCCTGCCCTTTGTAGAACTGACAGCGCGTGCGCCCGTGGATTGTCACCATCTGCACCCCTGCCTCCTGCGCGCGCCGCGCGACGTCCGGCGCATTCAGTAATTTGTCGTCCCACCCCAACCGCGTTTTCAGCGTGACCGGCACATCAACCGCCGCGACCACCGCCTCGATCAATGTCAGCGCATGATCCGGCGTTTTCAGCAGCGCCGAGCCGGAATAGCCATTCGTGACCTTCTTGGCCGGACACCCCATGTTGATGTCGATCACCCGCGCGCCCCGATCAGCGACCTGCCGGGCGGCCTCGGCCATCCAATGCGCCTCGCGCCCGGCTAGTTGAACGGCGGTGTTTTCCACGTCGGCCGACAGCTCGGCCCGTTCGCGCACGCCGGGTTTGGCCTGCACCATTTCCTGGCTTGCAACCATTTCACTGACCACCATACCCGCGCCAAAGCGCATCACCAGATCGCGAAACGGGCGGTCGGTGATTCCGGCCATCGGGGCCAGCAGAACTGGCGGGGTCAGGTCTTTGTCTGCGAGTTGAAGAGTCAACGTGCTTAATCCTTGGGCAGTTGCGACTTAGATATCGAATTGAGCGTATATGAACAACAAAACGGCAGCTGGAAAGCCCGCAAAATCATCACTTGCTTAATTTTTAGGCGGGATAACGCGGGTGATTGCCTCTGCATTCACCGCACCCTAAACATTGCCCCGAATTTACCGGAGACACCGCCCATGACCACCGCAGCCATAATCGTTGCCGCAGGACGTGGCCTGCGCGCCGGAGGGGGTATCCCGAAACAATGGCGACCGCTAGGCAGACGCCGCGTCGCGGACTGGACGATTGAGCAGTTTCACGGGCAAGTCGATCACATCGTGCTGGTCCTGTCCCCCGAGGACAGCACCGCTTGGGAAGAATTTGCCGCTTCAGATCTGATCCTGACCGCAGGTGGCGCGGATCGTCCGGGTTCGGTGCGCAATGGGCTGGCCGCCCTGAGCGATCTGGATGTGACCCGCGTTCTGATCCATGATGTCGCCCGTCCCTGTGTCAGTGCTCAGACTATTCACGACGTGTTGCAAGCGCTCGAAGCCAGCCCCGCTGCCGCCCCCGGCTTGGCAGTCACGGATGCGCTTTGGACCGGAGACGGACAAACGGTGACCGGCACGCAGGATCGCACCGGCCTTTTCGCCGCACAGACACCACAGGGCTTTCACTATAACACCATCGTCGCGGCCCATGCCGCTCATGCGGGCGGCGCGGCGGACGATGTCGAGGTTGCCCGCGCCGCAGGGCTGAACGTGGCCATCGTGCCGGGCGATGCGGATAACATCAAAATCACACGGCCCGAGGATTTTGCCCGGGCGGAACGCATATTGGGAACGAATATGGATGTAAGGCTGGGCAACGGGTATGACGTGCATCGGTTTGGCGACGGGGATCATGTAATCCTGTGCGGCGTGCAGGTGCCGCATGATCGTGGTCTTCAAGGGCATTCGGACGCCGATGTTGGGATGCACGCTGTGACGGATGCGATCTATGGCGCGCTGGCGCAGGGCGATATCGGCCAGCACTTCCCGCCCTCGGACCCGCAATGGAAAGGGGCCGCCAGCGAGATTTTCCTACGCCACGCGGTCGAGCTGACCGCGACGATGGGATACGCGATCTCGAATATCGATTGCACGCTGGTCTGCGAATACCCCAAGATCGGCCCGCATGCCGAGGCGATGCGGATCGAGATGGCCCGGATTATGGGGCTGCGGACCGATCAGGTCTCGGTCAAGGCGACAACGTCCGAACGGCTGGGCTTCACGGGCCGCAGCGAAGGCATTGCCTCGCTTGCCACAGCCTGTCTGGTGAAATCATGACCGCCGCGCGGCTGATCGGCACCGTCTGCGGTGTGGGCTATCTGCGCCCTGCGCCCGGCACATGGGGATCGCTCGCCGCCCTGCCCTTGGCGTGGGTCTTGCATACACTGGGTGGTTTTCCCCTGCTGGTGATCGCCACGTTCGCGGTGTTCTTCGGCGGGCTCTGGGCCACCCGCGTGATGACCGCAGGGCAAGAGGATCACGACCCGTCTGAGATCGTCATAGATGAGGTCGCAGGCCAGTTCATCGCGCTGTGGGCGATCTCATACCCGTCATGGGCGCATGGGATCGAGATCACGGCGCTGTGGCCCGGTTGGGTTGCTGGGTTCCTGTTGTTCCGGCTGTTCGACATTACCAAACCCGGCCCGGTTGGCTGGGCCGACCGCAAGGGGGATGCGATGGGCGTGATGCTGGATGATGTGATCGCCGGGGTCTTTGCCGCCATCGGCGTCTTGATCCTGGCCGGGTTCGCGCATGGGGTTTTGGGGCTATGACCGTCGCCGCGCTACTGGACCGCGCCAAGGCGCAAGGAGTGATGATCGCCACCGCCGAAAGTTGCACCGGGGGTATGGTCGCTGCGGCACTAACCGACATCCCCGGCAGTTCGGCCGTGGTGGACCGAGGTTTCGTGACCTACACCAACGCCGCAAAACAGCAGATGTTGGGCGTACAGGCGGCGACCCTGGACGCGCACGGCGCGGTCTCGGAGCAGGTTGCCCGCGAGATGGCCGAGGGCGCCCTACACCATTCCAACGCGCAACTGGCCGTATCGATCACCGGCATCGCGGGCCCCGGTGGGTCCGAGTTCAAACCCGAGGGGCGCGTCTGCTTCGGAATAGCCGCTACAGGCCAGTTGACCCAAACGCAAACCATCGAATTTGGTGCACTTGGCCGTGACGCCGTCCGGCTGGCCGCGCGCGATCACGCGCTAAATTTGTTGTCAGATGCGCTTTCTAATATCGCCTAATTTTTTCGCAATCCCGCAAACATGACGCACATTTAATCATCACTTAAACAAAAGCCCCATAAATAGGCGTCTTTTTTAACGATTGCCTCTTTTTTCCCCACCCGTGCTCCGCTTCAAGCCCCGCCACGCAAGCTGAAGAGGAGAGCGGCTGATGAATGGAGCCGATACCGCCTGGATCATAGTGGCAACCGCCCTGGTCCTGTTTATGACACTTCCGGGCCTGGCCCTGTTCTATGGTGGCCTCGTTCGCGCCCGCAACGTGCTGAGCGTTTTCATGCACTGTTTCAGCATCGCCTGCCTGATGAGCATCCTGTGGCTGGTCGCAGGCTATTCCATCGCGTTCGGCGACGGTGGATCGGGCCTGTGGGGCGGTCTGGGCAAGGCATTTCTGAATGGGGTCGATGCAGACAGCCTGTCAGGTACCCTGCCGGAAATCCTCTTCTTTGCCTTCCAGATGACGTTTGCGATCATTACTCCAGCCCTGATCGTAGGCGCCTATGTGGAACGTGTGGGCTTTGGCTTTGTGCTGACCTTCTCGGCCCTGTGGATGTTGCTGTGCTATGCGCCGGTGGTGCATTGGATCTGGGGTGGAGGTATCCTGACCGACGGTGGCATTTTGGGCGAAGTCGGCGTCCGCGACTTTGCAGGCGGCATCGTTGTGCATGAAACCGCCGGTCTGGCCGCGCTGATCATCGCCGTGGTGCTGGGCCCGCGCCGCAATCGCACAACGCCCCCACACAATCCGGGTTTTGTCATGATCGGTGCCGCGATGCTGTGGGTTGGCTGGTTCGGCTTCAATGGCGGGTCGCAACTTGCCGCTGACGGGGGCGCTGCGATGGCGATGACCGTGACGCATATCTCGGCCGCGACCGCCTCTCTGACTTGGGCACTGTACGAGCGGATCAAATATGGCAAGGCGTCGATGGTCGGTCTGGTGACCGGTACGATCGCTGGCTTGGCCTCCATCACACCTGCCTCGGGCTATGTGGATCCGGTTCAGGCGCTGATCATCGGTGCCGTCGCTGGTGTGCTGTGCCAGGAAGCGGTGAATGTCATCCGCAACGTTCTGAAAATCGACGATACGCTGGATGTGTTCGCCGTGCATGGCGTCGGGGGCATCTTTGGCACCATCATGATCGCCGTCTTTGGCCTAGGGGCCTGGACTGCACAGTTGGGTGGCCTGGTCATCGTTGGTGTCTTCACCGCCGTCGTGACCTTTGTGCTGATCAAACTGGTCTCGCTGATCACGCCACTGCGTGTGGATGCCGAGACAGAAACCAATGGCCTCGACCTGTCGGTGCATGGTGAACGCGCCTATGACATGACAAGCTGATCGCGCGCCATACTGAACGTGCTAAGCGGGCCCCTTGCGGGTCCGCTTTTCTTTTGCCCGCCCTCTCGACTCGGGGGGGCACCGCGCGTTATCAGCCCGCAACCTGTTTTCAGCCCAGAGGTTTGCACCATGATCCCTAGCTCGTACCCCGAAAGCACCGAAATCGCCCGCCTGACCGCGCGGATGCTGCTGGAGATCAAGGCCGTCCACTTCAATTCGCGCGAGCCGTTCACGCTGGCCTCGGGCCTGCCCAGCCCGACCTATATCGACTGCCGCAAGCTGATCTCATATCCGCGTATCCGCTCGACTCTGATGGATTTCCTGACCGTCACCGTGATGCGCGATGCCGGGTTCGAGGCGTTCGACAACATCGCCGGTGGCGAAACCGCAGGCATCCCCTTTGCCGCCATGGTCGCCGAGCGTATGGCCCTGCCGATGACCTATGTGCGCAAAAAGCCCAAAGGGTACGGCCGCAACGCCCGTATCGAGGGCGCAATGTCCGAAGGTGATCGCGTGCTGCTTGTCGAGGACCTGACCACCGATGGCGGGTCCAAGCTGTCTTTTGTGGATGCAATCCGGGAAACCGGCGCTACCTGCGGCCATACGGCGGTGATCTTCTACTATGGCATCTTCCCCGAGACCGAAAAGACGCTGGGCGACCACGGCGTGAAGCTGCATTCGCTGTGTACGTGGTGGGACGTTCTGGCCGAGGCCAAGGCGCAGAAAGCCTTTGACACTGAGACACTTGACGGGGTCGAGGCCTTCCTGAACGATCCGCGTGGATGGCAGGAAGCCAATAAATCCACATAAACCTCTTGTGGGTAATTTGGGGATAAGCCCAGAAGAATCGGTGCACCAAGCACGATATCTGGTGACTTTCCCCTCCTTTCCTACATAATAAGCGATACACATTCAGATATCCTATCTGTCAGGAAACTTATCCCTAGGTCTTACCCTAAGTTAACCACAGGGATTTCCAGATGGATTGGGACAGCCATTCGCGTGTAGAACCTCATCAGGGCAGTGGGGACAAAATGAACGAGATAAGCAGTATCGAGCAGGCAGCGGCGCAGATTCAGAACGCCGAAACCATGCCGCATTCCATTGAGGCTGAACAACAGCTTCTGGGTGCCATCCTGACGAACAACGATCTGTATGACCGGGTGGCCTCGATCATTGGGGCCGAGCATTTCTATGATCCGGTCCATGCCCGCATCTATGAGGTCGCGGCCAATCGCATCGCCAAGAATGCGCTGGCCTCGCCCGTGACGCTGAAATCCTTCATGGCCGAGGATGAGGGCCTGAAAGAGTTGGGTGGCCCCGCCTATCTGGTCAAACTGGCGGGTGCTTCGATCAGTGCGTTTGCGGTGCATGATTATGCCCAGATGATCTATGACCTCGCCATCCGGCGCGAATTGATCCGGCTGGGCCGCGACATCTCGGACAAGGCGGCACGGGTTGATGTGTCCAGCGAGCCCAAGGAACAGATCGTCGAGGCCGAGCAACAGCTTTACCAGTTATCCGAGCAGGGCCAGACCGAACAGGGATTTCAATCCTTCCTCAAGGCGGTCACAGAAGCCGTCAACGTCACCAACGAAGCGTATCAGCGCGGTGGCGGCATGGCGGGGATTTCCACCGGTCTGGCCGATTTGGACAAACAGCTTGGGGGCCTGCACCCGTCGGACCTGATCATTCTGGCCGGGCGTCCGTCGATGGGGAAAACCTCATTGGCGACCAACGTGGCGTTCAACGTGGCCAAGGCGTATAAGCGCGGCACCAAATCGGACGGGTCCGAAGGGGCTGTGGATGGCGGCGTGGTCGGGTTCTTTTCTCTGGAAATGAGCGCTGAACAACTGGCCGGCCGGGTTCTGGCCGAAGCCTCTGAAATCTCAAGCCACAAGATCCGCCAAGGCGATATGACCGAGGCCGAGTTCCGCCGGTTCGTGGACGCCGCCAAGGAGTTGGAAGCCTGCCCGCTGTTCATCGACGACACCCCTGCCCTGCCGATCTCGCAGCTTGCCGCCCGCGCGCGGCGTCTCAAACGAACGCATGGGCTGGATCTGTTGGTGATCGACTATCTGCAGCTGTGCCGGGGCATGTCCGACAACCGCGTCAACGAAATTGCCGAGATTTCGATGGGCATGAAGGCCATCGCCAAGGAGTTGAACATCCCGGTGATCGCCCTGTCTCAGCTCTCGCGTCAGGTGGAAAGCCGCGACGACAAGCGCCCGCAACTGTCTGACCTGCGGGAATCGGGCTCGATCGAACAGGACGCCGACGTTGTGATGTTCGTGTTCCGCGAGGAATACTACAAAGAGCGTGAAAAGCCCGGCGATCATGAGCTGGAAAAGATGGAAGAGTGGAAGCAGGCCATGGACCGCCTGCATGGCAAGGCCGAAGTCATTGTCGGCAAGCAGCGTCACGGCCCCATCGGCACGGTTGAACTGTCGTTTGAGGCCCAGTTCACCCGCTTTGGCAACCTGGTCAAACCCTGGCAGCAGGACGGCCAGATCGAAGGCTACTGACAGTCACCACAACCCGGGCTGATCGAAGGCTGACACACAGCGCGATGGCCCGGCTATTGGCCTAAATTCCTTGGTGTTCAGCGATTGGCCAAGCCACCCATGCGGCTGGCTCAGATCGTGGGGCGGTCGCGCGAACTCTGGTGTCATCGACTGAAACCCCAACTTACCGTAATAGGCCGGGTCACCATAAGTCACCGCGACCTCGGCCCCTGCTTGGCGAACCTGTTCCAACCCGTACGCGATCAACTTCTGCCCGATCCCTTGCTTCTGACGATCTGTAGCAACCGCAACCGGGGACATCAGCACCACCTTGCGCGGGTCTTCGTCATAGGTCAGGCGAGAAAAGAAAATGCACCCGCACAGGCGCTCGGATGTATGCACTGTCACGCAAAGCAAATCATCGGCCTCAGTGGTCTTGATCAGTGCAACAGTCAGCGCCTTCAACGCTTCGCCTTCGTCCGAGCCTTCGGATGCGCTGAAAACGGCCCGGAAGAACTCGGGGATTTCGGCTTCCATGCCAGTAACACCTGATGAAAACTGCACAAATTCTACTCCTGCCGACGCTCAGGATGAGCGTAAATGATTCTCGCACCAATCTTGTGTTGATGACGCAGTGAAAACAATAAGCCCTGATCTTTTCGGCGCATAGGTTCCTTGTTTGCCATACTGACAAGCCATTCCTCGCCCACGTTCCCGTCAAACCGGCAATAAACGGTGCGTACCCCCTTGACCTGCAGCGATCCAGTGTCATGAACAGTTCCATGAGTACCGCACGTCTGACGATCAACCTGCATGCGCTCGCCAGCAACTGGCGCGCACTAGATACGAAAACGAATGTCGAGACCGGCGCCGTGGTCAAGGCAGACGCCTATGGCTTGGGTGCGGGTCCTGTCTCGGACACCCTCGCCGAAGAAGGTGTTCGAAAGTTCTTTGTTGCCGTCGCCGAAGAAGGCGCAGCCGTCCGCGAAGCTGTTGGCCCAGGTCCGATGATCGGCGTCTTCTCAGGGCATATGGAAGGCGATACCGAACTGCTGCGCGGGAACGACCTGACACCTTTGCTGAACTCGCCCGAGCAGTTTCTGCGCCACGAACAAAGCCTGCCCTCGCATTCATTTGGCATCCAGCTCGACAGCGGCATGAACCGACTTGGCTTTGAACCATCCGATTGGGCCGAGCTGCGCACGCGGGTTGAGGATCTGAACCCGGTTGTTGTTATGTCGCATCTGGCTTGCTCGGACGAGCCGGATCACCCGATGAACCGGCAACAACTAAAGACTTTCCGTGATATGACTGATGGAGTCTCGGCCCAACGGTCCTTGGCTGCGACCGGAGGGTTACTTTTGGGGCCGGAATTCCATTTCGACTTCTGCCGACCCGGTGTCGGTCTGTACGGTGGTCTGCCTTTTGCCGACGCGAAACCTGTGGTGACTGTGGACCTGCCCGTCATTCAGGTCCGCGAGTTGGCCGAGGGCGAGACTGTTGGCTACGGCAACAGTTGGACCGCGCGCCGTCCGTCACGTATCGCGACCGTTGCAGCGGGCTATGCTGACGGTCTGCACCGCGCGATCGGGGGCGGCATTGATGCGTTCGCAGGTGGTCAACCCTGCCCCGTCGTTGGGCGTATCTCCATGGATCTGATCACCGTGGATGTCACTGATTTGCCTGAGGACCCAGAACGAATGCGCATTCTCAACGGCCACCAGACCGTAGACGACCTCGCCGAGGCCGCAGGCACTATCGGCTACGAGATTCTCACGTCGCTCGGTGCGCGTTATTCCCGAGGTTACGTGGAATGAACCCTTTGAGACTGCTGGGCGGTATAGGCCGTGCCGTCCTGACTGTGTTTGCAACCTTTGGAAAGGTGGCACTGTTTACAGTGGATGCGATATCGCACGTCTTCCGCCCTCCGTTTTATCCACGCGAATTTGTCGTTGCGCTGATGAATATCGGTTGGCTTTCCCTGCCCGTCGTCGGCCTGACCGCCATTTTTACCGGCGGCGCATTGGCGCTGCAAATCTATGCTGGCGGCGCTCGTTTCAACGCCGAGGCTGTGGTACCTCAGATCGTGGCCATCGGCATGGTACGCGAGCTGGGACCAGTTCTTGGTGGTCTGATGATCGCGGCACGCGTGACCTCTTCGATCGCGGCCGAGATCGCAACGATGAAAGTGACTGAACAAATCGACGCGCTAGTCACCCTGTCCACGCACCCGATGAAATACTTAACCGCACCGCGTGTTCTGGCAGCCATATTGACCGTGCCAGTGCTTGTTGCCGTGGGCGACGTGATTGGCATCGCAGGCGGCTATGTGGTTGCCACTCAGAACCTTGGTTTCAACTCTGCCGCCTACCTTCAGAACACGGTCAATTTTCTGGAATTGCACGACGTGATTTCATCGCTGGTCAAGGGTGCAACGTTTGGCCTCATCACGGCCGTGATGGGCTGCTACTATGGCATGAACTCGGGCCGTGGCGCGCAGGGCGTGGGCCGTGCGACCAAATCCTCGGTCGAAGCGGCGGCGATCATGATCCTGGCCGCCAACTTCATTCTCACAGGGGTGTTCTTTTCGGTATGATACGGCTGGAGAATGTACACAAAGCCTTCGGTGATAACCGAGTCCTGCAAGGTATGAACCTCGATATCCCCAAGGGCACGTCCATGGTGATCATAGGCGGTTCGGGAACCGGAAAGTCTGTGGCGCTGAAATGCGTTCTCGGGTTGATCAAACCCGACAGCGGCATGATCTATGTGGATGGCAAGGACGCGGCAACAGGCGACCGCGATGCGTTTCTGGCCCGGTTCGGGATGCTGTTTCAGGGCGCGGCTTTGTTTGACTCTCTGCCCGTCTGGCAGAACGTCTCGTTCCGTCTGCTGCGCGGCCCGCTCAAGCGCCCCGCAGAATATGCCCGCGAGATCGCGATTGATAAACTGAGGCGTGTGGGCCTGAAATCGGACGTTGCCGACCGGTTCCCTTCGGAACTGTCGGGCGGGATGCAAAAACGCGTGGGCCTCGCCCGTGCCATCGCTGCCGAGCCCGAGATCATTTTCTTTGACGAGCCCACCACCGGGCTGGACCCGATCATGTCCGGCGTCATCAACGACCTGATCCGCGAGATCGTGACCGAGATGGGCGCAACGGCCATGACCATCACCCACGATATGAGTTCCGTCCGCGCCATTGCCGATAATGTGGCGATGCTGCACGGAGGCGTCATACAGTGGACTGGCCCTGTTGAGCAGATGGATGCGTCGGGTGATCCCTATGTCGAGCAGTTCATCAGTGGCAGTGCTGAGGGGCCGATTGAGGCGGTGCGGTGAATCAAACTTTTCTGAGCTATATCATAATGATCGGATGGCCAGCTTCCTGGCTCTTAGCTCTGTGCTTACTTGTCGTTTGTTTCAGGAAGTTACCAGTACTTAGTGGAAGCTTGGTGTTTTCCGGACTATCCGCCTTTGTTTCACTGATTTCACAATCGACTACAGGCTTTGTCATTAGCAACATATGGGCATGGGTGACCATCGTTTTCATTGTTAGCCTCCCAACTCGGCAAAGTCGGTTACCGGGCTGGGTAAGAGTTCTTGGTTTCGCCTGTATTCCTGTTGGAATAGTTGTGATAATCGCCTTTTCCAGGGTTAGTCGCACCTTCGGGTCGGGTCTTTTCGTTCCGCGCTGGAAGCCTGAAAGAGTGAGAATGACCAATTACAGTAGTTTCGACAAATAGCTCATAACAGTCTTAGGCAAAACATGCCGCTCCGTCTCGCCACCCTCTCGCTCCTGATCCTCTACCCCATCGCATGGTTCGCCCCGCTGATGCGCGCGGGCCTCCTACCGATCTTCGGCCTCAGCGAAATCAGTGTCATCACCGGCCTGCAATCGCTCTGGAAATCCGATATCTTCCTCGCACTGGTCGTCACTGTCTTCGCGCTCTTCGCGCCTTACGTCAAAACCATCGGCACCGCACTGATCCAATGGAACCTGCTGGACCCACGCGTCCAGCCCGCGCTCAACATCCTCGGCAAGCTGGCCATGGCCGACATTTTCCTGATCGCGCTCTACATCACGCTGGCCAAGGGCATCTCTTACGCGACCATCGAAACCGCATGGGGTCTCTACCTGTTTACAGGTTGCATTCTGGCCTCACTGGCATTGGGACATATTACAGAGATGACATCCGCCTCACGAAAAGCTTAAAGCTAATTGATTGAAAACATTTACCCAAGTATCATCTTAATATTTCGAGCAGCAACAAATAGTAGTTTTCGGGTCCGTGGCGGATCTCTGTCTGTACGTTAAGTCTACTCCGCTTCGGCTCCGGTGTGTTCCGGTTCTAGAAGGAGATCGACAACCATGGCCGCCCTCCAAAAAATAACATTGCAATTTCAGAATGCCTTTTTAAGACTGACCTTTATCGTAATCTGCGCGGCTGCGCTTGCGGCCGTGACGACCACCGCCTTATCGGCATTTGGGGTCCTACCCTGGCTGTCCATGCAAGCCGGATTCGGCACCGCACCGGCTATAGATGCGGGCATGTTTATCCAGATCGGATTGACCGCACTGATTCTCATGCTGGCCTTCTATCTGCCCGCAAACGGTCGAATGATGGCGCTTGAGAATGCGCATCGCAAGTTCGCGATGAACATGCATGACATCACCTACGCCTACCAAATGGCCCATGCTGCGGACCGAGGTGACACCTTCATGATGTCGTCTGAATTCGACGCGGTCAAAGAGCGTATTGCCTTTCTGCGCCAACATCCCGACCTCCAATCGCTGGAGCCGGAAATCCTCGAACTGGCCGCGCAGATGAGCCAGATCAGCCACGAACTCGCCGTCACCTACAGCGACGAACGCGTGGCGCGGGCGCGTACGTTCCTCCAGCAGCGCCAAGAAGAGATCGAGCAATTCCAGCAGCGCATCGGTGACGCGCAAACCATCCAGCAAGAATTGCGGCAATGGACCCGCGATGTCGAGATCGAGGAATCCATCGCCAAATCTCAACTCGCCCGCCTGCGTGACGAATTGTTCGACCTGTTGCCTGAGTTGTCCACGCAACTGCAATCGCAGTCGGACGAGCACAAGTCCACCGAATCCAGTGTTATCGCGATGTCGCCCCCTCGCGCCGCTGAATAGGCGCCACAGGCGCCCGCCGCGGACGATGGCCCGCAGGGCTTGAGGACGTGGCGCGCCACCGGCGGAAATGAAAGCCCGCAAGGGCTTGAAGAACCGCCCCACCTCGGGCACCAAGGGCCGCATGGCAAAGACGACTTTTTCATGCTCGGCCTGTGGTGCCACGCATTCCCGCTGGTCCGGCCGCTGTGACGGCTGCGGCGAGTGGAACACGATCATGCAAGAAGCCCCCCTTTCGGCTGGCCCGGCCAAGAAATCCCTCGGCGGCAAGCGGGGCCAGACCATCGCACTCACGGATCTGTCGACCGAGGAAACCCCTCCGCCTCGCACATTTTGCGGGGTCGAGGAACTGGATCGCGTGCTGGGCGGTGGCCTTGTCCCCGCCTCGGCCCTGTTGGTGGGCGGAGATCCAGGCATCGGCAAATCCACCCTTCTGTTGCAAGCCGCCGCACGGTTTGCTCGTGCTGGCGTTAAGACCATCTATGTCTCGGGCGAGGAAGCCAGCGCCCAGGTGCGGATGCGCGCCCGCCGTCTAGGGCTGGCGGACGCGCCGGTGCAACTCGCGGCAGAAACAAACCTGCGCAACATCCTTACCACGCTTGAAGCCGAAAAACCCGGCCTTGCCATTATCGACTCGATTCAGACCATGTGGGCCGACAATGTCGACAGCGCCCCCGGATCGGTGTCACAAGTAAGGGCAGCAGCGCATGAATTGACCACGTTTGCGAAACGACATGGCATTTCGATCATCATGGTCGGCCATGTAACCAAAGAGGGTCAGATCGCAGGCCCCCGTGTCGTCGAACACATGGTTGACACTGTGCTTTATTTTGAAGGGGAACGTGGCCATCAGTTCCGTATCCTGCGTGCGGTGAAGAACCGTTTTGGTCCTGCGGACGAGATCGGCGTTTTCGAAATGACGGGTAAAGGACTGGCCCAGGTCACGAACCCCTCTGCCTTGTTTTTGTCCGAGCGCGGAACGCCCAGCCCTGGCTCGGCGGTATTTGCCGGAATCGAAGGAACGCGCCCGGTTTTGGTTGAATTACAAGCACTTGTCGCGCCATCACCACATTCGCAACCGCGTCGCACGGTCGTCGGGTGGGACAGCGGTAGACTTGCTATGATACTGGCGGTGCTAGAAGCCCGCTGTGGCGTCCCCTTCACTGGGTTGGACGTATATCTAAACGTTGCAGGCGGACTAAAAATCAGCGAGCCGGCGGCCGACCTTGCCGTTGCCGCAGCTTTGCTGAGCGCGCGCGAGGATACAGCTCTGCCTTCAGACACCGTTGTATTCGGGGAAATCTCTCTGTCAGGTGCCCTAAGACCAGCTGCACAAACCGAAAATAGGTTGAAAGAAGCCCAGAAACTTGGTTTCACATCAGCCATAGCTCCGGCAGGTGGCAAAACTGGCACTGTGGCAGGTCTGACACTCACCCGCCCCTCTGATTTGGTAGGGTTTGTTGGCGAAACCTTCGGAGCAGGTTAAGGTAACGCCTTAAGAGGCTGAAAAAATTACAGGCGAGGGCCATGGAAGGTTTTACAATTATTGACGGGGTGGTTGCCCTGATCATCGTGGTGTCGGGCCTTCTGGCCTATTCCCGCGGTTTGTTGCGTGAGATTCTGGCGATTGCGGGATGGGTCGCCGCCGCGGTTCTGGCCTTTATTTTTGCACCTCAAGCGGTGCCATTGGTGAAAGAGATTCCGGTCGTCGGAGATTTCCTGCAAGACAGTTGTGAATTGTCTGTTATCACCGGTTTTGCGGCGGTCTTTGCGGTGGCGCTGATCGTGGTCAGCATTTTCACCCCTCTATTTTCGTCGCTTGTGCAACGCTCGGCCTTGGGTGGTTTGGATCAAGCACTTGGCTTCTTCTTCGGGATCGCGCGCGGCATCCTGCTGGTCGCAATCGCATTCTTTGTCTACGATACCGTCATGACAGGTCAGTCATATACGATCGTCGATGAAAGCCGCTCGGCCAAGGTGTTTGAACAGTTCAGCGGTCAGATCGAAGAACAGAACCCCGAAGAAGCGCTCGGTTGGGTGACCCGCCAATACGAGGAGTTGGTGGCAAGCTGCACAGAAGGCGGCGAGGTCACACCCGAAGCCGCCCCGGCAACCACAGAATAAGCGAAAAGCCCGGGATGGACCGGGCTTTTTTTTGGGGCAAGACTGTATTGCTCAGGTGAACCCTTCACCCGCACAGACCGTGCATTTGATGTTTTTGAGCCCAAAACACCCGGTACACCGTGTAAAGATTGGTTTTCCGTGAATGTCTCGGCTTTTGACAACTTCGCCCGCGCCGTTGCAAATCGGACAAGGAGACCGACCCATGCCACGGCATCGGTGACATCTGCGTTTTGGCTGTGTTTCTTTTTTTTGTCCTTGTTTGTGTTGCCACATGGGTAGGCCCGTCCGAATGGTATCAAAACAGAAAATTGGTAATCTCAGAAATGACAGCACATGCGGCCTGACCTGTCACTGTTTGAAGCGCAATTCCCGCAAAAACCACCTGCGTCAAATCGCAATTGTGATCCTTTGATGACACAGGCACCGTAAGGCATTATGTGAGAGCCGAACTGACATGGAATCGGAGCTGCCGATCTTGCTGTATCTGTTTTCTCACGTGCCCGCCCCTGCAAAGGACAAAGCGCGCGCATTCAACGCCTGTCAGGCGATCGAGTCCTCAGATACTGCCATCCAGCACCACCAGTCACCGAAACCTCTCAAATCGTCATAGAAAATTGGAGCCCGTACATGTGTGGGATTTTGGGGATCGCAAGCAGGACACATGATGTCTTTGCGGAAATCTATGACGGGCTGCTGATGCTGCAGCACCGGGGGCAAGACGCCTCGGGGATCGTCACATATACCGGAGAGTTCTTCCGAGAGAAAAAGGCCAACGGTCTGGTCAAAGACGTGTTCAACGCCAAGGACGCAGAAACCTTGCTGGGCAAAGTTGGCATGGGCCATGTACGCTATCCGACCGCAGGCTCGCTCAGCGCGGCCGAGGCACAGCCTTTTTTCGTCAATGCGCCCTACGGCATCTATCTGGTCCATAACGGCAACATCACCAACACCGCCGAACAGCGCGAAAAGGTGACCGCTAAATACAGCCGCCACCTGCGCACCACTTCGGATTCCGAGATCCTGCTGAACGTGCTGGCCGACAAGGTCGCCGATGCGATCAAGGTTAACGGCAATGCAGAACCGATCCGCAACCTGTTTGCCGGCGTCAAGATGACAATGGAGCGGGTACAGGGCGCCTATTCGGTGATCTGTCTTGTCGCAGGCGTCGGAATGCTGGCCTTCCGTGATCCCTATGGCATCCGACCGCTTTCGGTCGCCAAGCGTGATGTGGATGGAAAGGGTGACGACTATGCCTTTGCCTCTGAGGATGTGGCCTTTGGCATCAACGGCTTTGACAAACTACGCGATGTGAAACCCGGCGAGGCGATCTTGATCGATCTGGACGGCAACATGCACACATTCCAGGCGGTTGATGGGCAACTGACGCCCTGCATTTTCGAGTATGTTTATCTGGCGCGTCCGGATTCGCTGCTGGATGGGGTTTCGGTTTACAAAACCCAAATGCGCATGGGTCAAACACTGGCCCGACAGATCGAGGCCGCCGGTCTGGATATCGACCGCATTATTCCTGTGCCGGACAGCGCCCGTCCCGTCGCGCTGGAGGTCGCCAAGGCAACTGGCATCCCATACCGCGAGGGTTTGGTAAAGAACCGCTATGTGGGCCGGACCTTCATCATGCCCGGTCAGGAAGAGCGTCAAAAATCTGTGCGCCGCAAGCTGAACGCGGTTCCGTTGGAGTTCAAAGGTCACAACGTGCTGCTGATCGACGATTCCATTGTGCGCGGCAACACGATCAAGAAAATCGTGCAGATGTGCCGCGAGGCCGGAGCGAAGAAAGTCTATATCGCCAGCGCCTCGCCGCCTGTGAAATATCCCAATGTCTATGGCATCGACATGCCCACCAAGCATGAGCTGGTCGCTAATGGCAAGGATATTGAAGAAATCCGGCAGGAACTGGGCGCGGATGCATTGTTTTATCAAAACCTCGACGATCTGATCTGGGCGGCCAAGGAAGGAAACCCCGAGATCGAGGCTTTTGACTGTTCGTGTTTCGACGGTAATTACATCACTGGCAGCGTCAGTGGGGATTACCTGGACACGCTGGAAAACAGCAGCCGCGTCAGCAAAAAACGCGAGGATATGCAGGTACCCGGCGGATCGTGGAACGCCGCAAAACTGGCCTCGGGTTAGTTTATCTACCGAATCGGTAATGACGAAGGCCCGCGTCACTGAAGTGATGCGGGCTTTCTTTTTGCCCGTGCATACTGGATCGGTGGGTTTTCGCCCACAACTCTGCGGCGAAGAAAACGTAAGCTCAAGGGCTTCTCCACGGGCACATTCGCTGTCGTTTTCGTGATCCCCCAAGGGGGTTTTTCTTACTGGTTGCCTTTGTTAAGGCCCCGCCTACCAAGCACTCACAACAAGGGATCGGGCCGCTGCGGCCCGGCCGGAATTTATGTCGAACGCCACCGTCAAAAGCGCGGCCACGCAAAAAAGCGCGCTTAAAAAGAACTCTGTATCCCTCCTTGGGGTCTTTGGCCCGAAATCGGATTTGCGCGCGCTCATGCGAATGTCGTCGGGACGTGTGAAAGAGGTCAAGCCCGGCAGCCGCGTATCCTCGGGCACTGTGGTGGCAATTGATCCGGATGGCGTGATGCTGCGACAAAGCGGCCAGACCCGGCGCATCGTCATTCCCGGCAGCTAAACCGTCTTGACGCCCTGCCTGCGGGGGTTCAAACCGCTGTCATGACCGATCAGACCAAAATTGCCCTAATCACTGGGGCGTCACGGGGCTTGGGCGCTGCTCTGGCCGAGGCGCTGGCCCCCGAGTACCACATTGTCGCTGTCGCCCGTACCACCGGTGGGCTGGAAGAGCTGGATGACCGTATTCAGGCCAAAGGCGGCGCGGCCACGCTGGCCCCCATGGACATCGCAGACCCGAACGCCATGGCGACGCTGTGCCGGGGTATTCATGATCGTTGGGGCAAGGTGGATCTGTGGCTGCACACGGCTGTTCACAGCTCGGCTCTGACGCCTGCGCATTTTATCGACCCGAAGGAATGGGCAAAGGCCGTCAATGTGAATGCCACGGCGACTTCGGTTTTGATTCCCTATATCGCTCCGTTGCTGGGCGAGAGCGGCCATGCCGTGTTCTTTGACGACCCCAAAGCGGGCGACAAGTTCTATGGCATCTATGGCGCGACCAAGGGCGCTCAGATGGCTTTGGCCCGCAGTTGGGCGGCTGAGACCGAGCGCACAGGGCCACGTGTGTCGATTGTGGAACCTGCGCCCATGCCAACGGCCGTGCGCGCGCGGTTTCATCCCGGCGAGGACCGTGATGCTTTGACGAGCCCTGCGGATGAGGCGGCCCGGATTTTGGCGTCTCTATAAGGGATTGGCCCTTGCGGGCCATACCTCCGGCGGAGGTATTTTTGGCCAGATGAAGCGGGCGGATCAGCCTATATGCGCGCCGGTGCGTCCGGCCAGATCGACGAAGAATTGCCACGCTACGCGGCCAGAACGTGCGCCGCGTGTGGCCTGCCATTCGATGGCTTCGGCGCGCAGGGTGTCGGGGGCGACGTTGACGCCATAGGCGGCGCAGTAGCGGTTGATCATGGCGAGGTATTCGTCCTGATCGCAGGGGTGGAAGCCCAGCCAAAGGCCGAAGCGGTCGGAGAGTGAGACTTTTTCCTCGACCGCCTCGGACGGGTTGATGGCGCTGGAGCGTTCGTTTTCGATCATGTCCCGCGGCATCAGGTGTCGGCGGTTCGAGGTGGCGTAGAACACCACATTTTCCGGGCGGCCTTCGATACCGCCGTCCAGCACTGCCTTGAGCGATTTGTAGTGTTGGTCATCATGGCTGAACGAAAGATCATCGCAGAACAGGATGAACCGATGCGGCGCGGCCCGCAGATGGTTTAGCAGACGCGCGACCGAGCCCATGTCCTCGCGCTGAAGTTCGACCAGTTTCAGATCGGGGTATTCATTTTGCAGGCTCCCGTGGACCGCTTTGACAAGGCTGGACTTGCCCATACCCCGCGCACCCCAGAGCAACGCATTGTTTGCCTTGTACCCAGCCGCAAAGCGCCGTGTGTTGTCCAGAAGCGTGTCGCGCGAGCGGTTGATGCCCACCAGCAGGTCCAGATCGACGCGGTTCACCTTGGTGACTGGTTCCAGCCGATCAGGGTCCACATGCCAGACAAAAGCCGTGGCTGCGCCGAAATCCGGGGCTGCCAAGGGGGCTGGAGCCATTCGCTCCAAGGCATCAGCAATGCGGTTCAGGGCTTGGTCATCCATCAGGGCCTCCGGCTGTTTTGGGGTTCAAACCATGATCAGATGCAAGCGGCAAGACCCGCGCATAAAAAAGGCGCGCCACGAATGGGCGCGCCTGATCCGGGTTAAGCCGGTTTACTTGCTTTCTTCGTCGACGATTTCGGCATCCGCCTCTTCTTCGTCGTCATAGTAGCCGTCAGCGCGCAGCTGTTCTTCGCGCTTTTTCTCGACACGGGCCACGAGGAAGATTGAGATTTCGTACAGTCCGTAGACCACCACGAACAGGATCACCTGAGTAATCACATCGGGCGGTGTTACCAGCGCGGCAAGCACCAGAATAGCGACCACCGCGTATTTGCGAACCGAGCCCAAACCTTCGGCCGTTACCAGCCCCGCCTTGCCCATCAGCGTCAGCAGAACCGGTAGCTGGAAACACAGACCAAAGGCTACGATGAACTTGATCGTCAGGTTCAGATATTCCTGTGCTGAGCCCTGAAAGACCACGCTCAGCGGTGCGGCGGTTACGCCATCCGTCACGGCCTCCCCTTCAGCGCCGAATTGTTGGAAGCCAAGGAAGAAGTCATACGCCAGCGGAGTAACCACGTAAAAGGCAAAGCTGGCCCCCAATAGGAACATGAAGGGCGAGGCCAGCATGAACGGCAGGAACGCGTTCTTTTCAGACTTATACAATCCCGGAGCCACGAACCGCCACATCTGCATCCCGATATAGGGAAAGGCCAGAATGAACCCACCCAGCAGCGAGACCTTGATGGCGACAAAGAACCCTTCCTGCGGCGAGATGAAGATCAGCCCGCAATCCTGCCCGCGTTCGGCCAGAACGTCACACAACGGTTGCGTCAGAAAGTTGAACAGCGGGGTGGCCACTGTAAAGCAGATGATCATCCCGATCAGAAACGCCACGACGCAGTGGATAAGCCGCGTACGCAGTTCTGTCAGATGCTCGATCAATGGGGCCGAGCTGTCCTCGATCTCGTCGGTCTTGGTCATGATTTGCTTTCAGTTTTCAACGCGGCCTCGGCTTCTTCGGCTTTGGCCAGGGCGTCAGCGGCCTCTTTCGCCTTACGCTCGGCGGCGGCGCGCGCGGTCGAGGCTTGAATCTTCTTGGCCTGCTCGGCGCGCTCGGCTGCCAGTTTGCCGGTCTCGCTGTCGGGGTCGAACTTGGTCGGGTCCATGCTCTTGGCCAAATCCTGCGCGGCCTCTTTCACGCCATCCATGGCGCTGCCGACAGGATTGGTGGCCGCGTTCAGACCCTTCTTGATGTCATTGACGCCCGCCTGATCGGCGGCCTCGTTCATCGCGCTGGAGAACTCGCGCGCCATGCCGCGGGCCTTGCCGACAAACCGCCCCACATTGCGGAACAGCACCGGCAGGTCCTTTGGCCCCACAACGATCAGGGCAACAACGCCGATGACCAGAAGCTCGGTCCAGCCCAGATCAAACATCTGCGCTTAGGCCTTGTCTTTATCGGTCTCGGGGGTGACGTCCTTGGCCATCTCGGACGCGTCCTGTTCCAGCTCATCCGCGCCCTCTTTGACGCCCTTCTTGAACGAGGTGATGCCTTTGCCCACTTCGCCCATCAGCGAGCTGATTTTGCCGCGGCCAAACAGAACCAGAACCACAACGGCGATCAGCAGCAGGCCGGGAAGGCCGATATTGTTAAGCATGTCTTGTCTCCTTCTACATCGACGCCACGCGTCGGGAATGTTGTTTGGCCATGTGTCTACGCCTGACGAGCGGTGGACAACAGTGCGCCAGATCAAATCCGCGTTCGAATTCGATCCGTTCACGCGTTTTTTGGGCGCTGGATTTTCTCAACTGACAGGTTTATGTCAGTTGTACGTGACTAGGAAGAGATCATCGAAACCTGGTAAACGGAGATTGAAATGACCCATGTTGCCGAAATCGTCACCTTTTCGCTCGCAGACAGCACCACGCCCGAGGCGTTCGTGAAGCTCAGCCAATCCACCGAAGCCTTCGTGCGCGCGGCCCCCGGCTTTGCGCATCGACAGCTGAGCCAAGGCGAGGATGGCCGCTGGACCGACTACGTCGTCTGGACTGACATGAAAGCCGCACAGAATGCCGCCGCGCAGTTCCCACAACAAGACTTCGCCGCTGCCTTGATGACGGCGATCAAACCCGACAGCATCCAGATGCGTCACGAGAAAGTGCTATGGAACATGACCGCTTAAACGCGGTCCGGACGGCGTGACATGCGCCGCACGGATCGCCTGTTTGACATCATTCAAATCCTGCGCGACGGCAAACTGCACCGCGCGCAGGACATCGCGGACCGGCTCGAGGTGTCGGTCCGCACGATCTATCGCGACATGGACACGCTGGTCGCCTCAGGCGTCCCGGTCGAGGGCGAGCGCGGCGTCGGCTACATGGTGCGCGAACAGATCACCCTGCCCCCGGTAAACCTGACCCCAGCCGAGCTTGAGGCGCTGAACCTCGGCATGGCCATCGTGGCCCAAGCCGCCGACCCCGAGCTGAAAGCCGCCGCCGAGACGCTGGCCGACAAGATCGACGCCGTGCTGCCGACGCAAATCGTCGCCGAAGCAGATACCTGGAAATTCGCCGTCTACCCCTTTGCCGATGCTGCGCGTGGGTTGGCGCATATGGCCCCGATCCGCGCCGCCATCAAATCACGCCAGAAACTGCACCTTAACTACCGCCGCATCGACGGCGTGCTGACCGAGCGCACGATCCGCCCGCTTCATATGGAATACTGGGGCCGCGTCTGGACACTCACCGCATGGTGTGAGCTGCGAGACAGCTTCCGCGTCTTCCGCATTGACCTGATCGAAGCCATCCGCCCCCTGCCCGAACTGTTCACAGATGAGCCCGGAAAACGCCTCAGCGACTTCGATCCGCAAACCTGATCCGTGCTTCATCTGGCAGAGAATATCCCTGCCAGAGGCATGGCCCGGACCGGGCCATTTTCTATTTCAAAAACGGCTCTGGATCGACCGCTTCGAACCCTTTGCGAACTTCGAAATGGACATAGGCATTGTCACCATCCCTTAGGGCTGCAATTCTCTCGCCTCGCCGCACCCGATCGCCCTTTTTGACTGTGATGCCTTCGACATTTGCATACACGGTGAGAAGGTCATTGTTGTGCTTGACCACGATGATCGGCACCTGATCGGCATCCGCGGTGATCGCAGCCACGGTTCCGGCCTCGGCGGCCTTAACGGCGGTGCCCGGTGCAGCAGCGATATCGATGCCTTCGTTCTGACCTTTCTTATAGGTACGAATGATTGTCCCGGTCACCGGCAAACCCAGCGCCGAGTTGCTCTGATTAGTCGGTGCCTCAGCCGTTACATCCGGCGCAGGAACCGGCGCAGCGACCTGTTCGTCTGGCAAAGGCTGAGTCGCACTTGGCGGCGTTGGAGTGGGTGATCCTTGCCCCGGCTGCGTGACGTTGGTTGCTGGCACAGCGGCCTGTTGCGGCGCGGGCTGCGTCTTGATCGGGATCAACAGGAACTGACCTTCCCGAACCGTAAAGTCCGAATCCAAACCATTCCAATCCGCCAGCGCGTCCACCGGCACGTCATAGAGGCGCGAGATCGTGAACGCAGTCTCGCCGCGCTTCACCTTATGCCTGATGGGTTCGGGTCCTGACGGCGCAGCAGGAGCTGCTGGTGTCGCGGTAGGCTGCGCAGGCGCCAAGGTCGACGTGCGGACCGAGCCATCCGCTGGTGCCTCATCGATGGCGGTCCCCGCGATTGTCGCAATATCGACCGAGCTTGCCGAACTGACCGTACGAGGCAGAGCGATTACTTCACCGTCCCGCAACGTATCAGTGGGTTTGAGGCCGTTGAACGTGGCCAGCTCTGCTTCGGGCAAACCCACCCGCGCTGCGATGTCACTGACCTTGTCACCCCGGCGCGCAACGGCAACCTGATAGGTCGGATAGGTAATCACGCCGCGCGCATCCGGCGGCGGGCGGTTCGTGGTGGCCGTCTGGGCCGCATCCGTGGTGGAAAACCCTCCGATCTGACCGCGAAGATCATAGTCAAGCGGGCCTTCGCACCCGGCTAATACGGCCAGCGCAACCATTCCGGTCGCGCAGCGCATCATCGCTGATTTGGAAACTGCTCTCATCTTTTTTCTGTCCTCATCACCTGCCCCTGTTGACCGGGGTTCCGGTGGGTTTTCAAAAAGCCTCTACGCCTCGTCTTTGCCCAATCCCTCAAGCAGGGGAACAAACCGAACTGGCAATAATTCATCATAGTCCAGGCCGGTTTCCGTTCGCCGAACCCGGATCAATGTTTGAACCGTATCCGACTGCCCCACCGGCAAAACCATGATACCGCCGATTTTGAGCTGCGCCAAGAGCGGCCCTGGCGGGTCCTCGGCCGCCGCAGTCACAATGATACGATCAAACGGAGCCTGTTCAGGCAAACCGAATGATCCATCGGTCAGCATCGCGGTCACATTGGTCAGGCCCAACTCGCGGAACAGGTCGCCGGTTTCGCGCACCAGCCGCTTGTGTCGCTCGACCGTGTAGACCCGGCGTGCCAGTTTAGACAGGACAGCCGCCTGATACCCCGACCCGGTCCCAATTTCGAGCACCGTATCCCGAGGTCGCACGTCCAGCGCCTGTGTCATAAGACCCACGACCGAAGGCTGACTGATCGTCTGGCCGCAAGCAATCGGCAGCGGCGTGTCCTCATAAGCTCGGTCCGCGAACAAACCCTTGACGAACTTGCCGCGATCAATCTGCTCCATCGCTGCCAATACGCGCGCATCCGTCACCCCGCGAGAGCGCAGGGCAAAAAGGAACTGCATCTTTGTTTCTGCGTTCAACCCGGTCATTCGATTGTCTTCAGTGCCTCAAGCGTGTCATGCGCTGTCAAATCCGCCCGCATCGGTGTGACCGAAATATAACCCGCCAGATTGACTGCCGCATCCGTCCCCGGCGCGGTTGGGTTGTGCTGATACCCGCCCTTGATCCACAAGAACCGCCGCCCCGAGGGCGAGCTGTGCGGCTCGACCGAGAAATGTGTGTCACGGCGATACCCCTGGGCCGCAACGCGAGTGCCCAGAACCTCGTCCGCGGGAACAGGCGGGAAATTTACGTTGTAGAACAGACGATAATCGCCCTGCTCGGTTGGCGTCGCATCCAAGATTTTGCGCACCAGATCGGCCCCAAACCGCGTTGCGGCCTCGAATGGGTCATCCAGCCCCAAATTGCGCGGGCCAAAGTATTGCGACAAGGCAATCGCAGGGACACCCTGCAAAGCGGCCTCCATCGCGCCACCGATCGTCCCGGAATACAGCGTGTTTTCAGCCGAGTTGTTGCCCCGGTTTACCCCTGACAACACTAGATCAGGCGGCGCATCCTTCATCACGTCATGCAAACCAGCCAGCACGCAATCAGCGGGCGAGCCCTCGGCGGCGTATCGGCGTTCACCCAGTTTAGCGACCATCATCGGGTGCGTGTAACTGATGCAATGTCCAACGCCGGATTGCTCGAACGCGGGCGCAACGACCCAAATCTCGCCGTCCGGCCCAGCAAGCTCGGCGGCAATCGCCTCAAGCGTGATCAGGCCCGGTGCATTGATGCCATCATCATTGGTTAGAAGAATACGCATATGCCCCATCCATCCCTGCGTTTTTCCCTTGATAGACCCGGCCCCGCGCCTCGGCAAGCGACGCGCACACGCAAACTGCGGCTTTCACACATCAGCTGGGTCTAAATTGCCACGTCAGGAATTATTCGGGGAAAACAAAGCACCGGTCGCGGCGAATGGTCAGCCACATGACACGCCCCGGCTGCGGAACAAAGACGTTCGGCACAGTGGCTTTCAGGATTGAACCGTCATAGTCCATGCGAAATTCGACCAAGCTTTCATTACCCAGAAAGCGCGCCCGCTGGACAACGCCGCGCGCGGCCACGCCATCGGTCGGCGTGGGCAGCGGCCCTTTGCCGTTACGGTCGAAATCCAGTTTGACATGCTGCGGTCGGAAGACGATCTCAACATCCGTGCCGTCAGGTACGCCCGGCGCAAGAAACTGCCCGAATGGCGTTTCCGCCAGTGCCCCATTAACTTGCGCATTCAACACATTGACATCACTGAAGAATGCCACCGCCGCTTTGTCCGCAGGCCGGGTATAGACATTATAGGGCGCGCCCTGCTGCACGATCTTACCACGCCGCATCAGGGCAATCTCATCGGCCATGCGCATCGCCTCTTCCGGCTCATGCGTCACCAAAACTACAGCCGCGTCTTCCTCTTTGAGGATCGCCAGCGTCTCATCCCGGATACCGTCTCGCAAACGGTTATCCAACCCCGAGAACGGTTCGTCCATCAACATGATCCGGGGACGCGGCGCCAAAGCCCGCGCCAGTGCGACCCGCTGTTGTTCTCCGCCCGACAGATGATGCGGATAGCTGTCGACGAAGCGCATCAGATCAACCTTCGTCAGCAGCTCCTCGACCCGCGCGCGTTTTTCGTCCTTGTGGCCCTTCAGACCAAAAGCCACGTTGTCGGCCACGCTTAGATGGGGAAACAGGGCAAAGTCCTGAAACATTAGCCCAATCTCGCGCCGCTCGGGCGGGACACGAAACACCGTGTCGCAGATCAGCTTGCCATCCACATAAATCTGGCCGGACTCCTGCATCTCGACCCCGGCGATCATACGCAGCGTGGTCGACTTGCCGCAGCCAGACGGCCCTAGCAGACACGTCACCTGCCCCGCCTGAACACTTAGCGACACGTCATCCACCACCACACGCCCTTCGTACCGGGCGATCAGATTGCGGATTTCCAGACGTGGAGGAGTTGAATTCACTGTCACCGAAGGACCCCGTAGCCTTTCCCGATCATTTCCATCGGGCTTAGGCGGGGATAGCAACCCCGCCCGTCAGGCGCAAGCGATCAGCAGCAACCGCCCGAGACGGCCTCACCAGTGTTTGCACCTGTAGCTTCGAACGGACTTTCGCCACCGCAGCCTTCGAAAATGCCGTAATGGGTTGAGAAATCGCCAATAAACTCGAAATGGCGCGCAAATCGCGTGTCTTTCAGCATCATCCAGGTGTTGCCGCAGACCGGAAAGACCTTGCCCGCCTCAATCGCGTGATGGTCGTCCAGCTCGAACAGATGCGGCGCATGGGGGATCGTGCCTTTGTAGATCACCGCCTGGCCGTAATCCTCGCAAGCTGGTTCCAGTTCGGGCAGTTTGAACAGACGATACGTGGCCGACAAGAAGCTCAAGGGCGCAACCCGCTCTTCCAGCACCGGGTTTTCGATGGTCAGCGGGCGATGCGTTACTCGGCGCGGATCGGCAAACCCGGCCTTGCGCGAGATCGACAAGAAATCATTCCAATAGAGCGCGCCCGACAGGCACTCCCCATACAAAACCTCATCCTCGGCCATGGCGGCGGGGATGCGGCGGTCAGCATAGACGTCCGAGAAATACATCTCGCCGCCATCTTTCAGCAGACGGTGCGCGCCGCGCAGAACGGCCTCTTTATCGGTGGCCAGATTGATCACGCAGTTCGAAACGATGATGTCGAAGGATCCGGGCTCAAGGTCCAGCTCGTCCAGCTTTTCGATATAGCCGTGGTGGAATTCCACATTTGACGCACCATGGCCGAACGCCTGCGCGTGGTATTCTTGATGAGCGCTGGCCACATCCAACTGTTCGGGCGTCATGTCCACGCCGACCACGCGGCCATTTTCGCCGACCATCGCCGACAGCGCATAGACGTCGCGCCCGGCACCACAGCCCAGATCAAGGATGCTCATCCCTTCCAGATCCAGCGGTGCAATTAGACCGCAGCCATAGTAACGCGTCAGCACATCATCATGAATTTTTGAGAGAATTTTCTTTACATGATCCGGCATGTCATTGGGCGTGCAGCAGGCATTAGTCTGCAAATCCGCGCTGCTTTGAAGGACGTCACCGTAATAGTTCTGCACCGATTCATGCTTCATCGAAGGTATCCCTTGTGTCTGGTAGGGGATCAGCTAATGCAGCAAGGGCCGTGGCGCAATCCGCACATGTGCGATTTTACAAAAGCGTTACCCGAGCAGGTCGAAATCCACGGCAGCGCGCACCTGCCCGTTCACCTGAACCTCCAGCCGGTGTGGGCCGGGCACCAGTTTGAACGTGGTCGCATTTCCCTTGAGCTTGTGGGTCTTGCTTAGCGTCAGCGCACCATCCCGCAGCGCGGTCTGTTTCAATTTGTGCACCTTGGCCGAGGTTTTACCGCCAGGGCGTTGAAAGTGAATGATATAATCCACTAGAACGGGCTGGTCTCCGGCACCACTGAGCGCCACATCGAAATTCAGCGCACCCCCGATCCGGGCATCGCCTTGCACCTGAATATCGGCCGAAATCGCCGCGTCAGGATCATAGCCCAGCATCTTCATCGCGCCGGGATGTCCGGATTTCACCAATCCACGCAGGGTGTGGCTGGTCATCCAGCGCAACTCATCTGCGTCCTGCCCGCCCTCGCGCCATTGCTGCAGACGGTCCAGCACCAGATCGGGGTCTTTCTTAGTGACGTCGTTTAGATGGTTCGCGACCGAGCGCGTCACGTATCGCGTCGGATCGCTGTGCAGCCGATCCAACAAAGGCAACGGGTCGGTCAGTTCCAGGCCCGCCGCCTGCCCCCATGGCAAACGCGGGCGGGTGCCTTCGCTGACCAGACGCCGTACGTGATAGCTGTCATGCGCGCACCAAGCCCGCATCCGCTCCAACACCTTGTTTTGATGGGTGTTCAGGAACGGGCGAATGGCCCATTCCATCGAGAATCTCTGCGTCAGCTCCTCAAGCACGTCCAGCGCCAGATCGGGATGGTCGAGACCAACGGCCACAACCCAATCACCCAAAGGCGCAAAGATGAAATCGCCGAAATCATCATCCGTTTTGGTCGGGTCCAGCGGTGGCGGCAATGCTCGCAGCAGCGTGGGCGCAATGTCCGGCAGCGCGCCGGGGAAAGCCTGTTGCAGGCAGTCGGCTATCCACGCCATGCGCTCTTTCAATTCCAGATCCAGCAGGCGGGACATGACCTGCTCCTCGAACGCCTCTGCCTCGAAAGCGGGGTCGGCTGCCGATAAAAGCCCCGCCAGATAGCGGGTCTTTTCTGCATTAAACAGCTGGTCTTTCAGTGAAAAGTTTTGCGCCATCGCCTACATCGTCAAGTTAGTTCCGCCGCCGTCCAAGAGGATGTTCTGGCCCACGATAAAGCCCGCATGTTGCGAACACAGAAAGGCGCATGCGGCCCCGAATTCCCGCCGTGTGCCATATCGGCGCGCCGGGATTGTGGCGGCACGTTCGGCACGGGCGTCTTCCATCGATATGTTTTTCTGCAGCGAAACTGCACTATCTAGGGACTCCGCGCGGTCGGTGGCGTGGATACCCGGCAGCAGATTGTTGATTGTCACCCCTTGCGGGGCTACCTGCCGCGCGGTTCCCGCGACGTAGCCGGTCAACCCAGTCCGCGCCGCGTTCGACAGCCCCAGCACAGCGATCGGTGCGCGCACCGATTGCGAGGTGATATTCACCACACGACCCCAACCCTTGTCCATCATTCCCGGCAGCAGTGCTTTCATAAAGGCAATCGGCGTCAGCATGTTGGCGTCGAGGGCCTTGATGAAATCCTCACGCTCCCAATCCGACCACATGCCCGGAGGCGGCCCACCCGCATTTGTCACAAGGATATCAACACCCTGTGCGGCGTCGATCACCTGCGCCTGCCCCTCGGTCGAGGTCACGTCGCAGGCCACCGTCTGAACATCAGCGCCATAGGTGTCCCGCAAGCGCGCGGCCTCCGCCTCAAGCGCTTCGGCTCCCCGGGCGTTCATGACCAGATTGACACCGGCCTCGGCCAAAGCTTCGGCACAACCCAGACCCAAACCCTTGCTGCTGGCACAGACCAGCGCGCGTTTTCCTTTGATACCCAGATCCATGTGATCCTCCCCATCTGTTGTTGCCCACATGTCTAGCACTGGCCAGATGGGGAAAACCAGTCGTTAGAGATCAGTAAAAGAACTCTTCCCGAACGATCTTGCCATCTGCGACGTGATAGACACCAACTTCTTTCATATCAAAGGCTTCGCCAGTTTCCTTCACCTTGCCCTGCACTTCAAAGATCACGGCAAAGCGGTCCTCACCATGTGGCATCGGATCACTCACCGATGCGCCCGAGACCTCATGCGCGCCTTCCCACCATTCATGCTTGCCGCGGATGGCATCCCGGCCATGGGTCTCGCGGCCCATATCCATGAAATCCTGCGCCTCGACCGAGACGGCATCTTCGGCATAGAGCTTTTCAAGATTTTCCTTGGCACGGTCCTCGCGGCACCCTGCAACCAGTTCGGCGGCGATTTCGTTCAAATTCATTGATACTCTCCATTATTTGTTCACTATATGTTCCTATTGCCATAGGTGCTCGATTCGAACCACCCCCTTTGTCTTGCCTCGGCGGGTTTCCCCGCCTATACGCGCGGTCATGCTTGATACCTCGAACCAACCCACCCTGCCGCCCGAGATCGCCCGTCGCCGAACCTTTGCGATCATCTCGCACCCCGATGCGGGTAAGACGACGCTGACGGAAAAGTTCCTGTTGTACGGTGGCGCCATCCAGATGGCTGGTCAGGTACGCGCCAAGGGCGAAGCGCGGCGCACGCGCTCGGACTTCATGCAGATGGAGAAGGATCGCGGTATCTCGGTTTCCGCCTCGGCGATGTCGTTTGACTATGGGAATTTCCGGTTCAATTTGGTGGACACGCCCGGTCACTCGGACTTTTCCGAGGATACCTACCGCACACTAACCGCCGTGGACGCCGCCGTGATGGTGATCGACGGTGCAAAAGGTGTGGAAAGCCAGACGCAGAAACTGTTCGAGGTCTGCCGCCTGCGCGATCTGCCGATCCTGACCTTCTGTAACAAGATGGACCGCGAAAGCCGCGATACGTTCGAGATCATTGACGAGATTCAGGAAATGCTGGCCATCGACGTCACGCCCGCGGCGTGGCCGATTGGCGTAGGGCGCGATTTCATCGGCTGCTATGACATGCTGCGCGACCGGCTGGAGCTGATGGACCGCGCCGACCGCAACAAGGTGGCCGAGAGCATTCAGATCGACGGTCTGGATGACCCCAAACTGGCCGAACACGTGCCCGAGCACTTGCTTGAGAAGCTGCTGGAAGAGGTCGAGATGGCGCGCGAATTGCTACCGGCGCTGGACCCTCAGGCGGTTTTGGAAGGCCATATGACCCCGATCTGGTTCGGCTCGGCGATCAACTCGTTCGGTGTGAAAGAACTGATGGAAGGCATCGGTGCCTATGGCCCGCAGCCACAGGTGCAATCGGCCGAACCCCGCCAGATCGCGCCGGATGAAAAGAAGGTGGCCGGGTTTGTCTTTAAGGTGCAGGCCAATATGGACCCCAAGCACCGCGACCGGGTGGCGTTTGTGCGGATGGCGAGCGGTCACTTCAAACGCGGCATGAAACTGACCCATGTGCGGTCCAAGAAACCGATGGCAATCTCGAACCCGGTGCTATTTCTGGCCTCGGATCGGGAACTGGCCGATGAGGCTTGGGCCGGGGATATCATCGGCATACCCAACCACGGCCAGCTGCGCATCGGTGATACGCTGACCGAGGGTGAGGCGCTGCGCGTCACCGGCATTCCGTCCTTTGCGCCGGAGCTGCTGCAAACCGTTCGCGCGGGCGATCCGCTGAAGGCCAAGCATCTGGAAAAGGCCCTCATGCAATTTGCCGAAGAAGGCGCGGCCAAGGTGTTCAAACCTTCAATCGGGTCGGGCTTTATCGTCGGCGTCGTCGGCGCGCTGCAATTCGAGGTTCTGGCTAGCCGGATTGAGATGGAATACGGCCTGCCCGTGCGGTTTGAGGCGTCTCAGTTCACATCCGCTCGCTGGGTCAGCGGAGATAAGCTGGCAGTGGACAAATTCGTCAACGCCAACAAGCAGCATATCGCGAATGATCATGACGGTGACATCGTCTACCTGACACGTCTGCAATGGGATATCGACCGGGTCGTGCGGGACTATCCCGAGCTGACCCTGACTGCGACCAAGGAAATGATGACGTGACCGGCCAAAGGGCCGCGCATGGGCGCTAAACCGACCTGGGGGACTGTCTCGACGGTCCGGGGGGCGGCCCCGGACATCCTGCGTTTCGTGGCCTATCACCTCGACCTAGGGGTGGATCGTATGCATGTCTACCTGGACGAGCCCTGCCCCAAGGCCTTCAACGCCCTGAACCGGCATCCAAAGGTTGAGGTCCGCAATTGCGACGACGGGTACTGGGCCAATCGTCAGCGGGCGCGCCCCGACAAGCATCAGGTGCGCCAGACAGCCAATGCCTCATTCACTTATCGAAAGGCCAGCGAAGACTGGTTGCTGCATATCGATCTGGACGAGTTTTTGTGGCCCTACCGCCCGGTGGCCGATCTGCTGGCCGGGGTCGCACCGGATACCCCCTTTGTCCGTGTCCGCCCGGAAGAGGCGGTGGCCGAAGCCAAGGACCTGTACAAAGCCTATATTCCCTCAGGACCTGATCGCGCCGCGACGGTGCAGGCGCTCTATCCCAATTATGGGTCTTTCGTGAAGGGTGGGTTTCTAAGTCACCTGCAAGGCAAGGTTTTTGCCCGCACCGGTTTGCCGGGCATCAACTTTCGCATTCACGGGCTGTTCCAGCATGGAGAACGCCTGATCTGCAAAGCGGAACTTGCCGAGGCTGCGCTCTGTCACCGGCACGCCCCGGATTGGGAGAACTGGCTGGCGCATTACCGGTTCCGACTTGAGCGTGGGTCATACAAACCCGGAATGACGCCAAATGTCCCGCGGGATGAAGGCGGGATGAACATGAACGAACTGCTCGGCTGGATCGAAGCCGAGGAAGGTATCGACGGCTTGCGCGCGTTTTTCGATGAGATCAGCGGCGCGCACCCCGACGTGCGGGCACGGCTTGAACAACACGGGTTGATCCGGCATCGGCCACTGGATCTGGACCGGAAGCTTGCGAAACACTTCCCTGGAAGCATCTGAATTGTTGCATTAAATCTGCACAGTATCGGAGCACAGGGGTCTGAAACCCTCTTCATTTGACCCTGCCCAACGTTTTTGTTATGTCCCGCCTCAGCCGAAATGCGCGGGATGCGCATGGCCATCCGGGCCCGGCACACATTCATACGCGCGGGCCAGGTCGAGTGTCCGCAAAAACCGGACATACATGACAAAGTTTAACGAACTGAACCTGAACCCGAAGGTCCTCAAAGCCATTGAGGAAGCCGGATACGAAACCCCCACCCCGATCCAGGCCGGAGCGATTCCGCCTGCGCTTGAGGGCAAGGATGTTCTGGGCATCGCCCAGACCGGGACGGGCAAAACCGCCAGCTTCACGCTGCCGATGATCACCCTGCTGGCCCGTGGCCGCGCCCGTGCGCGGATGCCGCGATCATTGGTGTTGTGCCCGACACGGGAACTGGCCGCGCAGGTGGCCGAGAATTTCGACACCTACACCAAACACCTGAAACTGACCAAAGCGCTGTTGATCGGCGGTGTAAGCTTCAAGGAACAAGAAGCTCTGATCGACCGAGGCGTCGACGTGCTGATCGCCACGCCGGGTCGTCTGCTGGATCATTTCGAGCGCGGTAAGCTGCTGCTGACCGGTGTTCAGATCATGGTGGTGGACGAGGCCGACCGGATGCTGGATATGGGGTTCATCCCCGATATCGAGCGCATCTTCTCACTGACGCCGTTCACCCGCCAGACCCTGTTCTTCTCGGCCACTATGGCGTCCGAGATTGAGCGGATCACCGACACGTTCCTGTCGGCCCCCGCGCGGATTGAAGTTGCCCGCCAAGCCACCGCATCCGAGACCATCGAACAGGGCGTGGTCATGTTCAAGGGCGGTCGTCGCGACCGCGAGGCCAGCGCCAAGCGCAAGGTTCTGCGCGCGCTGATCGACGCCGAGGGTGAAGGCTGCACCAACGCGATCATTTTCTGCAACCGCAAGACGGATGTGGATATCTGCGCGAAATCGCTGAAGAAATACGGCTATAACGCCGCCGCCATTCACGGCGATCTGGATCAGTCGCAGCGCATGAAAACGCTGGACGGATTCCGCGACGGGTCTCTGCGCCTGCTGGTGGCCTCGGACGTGGCGGCGCGAGGGCTGGATATCCCTTCGGTTAGCCATGTGTTCAACTTTGACGTCCCCGGCCATGCAGAGGATTACGTGCACCGCATCGGTCGCACAGGTCGCGCGGGGCGCGAGGGCAAGGCGATCACAATCTGCTCGGGCCGCGATGAAAAGGCGCTGGACGCGATTGAGAAGCTGATCCAGAAGGACATTCCCCGACTGGACAATCCGGTCAAGGAAGAGCCCAAGGACGAAAAGCCCAAACGCGAGAAGAAGGCCAAGCCGACCGACGAGGCAAAGGCCGACAAAAAGCTCGAGCGCAAGAAGGACTCGGACCGCCGAAAGGACAAAGAACCGCGTGGCCGGGGCCGCCGCAACGATTCGGGTCCGGCGGTTGTTGGCATGGGTGATCATCTGCCTAGCTTCATCGCACTGAGCTTTGACGAGCGCCGCGCGGGCGTAACGTCGCTGGCCGAGGCGGACGCCTCTTAAATCGTCAAAACAAGGGCCAGGATTGAAGCCCCCAGCAATGCCATCCCCGCGATCTCGCGCCGGGTGATGGTTTCGCGGAAGAACAGGATCGAAGCAAACAGGCTGAGGATCAGTTCGACCTGCCCCAGCGCCTTCACATAAGCCGCATTCTGCAATGTGAAGGCGAAGAACCAGCAAAACGACCCGCTTAGACTGGTGAGGCCCACGAAGACGCCGGTGCGCCGCGTCTCCCACACCGCGCGCAGTTCGGCGCGGTCTCGCCACAGCAGCCACAGCCCCATGCTGACGAATTGGAATGTCACAACAACGGCCAGTGTCACCAGCGCGCGGAACCATGCGTCGATCTCGCCCAGTTGTAGTGATGCGCCCCGGTAGCTGACCGAGGAAAAGGCGAACAGAATCCCCGACCCCAGCCCCAGCCGTGACGCGCGATTGGTCAGGTGTTTCCACCACGCGCCGTCCCCTCCGGGGTTTTTCGACAGCAGCAGAACTGCAGTCAGGCCCATAAGAATGGCTACTAACGCTCCGGCTGAAATCTGATCACCCAGAACGAGGAAACCGACGATAGCGGTCTGGATCACCTCGGTTTTCTTGAACGTGATTCCGACCGCGAAGTTGCGCTGCTTGAACAAGGCGACCACACAGATGGTTGCCAAGATCTGCGTTGTGCCGCCAATGGTCGCGAACAGCCAGAACATAGGCGGCATCGAAGGCAAAGACAGCTCGCTGAGCCGCAGCGCGACCCACAGCGCCAGAACGGCCAACGGCATCGAATAGGCAAATCTGGCAAAGGTCGCACCTGCGGCGGACAATTTCACGCTGCTCAGTGATTTTTGCAGCATAAACCGCACGGTCTGAAACGAGGCGGCGGCGATGGTGACGGGTATCCAGAGGCTCATACCGCCCCTTGTGGCCGCAATTTACCCCTTTGGCCAGAGCGGATGGGGCACTGGGTCTTTGGCCCTTAGGAAATGGGCTCTAAACACCTGCGCGTAAGAGCGATAGACATAAGCCTCGTTCCGCGCCAAGTACGTGTCTTGCCCTGCGCGATAAAGGGCGGGCAATCGGTACCACGGCGCCGCTGGATTCATGTGATGAACCACGTGCAGGTTGTTGTGAAGAAAGAGAAATGCCAAGGGCCCCCGATCTTCGATGATCACCGTACGAGCCGAAGCCCGATCATGGGCGCGGTGCTCAAGAAAGGTTCGGATCTTCACCAAGCCTAGCCCCAGATAGGCGGCCAGAACATAGGCCCAGATTGGCATGGGCGACAGCAACACAATCCACAGCACCATCAGAACACCGCATAGATGCAATCCCCAGGCACGCAGGATTTCAGACTCAAAAACGCAGCGTAACTCATTTCGCATGAACACAAATTGGCCAATGGCCGGACCCAGCACGATGCGCCCTAGTAACGTATTGTTCACTGCCAGCAAGCGTTTCTGCCAACCGCGCAGACCTGCCCAGACCTGTGGGTCTAGATAGTTCGATTCCGGGTCGTCATAGGGGTCGGTCAACGTCGCATCACGATGATGCGCCAGATGTTGGTCGCGGAACCGACGGTACGGAATGAACAGCGTCAACGGCAACGCCATCAACGCTTCATTCAACGCCTTTTGCCGAAAGGGGTGGCCGTGGATCGCTTCATGCGTCAGCGAGGAATGTAGTGCTGCGACAACGCCCACCAATGGCACGGCGGCCCAAACCGGCAAATAAAACAGCATCGCCAACCACGCCCCATAGCACCCAATGATAAGGGCAAAGGTGCCCCATTCAGGCCCTGCACGCTCAGACATTGCGGCCCCATGAAATACCTGCCCATATACGTTCGTAAATCACGTAGAGCGTCAGGCCGATGGCCGTGTTGACCAAAGCCAAGCCGCCCCCGATCGCCGCTGATCCGGTTGCGATCAACCCCACAAAACTCATAACGACAAAGCCCACCGCATTCCACAATACGGCCTTCACGACTGATCTGCGTCGTGTCTCCATTCCGTCACCCATATTTTTGTTATGGCTCAAGAATTACGGATCACGCAGGTGGTGAACATTCTGAATGTGATTAACAAAATTCATCATTTGTGATAAAACCAAACACATGTCCGAAAATATCGACAAACGAGACCGTGCCGCACAATTCCGCCTCCGCCTTGCCCGCGCGATGGAGGAGCGGCACGTTAGCCAAAGTGCTCTGGCACGAAACATCGGCGTGGATCGCTCGACCGTGTCGCAACTTCTGACCGGCGATGGAGCTCGGTTGCCGAATGCACATGTGGTGGGTGGTTGCGCGTCAGCGCTTGGGGTTTCGGCGGATTGGCTCCTGTCGCTCTCGGACCGACCCGAAAGCGCGGCCGAACTTTTGGCGGGTGCGTTAACCGTGACCGAAGCCGCCCGCGCGTTGGTGGATGAGCGGATTTTCGAATGGCACCAAGAGGCCGCCGGGTACAAAATCCGTTACGTTCCAGCGACTTTGCCGGATATGTTAAAGACTCGCGCCGTTCTGGAATGGGAGTATGCACCACATCTGGGGCGGACGGCAGATCAGGCCATTGGCGCATCTGAAGACCGGTTGACCTGGATGCGCCGGGCGCAATCGGACTACGAAATTGCCATGCCCTTGTTTGAAATCGAAAGCTTCGCATGCGCATCCGGGTACTACCGAGGGCTGGATCTGCAAACACGTCAGGATCAGATCGACCATCTACTTGCTCTGTGCGACCAACTCTATCCCCGCCTGCGCATCTATCTGTTTGATGCAAAAAGGCTTTATTCGGCACCAGTCACGATCTTTGGCCCCTTGCTCTGCGTGTTCTATGCGGGCAGCCACTATATGGCGTTCCGCGACCGCGACCGGATCGAAACGTTCACCCGCCATTTTGACACTCTGGTCCGCGAGGCCGACGTCACTGCGCGCGATTTTCCCGGCCATCTGCGCGCATTACGTGACAGTATGCGTTGAACTCAATCCTGTGCTAACGTCGCTGGGCGCGAACCCTTTCGCATTCCGATTATGAACGGAGGAGCACAGGAATGGACGCAATGCAAACCGCCCAATACGCACGGGCCTTATATTCCGCCCACGGAGACAGAGCCGAGGCTGAAGCCGCGCAGAAGATGCGCGAATGCGAGGCTGCCGGGAATATGCAACAGGCACAGGATTGGCAGGCGGTCCGTCAGACCATCCGCCAGATTCGTGGTCCCAATCAGGGCTAAATCTTGGGGTCGGGGTTGACGGTATGCCCGTCCACCGCGATCACTTGCCCAGAAACCAGCCGCGCCGCGTCTGACGCCAGAAACACTGCCATATCGGCAATGTCGCGCCCCTCGACAAACCGCCCCATCGAGGTGCCTGCGGCATAGCCGTTATACACCTGATCGCGGGTCATGCCTTTGGCGTTGGCCTCGCGGGCCAGAACGCCCTCCATCCGGGGGCCTTCGACCGCGCCGGGGCAGATCGTGTTGCAACGCACGCCGTGGGTGCCAAGCTCCATCGCCAGCGTTTTGGCCAGCCCGATGACACCCCATTTCGCCGCCGCATAGGGCGCGCGATTGGGATATCCGTATTGCCCGGCCGTAGACGAGGTGATGATGATCGCCCCACTGCCCTGACGCTTGAGGATCGGTGCCGCGTATTTCGCGCATAAAAACGCCCCCTCAAGGTTGACCGCCAGACAGGCACGCCATTCGTCAAGCGCCACATCCTCGACCAACGCCGTCGGCCCGGCGATCCCTGCATTGGCGCAGAGCGTATCCAGCCCACCCCATTGCGCCGCAATCTCGGCGAACAGGGCGGCAACCGAGGGCTCATCCGCCACATCCACCTGCGACCGTTTCCAATGGCTCGGGCACGCGGCCAACGCCTCAGCATCCAGATCGACCACCCAGACCTGCGCGCCAACGGCGTCGAATGCCTCGGCCATGGCCCGACCGACGCCCGAGGCTCCGGCCGTGATCAGAACCCGCGCGCTCATGCAGGTTTACGGATCGCCGCCCCCGCGCCCTCGGGATAAGGTAACCCGGCCTGCGCCTCGGCAATTCGGGCCATGGCCGCCTCGATCTGCGCTGACGGAGCACTTGGACGGCGGGTGTCCAGACTGACATGCAGCAGAAAGCTTTCACCCGTGGCCAGCAGCTTGTCGCCCTCGTACATGCTGTGGAAAACGTGCAGCTTCTTGCCCTGCCCCAGCAGCATCTGCGTGCGCACCTGTAACTTTGCGCCTGCATGCACCTCATCCACATAGCGGATGTGGTTCTCAGCGGTGAAGTAGCTGCCGCCCAAGGCGATATAGTCCGCATCACAACCGATGATCTCCATGAACCGGTCGGTGGCAGCGGCAAAGGCCTCCAGATAGCGCGCCTCATTCATGTGGCCGTTATAGTCCGTCCAATCCAGCGGCACCGCGCGCGACAAGGTCAGGATCGGTTGGCTCAGATCGGCCTCCTCCATCGTCGGCAGAGCACCTGGTTTCAGCAGCGCGTCATGCTGGTTTAGCACCGCCCCTGCGCCATAGTTTTGCGCCTTGAGCGCGCGCATCATGCCCACGAGGTTATTGTCGCGGATGCGCTCCAGTTCACGGATGGAATGCATCCCCGATTGCGCATCCGACTGATCGGCGATCATATCGACCAGTTCATCAGTGAACTCCGGTACGTCCATCAGCTTGGTCCAGGGCCATTTCAAAGCCGGCCCGAACTGAGCCATAAAGTGCCGCATTCCGGCCTCGCCACCCGCCACGCGGTAGGTCTCGAACAGACCCATCTGCGCCCAGCGGATGCCGAACCCCATACGGATCGCCTCATCCACCTCTTCGGTGGTGGCAATGCCGTCCTTGACCAGCCACAGCGCCTCGCGCCAAACCGCTTCAAGGAACCGGTCAGCGATATGCGCGTCGATTTCTTTTTTGATGTGCAGAGGGAAGAACCCCACCGATTTCAGGAGCCCCTGCGCGCGCTCGACCATCTCAGACGGGTTCTTGTCCGTCGGTACAAGTTCGATCAGTGGCAGCAAGTACACCGGGTTGAACGGATGCGTCACAACGATCTGTTGGGGCCGTAACGCACCCTCCTGCAATTCCGAAGGTTTGAACCCACTGGTCGACGAGCCAATGATCGCGCCCGGATCACACGCCTCCTGCAACCCCTTGTAAACCTTCAACTTAAGATCCAACCGCTCGGGCACACTTTCCTGAATCCACTCCGCGCCCTGCACGGCCTCAACCATATCTTCATGAAAACTCAGAGAACCCTCGGGTGGCAACGGAACATCACTCAGCCCCGGCAGCGAACGCCGCGCATTGTCCAGAACCTCCCCAATCTTGCGCTCAGCTTCAGGATCAGGGTCAAAAACCCGAACATCCCACCCGTTCAGCAAAAACCGCGCGGCCCATCCGCCGCCGATCACACCACCACCAATGATTGCCGCTGTTTTCAAGTCGATCCGCCTCTTCATCTGGCTAAAAATACCTCGGGGGTTTGGGGGCTGGCCCCCAATCACTCTTACTTCGCCACCGGCGCGCGCTTGGTCAAACCGAGCTTCTCGCGTACCTCAGCAGGCCCAATGACCTTAGCGCCCATATTTTCAATGATGGTCCCCGCACGCTCGACCAACTGCCAGTTCTCGGCCAGAACACCCTTGTCCAGCCACAGATTGTCCTCCAGCCCCACGCGCACGTTGCCGCCCGCCAACACCGAGGCCGCCACATAAGCCATCTGGTTCCGCCCCAGCGAAAACGCGCTGAACGTCCAGTCGTCGGGCACATTGTTCACCATGGCCATGAACGTATTCAGATCATCCGGCGCGCCCCACGGCACGCCCATACACAGCTGAACCAGAGCGTTCGGCTCCAGAATTCCCTCTTTCACCAACTGTTTGGCGAACCACAGATGACCGGTGTCAAAAGCCTCAATCTCGGGCTTCACACCCATATCCGTCATCATCTGCCCCATCGCCCGCAGTGCACCTGGGGTGTTGGTCATTACGTAATCCGCCTCGGCAAAGTTCATGGTGCCGCAATCCAGCGTGCAAATCTCGGGCAGACACTCCGCAATATGCGCCACGCGCTCTGACGCACCGATCATGTCGGTGCCCTCGGCCACGGGAAACGGGCTCTCGACGCCGCCGAACACGATATCCCCGCCCATCCCGGCGGTCAGGTTCAGCACCACATCGACATCCGCGTCGCGAATTCGGTCTGTCACCTCGCGATACAGATCCAGCCGGCGGCTTGGCGCACCCGTTTCGGGGTCTCGCACATGGCAATGCACCACTGCCGCCCCGGCCTTGGCCGCTGCAATTGCACTATCGGCAATCTGCTGCGGCGAGCGCGGCACATGCGGGCTGCGATCCTGCGTTCCGCCCGAGCCGGTCACGGCACAGGTGATAAAGACCTCGCGGTTCATTTCCAAAGGCATGGCGTTCTCCCCAGCTTATACCCGGTTTTGCCCTGAGTTTTCCCCAGACTTCTCCCCGGTAATCGATTTGCGTTGCCTGCGACTCTGGCGCAGCCTTTAGGAAACACTTGCCAGAATGCGAATCGAACTTGATGAAATCCGCAAAAAACATACTGCAGCCCGAACATCGTGCCCTGAAAACGGCGGTGCTGGTGCTGGACGACTGCAACACGCTCAGCTTTGCATCCGCCGTTGATCCGATGCGCGCGGCCAATCGTCTGGCGGATCGTCCCGCGTTTGACTGGGACTATGTGACCGCCACACCTGAGCCCGCGATGCTGACAAGCGCCCTGACCGTGCCGGGCATTCCGCTGGCCCGCTTGCAGGGCTGCGACCTGATGATCGTGGTTGCCGGGTTCCAACTGGCGCGACACGCCACCCCCAGCCTGCTGGCAGGTCTCCGCCGGATCGCAAACACTGGCGCCACAATGGCCGGCATCGACGGAGGACCCTGGCTACTGGCCGAAGCTGGCCTTCTGGACGGCCACGCAGCTACAACCCATTGGGAAGACTTGGACAATTTCGCAGCCAGTTTCCCCGAGGTCGACGTGCGCCCCGACCGCTTCACCGTCTCTCAAAACCGCCTAACCTCAGGCGGCGCGATCCCGGCGGTCGAAATGATGCTGCACATCATCGCTGCGCGCCACGGCGCAGGCTTTGCCGCGCGCGTGTCCGGCCTGTTCCTCTATGACGGAGCCCCCGACCCCGCCAAACCGCAAAGCCGCACCGGCGCGCCGCACCGTCACACGACCCTTACGGCCAAGGCAAACAGCCTGATGCAATCCGCGCTGGATGACCCGCTGCCGTTGGCCAATATCGCCGAGACATTAGGCACCAGCCCCCGCACCCTACAGCAACAATTCCGCCTGCGCCTGAACACCACACCGCAGGACCACTACCTGCAGCTGCGCCTGGCCGAGGCCCGCCGTCTGGTCACCGACACAGACATGTCGTTGATGGATGTGGCGCTGGCTACTGGCTTTGGATCACAATCCAGCTTTGCCCGCGCCTTTCGCACCGCCCACGGCCTTTCTGCCCGCGATCTCAGGCAAGAGCGCGCGCACCCCACCCATCACTGACCGGATCCCCTTCATCTGGCCAAAAATATCTCGGGGGAGTCGCCCGGAACGGGCGGCGGGGGCAGAGCCCCCTATCCACCTCCGGAAAGATTTTAGAACGGCATGGGATGTGCCCGATGCGCATCGCCAATCTCGCGCATCACCTCTTTGGAAAGTTTCGACTCTTTCCCGTCAAGAATATGGGCGAGTTGCTCGACTGTTGTCGCTCCGAATATGGCCGTCATCACAAATGGGCGCGTACGGCACCAGGCCAATGCCATATGCACCGGGTCCAATCCATGTCTCTCTGCGATGTCCAGATAGGCATTCACCGCCGTGAAAACCCGATCACAATGTCGACCGCCCATATCGGGCACAAAGGACATGCGCGAGCCCTCAGGAACTGCGCCCTCTTGATACTTGCCCGTCAGGAACCCTGCCGCCAGAGGCGAAAACGCCATCAATCCAACGTCTTCATGCGCGCTCAATTCGGCCATGTCAGTGTCGAAATGCCGACACAGCAATGAATACTCGTTCTGAACCGATGCCACCCGCGGCCCACCGCCTGCCTCGGCCTGACGCAGCCACTGCGCGGTGCCCCATGCACTTTCGTTCGACAGACCAAAAGCGCGAATATTGCCCTTATCAACTTGCGCCTGCAGCGCCTCGAGGCATTCCGACATATTGTCCAACACATCGGCCGTGTTCTTGCCGGACGGAGCGTAGTTCCAGTTCTGGCGGAACATATAGCTGCCCCGGTTCGGCCAGTGGAACTGGTAGAGGTCGATGTAATCGGTCTGCAATCGTCGCAGCGAATTCTCGATGGCTTCGGGGATCGTCTGACCGGTGATCGGCGCGCCGTTTCGGACATGGACCATGCCGGCGCCCGAATGCTTGGTCGCCAGAACATAACTCTCACGACGCGCAGCATTGGCTGCGTTCCAGTTGCCAAGGTATTCTTCGGTGCGTCCGATGGTTTCCTTGGCGATGGGGTTGACCGGATACATTTCGGCCGCATCGACAAAATTGATCCCAGCATCCAGCGCCATATCCATCTGGCGATGAGCGTCCGCCTCGGATGTCTGCGATCCAAAAGTCATTGTTCCGAGGCACAGGTCGGTCACCATAACGCCTGTTCGGCCCAAGGGCTTCATTTCCATGTATCGATCTCCTGAAAACTAGCGCAAAAGGCTTAAGCCTCGGCTTTCTTTTCCCAACGGCCCGCTTCCTCGGACCAGTATTGCGCTGAACACCCCGCGCCGGTCAGGGCCTTCCACTGCCCGCGCGCATGCTGAACGGCCTGTTCGTCATTGCCGTCGAACAGTATACAGACCCGTTCCAGAGCGTTCACTTCGTCCGGCCCTACCTGCGCACCGTCCACCGCCATTACGCAGGCCGGGTCATTGGACACATCCGGTCCGGTCGTCAGCAAAATGGGCTGCGCCGCATCGTGCGGCCCACCGGCAAGCCCATGCGGCAGGAACCCGTCATCCGGCCCCAGCCACAGTTTTTCATCCAGCCAGTCCATCCGTGCGGGATCTGTTCCCCGCACGACGATCTTCCACCCGGCCTGCCGGGCCTTGTCCAGCAAAACTGGCAGCGTGTATTCCAGCGGCTGCCGGGTCAGGTGGTAGAAATAGACAGCACCCATCCGATTACTCGAAATTGTCCTGCACAAAACGGCTCAACGCGCGCACGCCCCAGCCAGTCGCACCCTTCGGAGCATAGGACGTCTCGGACGCCACCGAGGCAACACCGGCAATATCCAGGTGAATCCACGGGGTTTCCTCTTTCACGAAACGCTGAAGGAACTGCGCAGCGGTGATCGAGCCCGCAGGCCGCCCGCCTACGTTCTTCATATCAGCGATGCGAGACTTCAGCTGCTTGTCATATGCCGCGCCCAAGGGCATCCGCCACGCGCCTTCGTCCTCGGCTTTGGCCGATTTCAAGAAGGCATCGCAGAACGTGTCATTGTTCGAGAAGACGCCTGCATTCTCATGCCCCAGACCGATGATGATCGCGCCGGTCAGGGTCGCCAGATCAACCATGCCTACAGGGCTGAACCGCTCCTGCGCGTACCACATCACGTCGCACAGAACCAAACGACCCTCGGCATCTGTGTTGATGATCTCGACCGTATCGCCCTTCATCGACGTGACCACATCGCCGGGACGCGTGGCATTGCCCGAGGGCATATTCTCGACCAGCCCCACCAGCCCGACCACATTGGCCTTGGCCTTGCGCTTGGCCAGCGCGCGCATGGTGCCAGCGACGACACCCGCGCCGCCCATATCCATGGTCATGTCTTCCATGCCACCCGCAGGCTTCAACGAAATTCCGCCGGTATCGAACACAACGCCCTTGCCGACCAGCGCCAGCGGGGCATCGCCCTTGTCGCCACCGTTCCATTGCATCACCACAACCTTCGACGGGCTGACCGAGCCCTGACCGACGCTCAGTAATGTGCGCATTCCCAGCTCTTCCAGTTTGTCTTCTTCCAGAACCTCAACCTCGAGGCCCAGATCCTTCATCTCGGCCAAGCGGTCAGCGAATTCTGTTGTTGTCAGGATATTGGCGGGCTCATTCGTCAGATCACGCGTCATCCGCACGCCGTCGGCAATAGCATAGAGCGGCACAAAGGCGGCTTCGACCTCGTCAGATTTCTGATGCGCAATAGTGACCGTCGCGGCTGGATCAGAGTCTTTGGTCTTGTGCGCGTCGAACTCATAACTGCGCAGAGCGATACCCATGGCCAGATCCTCGGAGCGGGTCTGGTTGGCCGCCATCACCAGCAGCGCCTTGCCACCGGCCAGTTTCGCAAGCGCGACACCAGCCTTGCGGGCCTCGGCCACATCCGGGCGGCGCGGCAGGATCAGAATATCCAGCGCCTCGGCCGCCATGCCACCGGGCCATGCCAACGTGATCACCTCGCCCGATTTCACCTTTTCGAACTGTTCGCTTTCGACCAGCCGCGCGACAGCACCGCGGGTCAGGCGATTGGCCCGGCGCGCGGCAGGACCCATCTTGCCGTCGTCAGAAACGATGATCGCGACTCGGCCCTCGGCTTGCGCCATCATGTCCACGTCAAAAGTCTGAAACTGGATCGGGATTAGACTGCTCATTGGGAACTCCTGAAAATCTGTGACCCAAGACCTAGCCCGCCCCGATCAACTTGACCAGATAGCAGTTTTCCCCGCACTTCAATTGCAGTACAGTCCAGAAAAAATTCCGGCAGGTTCGGGGGAGAACAAAGTGGCAAGACAGGGCAGGCATATGCCGTCGCGGCAAGGCGCGAACGGTTGTGATTCTGACCTGAGGGCTAGTTGTTTTTTCGCGTTAGCAGGAATGGCGAGGGTTCTGCCGTGATCCTCGATCGATACTTTGCCCGCCGCTTCTTGCAGAACTTTATGGTGATCGGCGGCATTTTCCTGACGTTGCTGATTCTGATCGACCTGATCGAACAGGCCCGCCGGTTCGACGACGAAAACCTTTCATTCGGGCGCTTGCTGCATCTGACCTTGCTGAACACACCAGCTGCGATCAGCGAAATGCTGCCCTTGCTGGTTATCCTCGCTACGATCGCTCTGTTCGTTGGGCTGGCGCGCAGTTCTGAACTGGTCGTTACCCGCGCGATTGGTCGCTCAGGCATGCGGTCTTTATTAGCTCCAGTCGCACTGGCCCTATTGATCGGAGCCATGGCCGTAGCTCTGCTGAACCCGATCTCCGCGGCGACATCCGAGGAATACAATCGCCTGTCCGACTCTTACCGCAACAACGGCACGTCAGCGTTTTCGATCAGCAGCGAGGGCTTGTGGCTACGCCAGGGATCACAGAACGGTCAGTCCGTAATTCACGCCAAAGGTACGTCCAACGGTGAAACACTGAAGCTAAATAACGTGACGATCATCACTTTCTCACAGGAAGGAACCCCGACCCAGCAAGTCTCGGCCGACAATGCCGAGCTGAGGCCGGGCAAATGGGTATTGGACAATGCCAAGGTCTGGTCCCTCGAGGAAGACACAAACCCCGAGAGTAACTCGGTCGTTCACGAACGACTCGAGGTTCCGACGTCGCTTACGCGGCAGCGCATTCTCGACACATTGGGGCAGCAGGGATCCGTTTCGGTTTATGATCTGCCCGAGCTGATCCGGGATCTGCGCGAGGCCGGGTTTTCAACCAAGCAATATGAAGTCTGGTTGCAAGTGCAACTGGCGCGGCCCTTCTTTCTGGTTTCGATGGTTCTTATCGGCGCGGCCTTCACCATGCGCCATGTAAGATTCGGCGGCACGGGAATTGCGGTTCTGTCTGCAGTTCTTCTGGGATTCGCGATTTATTTCGTGCGCAACTTTGCCCAAATTTTAGGGGAAAACGGTCAATTGCCTATTATCGTCGCGGCCTGGGCTCCGCCTTTCGCTGCTATACTGTTGTCGCTTGGTCTCTTGCTTCACGCGGAGGACGGCTGATGCGGTTGCTTCCCAGCCTTCTGTTGTCGGCAGCCATCGCGATCACCTTGCCCGCGACGATCTACGCACAATCCCCAACAGGTGTGAACGCGCCTACGGACGCCACGCAGGAAGAGCAGCCAGCCTTGCTGGTTGCGGACAGGATTTTCATCACGCCCGAACGGGTTCTGGTCGCCGAAGGTAATGTCGAGGCATTTCAGGGCGATGCAAAAATTACCGCTGAACGGGTCACATATGACCGGGACACCGGGCAACTCACCCTAGATGGCCCCGTGCGCATTGATCAGGGCGGCTCTACCACGATTCTGGCGGATTCGGCTGAACTGGACGACGGTATTCAGAACGGCTTGCTTATCGGTGCGCGGATGGTGTTTGACCAACAGGTCCAAGTCGCATCGGTTCAAGCTACGCGCGCAGGTGGCAGATACACACAGTTCAGCAAGGTATCGGCCACGTCATGTCATGTTTGTTCTGATGGCCGACCGCCTTTATGGCAAATCAGGGCCCGCAAGGTCACCCACGATCAGCTTGAACGACAACTGTATTTCGAAGGCGCACAATTCCGAATTCTGGACCTGCCGGTCTTCTATTTCCCTTATTTGCGTCTGCCTGACCCCACTCTGGACCGGGCGACTGGTTTCCTGGTGCCTTCGATTCGCACAACGTCGCAGTTGGGCACGGGGGTTCAGGTTCCATATTTCTTCAAGCTGGGAGACCACAAAGACCTGACATTGACACCCTATCTGTCCTCAAAAACTCGGACGCTGGGGTATCGATATCGTCAGGCGTTCAAGCGTGGGCGACTTCGCTTGTTGGGCGCACACACCCGTGACGATCTTCAGCCCGGAGAGGATCGCGGTTACTTCTTCGCAGATGGCTTTTTCAATCTGAATGACGGCTATCGGTTCACGTTCAACATTAAAACCACGTCCGATGACGCCTACCTGGCCGATTATGGCCTGCCCGATTTCGACCGCCTGCGCAGCGAAGTTGCGCTGGAGCGGATAAAACGCGACACCGCCTTCCGCACCAGCTTTATCCACTACAAAACCTTGCGCGACAGCGAAGATCAGGACGAAATTCCATCTCGTGTATTCGATCTGTACTATCAGAAACGCCACTTTCCGACGTCGATCGGCGGCGAAACACGGCTGAGTTTCATTACACACGCCCATGAACGCACAAGTGACGAGGATGTCGTTGGTCGCGATGTGGCCCGAGCAACCTTTGACGCGGAATGGCTGCGCAGTTGGATCTTCACCTCGGGTCTGCGTGCGGACGCACGGTTCGGGGCCTCGATTGACACGTTCAACATCCGCCACGACAGCAATTTCCCTGATCAAGAAACCCGCACCACCCCCCGGGCGGCGTTGACCCTGCGCTATCCCATGGCACGGCGCGAGCAATCTGGGGCTACGCAGGTGCTGGAGCCAATTGCTCAGATCGGTTGGACGCAAGTCTCGACCAATGATGTGCCAATCGACGAAAGTACGTTTCAGGAATTCGATCAGGGCAACTTGCTGTCGCTGTCCCGATTTCCAGCCCCGGATCGACGCGAAGATGGGGCAACCGGCGTCATTGGTGTCAACTGGGCGCGCTACGGAGCGAACGGACGCCGGGCTTTGGCCACAGTCGGGCAAGTGTTTCGCGCAGATCCCGACCCTGAGTTCAATCTGACATCGGGTCTACAGGGAACATCGTCGGATCTGCTGCTTGCAGGTCAATTGCAAACCGCAAATGGGTGGTCACTTGCAGGCCGCGGCTTGCTGAACGGAGATTTCAGTTTTGCCAAAGCCGAAATGCGCGCGGCCTGGCAGCAAAAAACCGTTAGGTTGTCGGGCAGCTATATCTGGCAGGAGCCAGACCCAGACGAGAACGTGGACGATGAAATATCCGAAATTCGATTGGATGGACGCTATAGGGTCGACCAGAACTGGCTAACCCAAGCCGTCGCCCGTTACGATCTGAGCGAGTCTGAACCCATTCGGTATGGCTTGGGTGTTACGTACCAGAATGAGTGCGTGCAGGTTAACATGACCGTCAGCAGACGTTTTACTTCGTCATCTAGTATTGAGCCTTCCACTGAATTCGGCTTTACGGTAGCCCTGACGGGATACTCCGTTGAAGGTGGTGGCCAAGAGTTCAAGAGAAGATGCAGTTGATTTCAGGTTTCTCCAATCTCATCCGATCCGCTGTGATCAGGCCAATCGCATATGTTGCGGTCGTATCGTTGTGTCTGAGCGTGTCGCCGGGCCTGGCCCAGAGCCTGTTTTCCCCAGCCATCAAAGTTAATCAGGATATCGTCACATGGTACGAACTTGAGCAGCGCCAGCAGTTTTTGACCGTTCTTGGCGCGCCCGGAGCGTCGGACGCCGAGGTTCGCCAAGCCCTGATCGACGATCGTCTGCGCAAACAAGCCATGAGCGCAGCTGGGATATCTGCCAGCCCCGAGGCCGTTCAGCTGGGCATTGACGAATTTGCTGCCCGCGGTCGCTTGTCGACGGATGAGTTCCTTCAGCTTCTGTCCGAGGCAGGTGTTTCGCGCGAGACCGTCCGCGATTTTGTGGCCGACCAACTGTCGTGGCGCGACTTTATCAGCGCGAGATTCCTGTCGCAGGCGCGCCCATCAGAAGACGAGGTCAACCGCGCTCTTGGTCAATCGGGCAGTGGCGGGCTGCAAGTTCTGCTGTCCGAAGTTATCATTCCCGTAAATCAGCAAACGGTTGCACAGGTCGAATTGTTGGCTGAAGAGATCGCGCTTCTGGAAGGATTCGATGCGTTCTCGGCAGCTGCGACGCAGTATTCGGCGGCGGGTACCCGGACTAACGGGGGGCGGTTGGACTGGCTGAACCTAACCGACCTGCCACCCGCTCTGCAACCGGTCATCATTGGTCTGAAGAATGGCGAAATAACGCAACCCATTTCTTTGCCAAACGCAGTCGCTCTGTTTCAGCTTCGGGGCCTACGCGAACTTGCGTCGGGTACTCCGACCTATTCAAAAATCGACTACGCGATCTACAACCTTCCCGGTGGCCGCAGCGCGGATACATTGGCCCGTGCTGCCGATCTGCGCGAAGAGGTTGATAATTGCGATGATCTCTATGGCCTTGCAAAAGACCAACCCGAAAACGTTCTGCAACGGATTGAAGCCAGCCCGTCGGAAATCCCTCGCGATGTCGCACTTGAATTATCGAAACTGGACTTGAACGAGGTCTCGACCGCGCTGACCGGCAACAATGGCCAGACGCTGAAATTCCTAATGCTGTGCACACGTACTCTGGACCGGGGCGAGGAAACTTCGCGCGCGGATGTCGCCAATGCTCTGACCCAGCAACGTCTGACTGCCTTTGCCGAAAGCCTACTCGAGCAATTGCGTGCGGACGCAACGATCATCGAGCAATGATAGCCCCAATCGCGCTGAGTTGTGGCGATCCCGCAGGCATAGGCCCAGAGATCGCCGCAAAAGCCTGGGCAGAGCTACGCGGAACGTGCCCCTTTGTCTACATTGGAGATGCCAACCATCTTCCTGCCGGTATGCCCATTCAGAGGATCACAGATTTTTCTGAGGCGACCGCGATCTGCGCTGAGGCCCTGCCTGTGCTGCACCTTGATTTTCCGTCTGCCAACACACCAGGCCAACCCGTTGCGGCCAACGCGCCCAGCGTCATCGACGCGATCGAACTCGGCGTATCTATGGTTCAGTCCGGTCGAGCCTCAGCGCTTTGTACGGCACCGATCCATAAAAAGGCCCTGATGGAAGGCGCGGACTTTGCTTACCCCGGACATACCGAGTTTCTTGCAGCCCTCGCAGGACAGCAACGTGTCGTGATGATGCTGGCCAGCGACCAACTTAGAGTGGTGCCTGCCACGATCCACATTCCTCTGTCCCGCGTTCCTGCCGCTCTGACACCAGATCTTTTGCGCGAAACGATCGAGATCACAGCACAAGGTTTGCGTACACAATTCGGCATTTCAAAACCTCGCATCAGTGTGGCTGGCTTGAATCCACATGCAGGCGAAGGCGGCAAAATGGGACATGAGGAGCTTGACTGGATCGCGCCGCTGATCCAAGCCTTGCCGCAAGATGACTATACGGTCACCGGCCCGCATCCTGCAGACACGATGTTTCACGCAGCGGCCCGCGCCAGGTACGACGCAGCAGTTGCGATGTATCATGATCAGGCGCTTATCCCGATCAAGACCCTCGATTTCGACATGGGTGTGAATGTCACGCTGGGATTGCCGTTCATACGCACCTCGCCGGATCACGGCACGGCGCTGGATATTGCCGGAAAAGGCATTGCCAACCCATCCAGCATGATCGAAGCCCTTAAACTGGCCCAACGCATGGCAAAAAGCGCTTGATCCTTCACCTGGCTAAAAATATCCCCGCCAAAGGCAAAAAAACTGGCGCTTTACCTCAGCCCGCGCCACGGTAATCGGATCATGAGCGCAATCGACACACTCCCCCCCCTGCGCGAGGTCATCGCGGCGCACCAGCTTTCGGCCCGCAAGTCGTTGGGGCAGAACTTCCTGCTGGATCTCAACCTGACGGCAAAAATCGCGCGGCAGGCCGGTGATCTCAGCGCCTGTGACGTTCTCGAAATCGGCCCCGGCCCCGGCGGTTTGACCCGTGGGCTTTTATCAGAGGGCGCGCGCAAGGTTGTGGCGGTCGAAAAAGACACGCGCTGTATCGCAGCTTTGAACGAGATTGCTGCCGCCTACCCCGGTCGACTGGAAATCATCAATGGTGATGCGCTGGAAATCGACCCCATGGCGCATCTCACCCCGCCGATTCGAGTTGCAGCCAACTTGCCGTACAACGTCGGTACCGAACTGCTGGTCCGCTGGCTGACCCCTCCTGAGTGGCCGCCATTCTGGCAAAGCCTGACTCTGATGTTTCAGCGCGAAGTGGCCGAGCGTATTGTTGCCCGACCCGGCAGCAAGGCGTATGGCCGATTGGCCATCCTGGCGCAATGGCGGGCGGATGCGCGTATCGCCATGTCTTTACCGCCTGGGGCTTTCACCCCGCCGCCGAAAGTATCAAGCGCCGTTGTCCATCTGACCGCCTTGCCCGAACCTCGGCATCCCGCGGATGCTGCAACCCTGTCGCGTGTCGTCGCCGCCGCATTCAACCAACGCCGCAAGATGCTGCGCGCTTCATTGAAAGGGGTCGCTTCCGATATCGAAGACCGCCTATTGGCCGCCGGCATTCAACCAACCGAGCGGGCAGAACAAGTCCCACTAGAAGCCTTCTGCGCACTGGCGCGCCAAATCCGCGCGGGCTGAAAACAAAAAAGCCCCGGTCACTTGACCAGGGCTTTCCATTCCATATTCAACGTGGCCTACTCGGCCGCCTCAGGTGCATCACCCTTGTCGGCAGTAGCCTCTTCAGCGGCAGGTGCTGGTTTGGGCTTGCGGGCACGCGGTTTGCGGGCAGGCTTTTCTTTCTTTTCGGGAACATCAGACCCCTTGGCCTCGGGCGTTTCCACCAAACCGGATTCCGGGGCCGCTTCGGCGTTGAAATCCATGACGTCTGGTTGCGGTGCTTCGGCCGGATCGGCCTGGCGGGCCGCTTCACGTTCCTGACGCTCCGCGCGTTCTCGGTCGCGTTCGGCCTGCCGTTCGCGGTTCTGGCGTTCCTGTTCTTCCCGACGTGCCTCCATTTCACGCTGCGCTTCGCTCAGCAAACGCAGGTAATGTTCGGCGTGTTGCTGAAAGTTCTCAGCAGCCACACGGTCGTTGGACAGCTGCGCGTCGCGGGCAAGCTGGTTGTACTTGTCAATGATCTGCTGGGGCGTGCCGCGCACTTTGCCTTCCGGCCCCGAGCTGTCAAAAACCCGGTTTACAACGTTGCCGCCAGAAGGACGATTGCGGTTATTCTTGGCCCGCGAGCGGGATTTGGAAGATCTCATCTACTTTCGTCAGCCTTGTCATTCACTGTCGATCACGTCGCATCTTGCATTGCTCAAAGGCTTTAGCCGGAACGCGATGTCGACTTTTTTGGGCTTGGCGTCAGGGGTGCGCTGCAATAGCGTCAACCTCTCCGACTAATCCTGAGTAAACATGTCCTGCGCGTTCAGACAAGGGCTTTATCCCAAAATTCGCAGCTTTTTTACATCAATCGGCGCTTTTCAGCCTCAGTATGTGCCGTCACCCAGGCATTCTGGCCAAGACAACACGGTCACGGCCATCCAAATCGGGAATAATCCGCGTCTCTGCCAGCCCAGCCGCCTGAAATAGCGCGGCAACCGCGTGACCTTGCGTCGGGCCGATTTCCACCAGCACCCGACCGCTGGGGACCAGATAATCCGGGACATCGGCAGCAATGCGACGATAGGCTCCTAACCCGTCCCCTTCATCCGTCAGCGCCATACGAGGCTCGTGCTCGCGGACTTCCGGTGACAAGTCATTCATTTCTGACAGCGAAACGTAGGGCGGATTTGAGACGATAAGGTCAAATTGCCCCTCTATGCTCTCAAACCAATCTGATTGCTGTATCTCGGCTCGGGCTTGGACCTGATGTTGAACCGCATTGGCGCTCGCCTGCAGGCAGGCGGCCTCGCTTAGATCAACACCAACACCCGAAGCACTTGCGCGTTCGGCCAACAGCGTGATCAGAATACAGCCCGAACCCGTTCCAAGATCCAACAGATGATCAAACGGTGCGCTCAACGCGGCCTCGATCAGAATCTCGGTTTCAGGGCGCGGATCCAGAACATCGCGACTTACGCGAAACCTGCGGCCATAAAACTCACGTTCGCCTAAAAGGTGCGACACCGGAACGCGAATGGCGCGCAACGAAACAAGCTGATCATAGCGTTCAGAGACCTCGTGCGACAGTTCTTCCGGCGCAATCAGGGTGACCCGGCTGGCTTCGATTCGGGCAGCGTGGGCCAGCAGGACGCGCGCATCACGTGCCGGATCATCGACCCCTGCAGCCCGCAGGCGAGACGTGGCTGCCACCATCGCCTGAGCCGCTGTTTGCAGACCGTTCATAGGGCCATCTCGGCCAGCAGGCGCGCCTGATCATCGGCGGTCAGCGCGTCGATCACCTCATCCAGATCGCCCTGCATCACCTGATCCAACTTATACAGGGTCAGGTTGATGCGGTGATCGGTCATACGGCCCTGCGGGAAATTATACGTCCTGATTCGCTCGGAACGATCACCCGAACCGACCTGACTGGCGCGATCCGCCGAACGTTCGCTGTCGATCCTCTGCCTTTCCAGGTCATAGAGACGCGTTTTCAGAACCTGCATCGCAATCTCTCGGTTGCGGTGCTGCGATTTCTCGGAACTGGTCACAACCAGCCCTGTCGGCAAGTGAGTGATCCGCACCGCCGAGTCGGTGGTGTTCACGTGCTGTCCCCCCGCGCCCGAGCTGCGCATTGTGTCGATCCGAATGTCATTCGCGTCGATCTGAATATCGACATCTTCGGCCTCGGGCAAAACTGCGACCGTCGCAGCCGATGTATGAATCCGCCCACCGCTTTCGGTTTCGGGCACGCGCTGCACCCGGTGGACGCCGGATTCGTATTTCATGCGGGCAAAGACATTGTCACCCTTGATATGGGCCACGACTTCCTTGACCCCACCGAGGTCCGAAGCCTGCTCCTCGATAATCTCGAACCGCCAGCCACGCGCCTCAGCGTAGCGCTGATACATGCGCAGCAGATCGCCTGCGAATAGCGCGGCTTCATCCCCGCCTGTGCCGGGGCGGATTTCCAACATCGCGGGGCGCGCGTCTGCTGCATCTTTAGGCAAAAGCGCCAGTTGCAGCGCATGTTCGGCCTGTGGGATACGGGCTTGTAGATCGGGGATTTCCTCTTCGGCCAGTTCCTTCATGTCGGGATCAGCCAGCATCGCCTGAGCCTCAGTTAGATCGGCGCGCAGTTGCCGCCAAGCCATGATCTGGTCGACCACAGGCTTGAGGTCGGAATATTCTTTGGCCAGAGCCGCAATATCCCCACCCGAAGCACCATCTGACATGGCCGCTTCGAGATACTGGAATCGCTGGGTTATCTGCTCAAGGCGTTCTTCGGGGATCATCCCGGCGGTGTCCCCTAATCTGCGGCTTTGGTCAAGGGCCGAGCTTGTGCTAAGATAGCCGGCATGAAGGGGTTGGTTTTCGTTTTATCGCTGTTTGCGGTGCCTGCCATGGCGGACTACGTCGGGCCGGACGGAAAGGTGCGCGACTGTTATTGCACAGACAAATCCGGCGCGCGCGTGGATCTGGGCCAGATGATCTGCCTTCAAGTCGATGGCCGCATGTTCATGGCGCAGTGCCAGATGTCACTAAACGTCCCGATGTGGCGCGAGGTTTCGGAAGGGTGTTTGTCCTCAGAGCTGGAGCGCAGCAAGCCACCCATCAACACGGTCTCGGTTTACCCCAAAATCTGAACGCCCAAAGCGCAGACGGGCATGGAAACGCAGAACGTCGCCGTCCTGCTGAACCGTTGTGTAGTCGGGAAAGCCGATTACTTGGGTACGGGTGACATAGGTGATCATTCCATCTTCGACAGATCCGGCCAGAACGGTGGTGCGCGGTGTGGCTTGTGCTAGCACGTCCAGTTTTGCGAGGCCGTCTGGCCCAGTTTCGACCATACGGATGACCCCACCTTGCATGTCCTCATCCGTAGTACCAGCAACCGCCAAATGCCAGCGCGCAGGGTCCGAGGGCGCAAGTCGGATGTAGAGCCCAAGTGCAATCACCGCCCCTACGATCAGCCAAAGAACCATCTTCATCATTTATCCCTTTGCTTTGAGGGCAAACTAACGGCACGCGCCCCATCTGCAAGGTTTGACACCCCGTACCGTCACGTCACTCCGGGTAAAATGCACAACATTTCAAACAGTAGGTTGGCAGCGGTCAGCGCCGTGTTCCCCGTAGGATCATAGGGCGGAGACACCTCGACCAGATCGCACCCTGCCACATTCATCCCTCGCAAAGCCTGAATTAGCTGCAACGCTTGTGGGGTGGTCAGACCAGCAATCTCGGGTGTGCCGGTGCCGGGGGCAAAGGATGGGTCGAGACTGTCGATATCGAAGGAAACGTAAACCGGATGCTTTCCTATTTCCTTTCGGATTTGTGCGCCGATCACGGTCAGATTCTGTTGCCACAGTTCCCACGCAGGGAACTGCTTGAACCCCCAGCCCTTGGCCTCGGTGAAGTCCGACGCGGAATAGCCCGAGCCTCGGATACCGATCTGAAAGGTTTTGTCGGGGACGATCAGCCCTTCTTCATAGGCGCGGCGGAAGACGGTGCCGTGAGTTTCCTTTTCACCAAACATCTCATCGTTCACGTCAGCATGGGCGTCCACATGGACCAGCGCCACCGGCCCGTGTTTGGCGGCAATCGCGCGCAGGATCGGCAATGTGATCGAGTGATCGCCTCCCATCGCAACCGGTGTCACGTTTTGCGCCAGAATCGCGTCATAGCTTTCGCATATTATTTTCAAACTGTCGGACAACGAAAACGTGTTGATTGCCAGATCGCCGATATCCGCAATCTGAAGGCTGTCGAAGGGCGCGGCAAAACTGGCCATGTTGTAGGGCCGGATCATCGCGCTTTCGGCGCGGATCTGTTTCGGACCAAACCGCGTGCCCGACCGCCACGAGGTGCCGATATCCATCGGGATGCCCAGCACGGCCACATCCAGCCCGGCCAACGAGTCCGCCTGCGGCAGGCGCATGAACGTGTTCGGACCCGAAAACCGCGCCAGATCATTGCCGCTGATGGGTTGGTTAAACTGTGTCATGCCCGTATCTCTCCCGTCCGACCTTTTGGTTAAGGTGATACCGGAAAGATGGCTAACCAATGGTTAAGGCATGAGCTTGTTCCACCCCAAAAGGCAAATAATCTGCGTCGCCACGTGGGCCCCGGCAATCGCCGTCGCGCCCGATGTGTCATAGGGCGGAGAGACCTCAACCACATCACCGCCCTTGATGTTGATCCCGGCAATGTCACGCAGGATGATCTGCGCTTGGATCGAACTCAGCCCACCCCAGACGGGCGTCCCGGTGCCCGGCGCAAAGGCCGGGTCCAAGCCGTCGATGTCAAAACTCAGATAAACGGGGCTGTCGCCCAGAATGCCTTTGATCTTTTGCGCAACAGCGGCAGGGCCGGATTCGTAAACCTCGCGCGCGTCGATGATGTTGACGCCCAAAGTGTCCTCGTTCGTGGTACGAATACCCACCTGAACCGAGCGTTTCGGGTCCACGATCCCAGATTTTACGGCCTTGTAGAACATTGTCCCGTGGTCGACCCGCGACATATCATCGTCGGCCCATGTGTCCGTATGCGCATCGAATTGCAGCAGCGACATCGGCCCGTATTTTTCGGCATAAGCCTTCAGGATCGGGAAGCTGATATAGTGATCACCACCCAACGCGACCGAGGCCACATCGGCATTCAGGATGGTGCGGATATGATCTGTGAGCGTATCGGGAAAGGCCGGAATATTGGCATAGTCATAGGCCATATCTCCATAATCCACGATGGCCAGCTCGCTGAGCGCATCAAAGGGCCAACCATAGGGCGCGTCTGGCGACTGCAGCGCGCTCGCCTCACGCATGGCGCGCGGACCCAGCCTTGTGCCGGGGCGGTTGGTAACGGCCTGATCGAACGGCACGCCCGTCACGGCGATATCCACGCCCTTCAGATCTTTCGTATAGAGCCGCCGCAGGAATGAGGTTGCCCCGCCAAACGTATTCTCGAACGACAGCCCCTTGAGATCGGGGTTGGTGAATGCTTCATCCACCTGAGTTTTTGCGTCTTCCAGTCCCATGTCTTTTCCTTGTCAGCCCAGCGGCTGTGCCTTTTCGACGATCCGCGCAAAGAACGAAGCCCCTACAGGCGCGATTTCGTCGTTGAAGTTGTATTTAGGATGGTGCAACCCGGCGCCCTCGCCCTGCCCCAGATTCAGATACGCGCCGGGGCGCGCGTTCAGCATGTACGAGAAATCCTCAGCCCCCATGTTGCGGGTCATGTTTTCGACCACCAGCCCTTCGCCCGAGATTTCGCGGGCCACCTCAGCGGCAAATCCGGCCTTGCCGGCATCATTGATGGTGGCGGGATAGTTGACCTCGTAATCCAGCTCGGCCTCAACCCCGTATGAGGCCGCCTGCCCGGCAACGATCTGCCCCATGCGTTCCATCACCATCTTCTGCACCTCCGGGTCAAAGGTGCGCACGGTGCCGTTGATATAGGCAGTATCTGGGATCACGTTGTTGACAGACCCGGTATGAATTTGGGTGACCGAAACCACCAGATCGTCCAGCGCGTAATGGTTGCGGCTGACGATGGTCTGCAGTGCTTGAGCGATGCCACAGGCGGCCATCACCGGATCGCGGGTTTCGTGGGGCATGGCACCATGACCGCCCACGCCCTGAATGTGAACGTGAAACGTATCAACCGCGGCCATGATCGGCCCAGGCGTGGTGTAAAAAGCGCCTTCGGGCAGGTTTGGAGCATTGTGCAGCGCATAGACTTGCGCGATGTCGAACCGGTCCATGATGCCTTCCTGCACCATTATATCCGCGCCGCCGCCCTCTTCTTCGGCAGGTTGAAAGATCAACGCCGCGCGGCCCGCGAAGTTTCGCGTCTCGGCCAGATAACGGGCTGCACCCAGCAGCATCGTAGTATGCCCATCATGACCGCAGGCATGCATCTTACCGGGGTGTTTCGAGGCATAGTCCACGCCCGTTTCTTCCGGGATCGGCAGCGCATCCATGTCGGCGCGCAATCCTATTGTCGCCCCCTCGGCCTGCCCATTGATGATTGCGACGATACCGGTTGTAGCGATGCCCTCATGTATTTCATCTACACCAAACTCACGCAGCCGGTCGGCGACAAAAGCTGCCGTCTGGTGGCACTGAAACTCTAATTCGGGGATCGAATGCAGGTGCTGCCGCCATGCGGTCATGTCGGCGGCAAAATCGGCAATTCGGTTGACGACGGGCATCTGGGGTGGACTCCTGATCAGGACTGCGGAATGGATGCATCTGACACCGGAACGAAAGGGTTCGCAATGGCCGAAAATCCTCTGATCCACGATAGCGACGCTGGCATGGAACGTCTGCTGGAAATCATGCGTCGCCTGCGCGACCCGCAAACCGGCTGCCCGTGGGACATCGAACAGGATTTCGCCACCATCGCCCCCTACACGATCGAAGAAGCCTATGAGGTCGCCGACGCCATCGAACGCGAGGCTTATGACGAGCTGAAGGGAGAGTTAGGCGACCTGCTGTTCCAATCGGTTTTTCACGCGCAAATGGCTGAAGAAGCGGGACATTTCACCTTTCAGGACGTGGTCCGCACCATGTCGGACAAGATGGTCGCGCGTCATCCGCATGTGTTCGGTGACGAATCCCGTGACAAGTCGGCTGAACAACAGACTCTGGATTGGGAGACGATCAAAGCCGCTGAACGTGCAGGAAAGGAACTGAAAGGCGCACTGGACGGTGTGGCCGCCAACCTGCCTGCCCTGTTGCGCGCCCATAAGCTACAAAAACGCGCCGCGCGCGTGGGGTTTGACTGGCCCGATGCCAGCCATGTGTTGGCCAAGATCACCGAAGAAGCCGCCGAGTTGGAAGAGGCCCGCGACAGCATGGATGCCGACGCGCTCGAAGATGAATTCGGCGATCTGTTGTTCGTGATCGTCAATCTGGGCCGTCATCTGGGGATCGAGCCTGAGGCCGCTCTGCGCCGCACCAACGCCAAGTTCACCCGCCGCTTTGAACAGGTCGAATCCCGCCTGGCCGAACGCGGTAAAACACCCAGCCAAAGCGATCTGGCCGAGATGGACGCCCTATGGGACGAGGTGAAAACCGAGGAGCATCGCGCCAATGGCAAACTCCCGCCGGTAGATGTGCCCACCGGGGCCTGAAACCGCTGGACAAGTGCTGTGACACTTGCGAGTGTCCGCGCTTCTAGCCCCTCGGAGACCCCCATGCCGCGCAAAATCATTATCGACACCGACCCCGGTCAGGACGACGCCGTCGCCATCCTGTTGGCGCTGGCCAGCCCGGATGAGATCGACGTGCTGGGCATCACCGCTGTCGCCGGAAACGTGCCGCTTGAGCTGACCGCCAAGAACGCGCGCATCGTCTGCGAACTGGCCGGCCACACGGACGTGCCGGTTTATGCAGGTTGTGATCGGCCACTGAACCGCCCCTTGGTTACGGCAGAACATGTGCACGGCAAAACCGGCCTGGACGGTCCCATTCTGCCCGATCCGCAAATGCCGCTGGCCCAAGGGCACGCGGTTGATTTCATCATCGACACCCTGCGCGCGCAGGAACCGGGCACGGTGACACTGTGCCCGCTGGGCCCCCTCACCAATATCGCGACGGCTTTCACCAAGGCCCCTGATATCGTCGACCGCATACAGGAAATCATCCTGATGGGCGGCGCCTATTTCGAGGTCGGCAACATCACTCCGGCGGCGGAATTCAATATCTATGTCGATCCAGAAGCCGCTGATATCGTGTTCAAATCCGGCGCGCCCATCGTCGTTATGCCACTGGACGTGACCCATGACGCGCTGGTCACGCCACACCGCAACGACGCCTTCCGCGCGCTGGACAGCAAGGTCGGACACGCAGTGGCCGAGATGACTGATTTCTTCGAACGGTTCGACAAGGAAAAATACGGATCGGAGGGCGCACCCCTGCACGATCCCTGCGTCACCGCCTATCTGATCCGCCCCGAACTGTTCTCGGGTCGCCTTATCAATGTCGAGATCGAAACCCAATCGGAGCTGACACTGGGGATGACCGTAGCCGATTGGTGGCGCGTCACAGATCGCCCTGCAAACGCCATGTTCATGGGTGACGTCGACGCGCAGGGGTTCTTTGACCTGCTCACCGAAAGGCTGGCAAGACTATGAGCGCAGCATTAAAACTCGCCCGCCCCGAGGATTTGGACAGGTTGATCGGTCTCGTCTCGGCATTCCACGCCGAAGCTGGCATCGACCAAGATACCGATCACAGGCGCGCAGCACTGGCACCACTGCTTGAGGGCATTCCACATGGCTGCGTCTACCTGATTGGCCCTGCCCGTGCGCCGCTTGGCTACGTCATACTGACCTTCGGCTGGTCAATCGAATTCGGCGGCATGGATGCCTTCATCGACGAGATTTACATCCGCCCCGCAGTGCGCAGGCGCGGCATCGCCACAGAAGTCCTGTTAGATTTGCCGAAAGCCCTGGCCGGAGCCGGGCTAACCGCTTTGCATCTTGAGGTCGACCGCACCAATGAAACCGCGCAGAAATTGTATATGCGCACTGGCTTCAAACCGCGCGATCGGTATGTTTTGATGAGCAAAAAGCTCTGATAGCAATTGTTTGTTCAGCCCCCCGGAGAACGCGCCTTAGCGCATTTCACCGCTGTACATATAGGTGGGGGAATCCATGTTCTTCACGGGGTCGGAAGTCGAGACCGACTGACCTGAAATTGGGTACACTCCGGGCGCCGAACAGGCCGCCATGAAAACAGTACCGATCAACGAAACCGCGAGAAGGAATTTCGAACCTGACATGGTATTCTCCTTTTCTGTAGTTCCTCCAAGATACTTGGCGGCAGGGTCTCGCTAATAGGTAAAAGTTCACACATAATTGGGGTTATGGCCTCAATCTTCTGCCAAGGGATTAGAATCGAAGCACAATTTTTCTAGAAATAATTGAAGAATCTTTACCTAGCGTCACCTGACTGCAATTTTGAGGCGAACAAGAACGGCCCGGCAGCGTACTTCGGTCGTGCGACTAAAGGCACACAGCTCTCTAGTTGCCACAGGATTCGGGTTTCAAAATGAAAAACCCGGCCTTCCTTGAAAGACCGGGTCAGATTTATCTGTATTACGCTGATCAGCGCTTCAGGATCGACGCCCCGGCGTATTCGGCCACCTCACCCAGTGACTCTTCGATGCGGATCAGCTGGTTATACTTGGCCAAGCGGTCCGAGCGCGCGAGGCTGCCGGTTTTGATCTGACCACAGTTCGTCGCTACGGCCAGATCGGCAATGGTCGCGTCCTCGGTTTCGCCCGATCGGTGGGACATCACGTTGGTGTAGCGCGCACGGTGCGCCATATCGACGGCGCGCAGCGTTTCGGTCAGCGAGCCGATCTGGTTCACCTTGACCAGCATCGAGTTGGCGCAGCCGCGATCAATGCCTTCGGCCAGACGTTCGGGGTTGGTCACGAACAGGTCGTCACCCACCAGTTGCACCTCGTTGCCGATGGCGTCGGTCAGGGCTTTCCAACCGTCCCAGTCATCCTCAGACATACCGTCTTCGATCGAGATGATCGGGTAGTCATTGACCAGCGCTGCCAAATAGGCCGCGTTTTCCTCGGAACTCAGTGTGATCCCCTCGCCCGCCAGCACGTACTTGCCGTCTTTGTAGTATTCCGTGGCGGCGCAATCCAACGCCAGATGGATTTCCTCACCCGGCTTGTAGCCCGCCTTTTCGATGGACTTCAGGATGAAATCCAGCGCCTCGCGGGTGCTGGCAATGTTGGGTGCAAAGCCACCTTCATCGCCGACACCGGTGACCAGACCGGCTGAGGACAGTTCTTTTTTCAGTGTGTGGAACACTTCGGACCCCATGCGCACCGCCTCGCGGATATTGCTGGCCGAGGTCGGCATGATCATGAATTCCTGAATGTCGATCGGGTTATCCGCATGCTCGCCACCATTGATGATGTTCATCATCGGCACCGGCAGAACGCGGGCAGAGGTGCCGCCAACATAGCGGTACAGAGGCTGGGTGGTAAAATCCGCCGCCGCCTTGGCTGTGGCCAGCGACACGCCCAAAATAGCATTTGCGCCCAGACGGCCCTTATTCTCGGTCCCGTCCAGTTCGATCATCGCCTGGTCGATAGCAACCTGTTCAGTAGCGTCAAAACCCACCAGTTCCTCGGCGATCTCGCCATTCACGGCAGCAACCGCTTCCAGCACGCCCTTGCCCATATAGCGCGCCTTGTCACCGTCGCGCTTTTCCACCGCCTCATAAGCCCCTGTGGACGCGCCCGAGGGCACAGCCGCCCGGCCCATGGTTCCGTCTTCCAGGATCACGTCCACCTCGACCGTCGGGTTGCCCCGGCTGTCCAGAATTTCGCGTGCGTGGATGTCGATAATCGTGCTCATGAGGCCCGTCCCTGTGGCTGCAATAAGTTGCACGCCTCATAGCATCACGAGGCAAAAAGTAAACCACGCATGTTATCGCTAACATGATTCACGGCAGGTGTTTGCGCAAACCTGCGACGATCCGTCAGGCCACAGCAGCCATATCCCGCGCCAAACGACGTTCCCGCAGGAAAGTGTAAAGGCCCGAGCCAAGGATGAGTGAGGCCCCTGCAATCGTCATCAGGTCCGGTCGCTCTCCAAACATGATCATGCCGGCGGCAATCGAAAAAACCAATCGCGTGTAGCGGAACGGAGTCAGCGCCGACGCATCGCCCACTCGCATAGCGGTGACGATGCCATAGTAGCCGATGACACTGAAAATGACGGCCCCGATCAGCGGCGCCATCTGCGCAGAACCAAGTGGGACAAGCGGTTGCGTCTGAACTACCATAAGCACCAGCCCACCCAAAATCGCCGCGATATAAGCCTGCAGAGCCACAACCGACGACGCAATGTCGGCATCCAATCGACGCGTGATCAGATCCCTCGCGGCAATGCAAACAACGCTAATAACGACTAACAGGGTCTCGGGCTGAAACCCTTCAAGCCCCGGTCGGATGATCATCAATACCCCGACGAAACCAACGCCTACCGCGCTCCACCTGCGCCAGCCGACCTGTTCCCCCAGAAACAGCGCCGCCCCGACAGTCACAGCCAACGGCATGGCCTGAAATACCGCAGCCACCGTGGACAAATCGACCAGAGCCAGCGCGGTCACGAAAGCAATCGCGCCTATCCCTTCGCTGCCTGCGCGGACTAGCGGCAAAGGGCGCCATGCGACCCTGTCAAAGATCCGTTTGCGTGTGCCAACTGCCATAATGGCAAAGACCAATCCACAGACCGCGCCCAAAAGAATCATGATCTGACCGGTCGGAACTGACACCGACAGGTGCTTGATGAACATATCCTCAAGCGCAAAGGCCGCCATTGCGCCGACGACCAATAGAATGCCGTTTACGTTATTCATGATCCGTTCCGTCAGAAAAGCGCTGCCCGCCCCTTCACAGAAATCGCAAGCCCATCACTCAGGCAAGAGATATCCACGCGAGAAACATGAATTCGCGTGCGATCATCGTTCGGGATTCGTGATGAATCAGTCTTGTTCCAGCGGAACGCCGTAAAGCTCCAGTCGGTGGCCTTTCAGCTTATACCCCAGCTTGGCGGCAATCCTTTCCTGCAGCGCTTCGATCTCGGGGTCTACGAATTCAATGACCTGACCTGTTTGCATGTCGATCAGGTGGTCATGGTGATCCCGTTCAGCATCCTCATAGCGCGCGCGACCGTCGCCGAATTCCAGGCGCTCCAGAATCCCTGCCTCTTCGAACAGTTTTACAGTGCGATAGACCGTGGCGATGGAGATCCCCGCATCGACCTTTGAAGCGCGGGCATACAGTTCTTCGACATCCGGATGATCTTCACTTTGTTGCAGCACCTGTGCAATTGTACGACGCTGACCTGTCATGCGCAGGCCCTTGGCTTCGCAACGGGCGATGATCGTATCGGACATGAGTGACCCTCGGGGATATATTCGGTTCTCTGTCTTAATACGTCTGCGCACTCTGCGCCACCGGGGAATTGTATCTTAGGCCACGCGCCGCAGATCAGCCCAGATGGGCAAGTGATCCGATGCAATATGCGCAGGCCGCGCATCGTGGACACCATGCACCACCGCCTCAAGCCCTGCGCCCAGCGCGATCCGGTCCAGTGCACCCAGTGGCTGTGCGGCGGGAAAGCTGGGGACCGGAGGCAGGAAACGCATGCCCGGCGCCAGATGGTCCAGCACTGGCTGGCGCGACCATTCATTGAAATCACCAGCCCAAACCGTAGGCATATCGTGCAGGTCTTCGTCACATCGGCGGATATGAGTAATTTGCTGTCGGCGCGATGCCGGCAATAGACCCAGATGCATCCCCATGACCCGCAAAGGGCCGATGGGGGTGTCAAATTCGACTCTGACCGCACCTCGCGGTTCCAGCCCCGGAAGATCGTGATGGCCTGTCTGACGCACCTCAATCGCACCGCCTTTCCAGATCACGGCGTTACCATGCCAGCCCAGACTACCCGCCCCTCCAAGATCGACAATCTCCCAACCGGCCTCGTCCAACATGAAGTGCGGCAGGGCTGCCGGGCGCGGCGGCAGGCGTTTGTCTGCCTCTTGCAGAACAACGATATCCGCCTTCATGCTATCGATGACCTGCATGATACGCTGCGGCTGTCGGCGGAAATCCAAACCGACACATTTCTGTATATTGTAGCTGGCAATACGCAGTGTGGGTAAAGAGGTCATAGCGTTCGGGGCTGATTATCAGCCCCAACAGTGCCACGCCCTGCGCCCAGCGCAACATGAAATTTCCAAGAGTTAGGCACAGAACAACTTTCAAAGGAGAATTTCGCCACAAAGTGCGTTAAACAAGCGCAAATCGCGTGTGCAAACTGTTCTGCGCAGCTAGAGTGCCGCAAACCGAACCCAAGGATCTCACGTGGAAACCACCTTCGCCACTCTGGTAATTGCCGACATCTCGGGAAGCACGCCGCTCTACAAGGCTGTCGGGGACACAGAAGCCCAAAGGTTGATTCAACTCGAACTGGATCGGTTGAGACATGTGTTGCGCCAACATGGCGGCACGCAGGTTGGGCAGAAGGGGGACGATGTCCTTAGCTACTTTCTAGATGCCAATGCCGCAATAAACGCAGTGCTGGAGCTGATCGAGGGATCGCCTGAAACCTCTCTGTCCGTTCATGTGGGCGTCCACTCCGGACAGATCGTTTTGGCCGAAAAAGGGGTGTATGGCGAGGCCGTAAATATCACCGCCCGCCTTGCAACGGCGGCAAATCCCGGTGAGGCCTGCGTCAGTGAAGATGCCGCCGGGTTGTTGCCAGATTCCCTGCGCCGCATGCTCAAACCACTGGGTCGGCTGAACCTCAAGGGCCTGACCGAGCAATTCGCCGCGCATTCTCTGATCAGCCCGACCATGAGCACTTTCACCCAGACGCGGCTGCCTTTGTCTTATGGACGAACCGAGGCGCATTTCAACGCACCCGAGGGGCTGACGCTTGTTGTGTCCCACGAGGACCGCTCGTGGCGGTGTCAGGACAATGGCGAGTTAAAGATAGGCCGTTCACCGGATTGCGACGTGGTACTGAGCCAACCATGGGTGTCCCGCCTGCACATGGTTTTGACCATGAAGGATGGCAAGCTGATCCTGTCGGATCGCAGCACGTCGGGCACCTATGTGAAGTCGGAATCGGGACGTGAAATCCAGCTCAAACGCGAATCTGTCATGCTGGCGGATAGTGGGCTGATATCTCCGACCTTGCCCATCGAAGTGTCAGAGGCTTGTCTGCAATTCCAGATTCTGGGCCGCCCTCAGGTGCCGCAGAACGTGGCGTGAACGACCTCAGCCTCTGACGGCGGATGTGTCAGGTCAACTGCCTCGGGCTGGTTTTCATAGGGGCGTGAAAGAACGTCATTCAACCGCTGGAACAGCGCATAGTCGCCCTGCACCGCCGCTTGTATCATCTGTTCCACGCGGTGATTACGAGGAATAAAGGCCGGGTTCGCAGCGGACATGGTTGCCGTTGGGTCGTCCTCGCCTTCCAAGCGAGAATGCCACCCTTCAGACCATGCATCGAATGCCTGAGGATCTGCGAATTGATCCCGCGCCGCGTCACTACCCAGCGCTCGAAACGTATTGGTGAAATCCGCCTGCCCCTGCGTCATCCGTGCCAATAGGTCCGAGATCAATTCCGGATCGCCATCCTCTTCGGTCGCTAGGCCGATCTTGGCCCGGAAACGTGCTAACCAGTTCTGCTGCAACAGGTCGGGCATGGCGTGAATGATCTCGGTCGCTTCCTCAACCGCCGCGTCCTTGTCCTCCATCTGCTGGATCAAAGCGGTGGCCAGTTGAGCCAGATTCCAGACAGCGATGTCGGGCTGGTTCGAATAGGCATAGCGCCCCATCCGATCGATCGCGCTGTAGACCGTATTGGGGTGATAGCTGTCCATGAACGCACAAGGGCCGTAGTCGATTGTCTCTCCGGCAATCGAACAGTTATCGGTATTCATCACCCCATGGATGAAACCAACACTCATCCATGCCGCAATCAACTCGGACTGCACCTGTACGACGGCGCGCAACAGACCCATCGGTCCATCGGCTTGTGGGTAGTGACGTTCAATCACGTATTCGGTCAGGCGGCGCAGGCTGTCTAACTGTCCCCGCGCAGCAAAAACCTGAAACGTCCCCACACGCAAATGACTGCGCGCTACACGGGTCAGGACAGCGCCGGGCATTGGACCCTCGCGCAGCACGATCTCTCCGGTCTCGACAGCCGCTAGAGCTCGTGTGGTGGGAATGCCCAGCGCGTGCATCGCCTCGGATACCACGTATTCACGCAGCACAGGCCCCAGCCATGCGCGCCCGTCCCCTTGACGGCTGAAAGGCGTGGGGCCCGATCCCTTCAGCTGAATATCACGGCGCACGCCGTCTGTTCCGACAGTCTCGCCCAAAAGCACCGCGCGGCCGTCTCCCAACTGGGGATTGTAGTTGCCGAATTGATGCCCCGAGTAAAGCTGTGCGATCGGCTCTGCCCCCTCGGGTAGCGTATTCCCGGCAAAGGCTTCGGCCATATCCTGCACCTCACCAGGGCTCACACGAAGGATCGCCGCAAGATCGCTGTTAAAGGCGATCAGTTGCGGCGCTCTCACTGGCACCGGGGCCTGCCGAGCGTAAAAGCTGTTGGGAAGGCGGGCGTAGCTGTTGTCAAACGGGATCGTAAGGGTCATGCGGCAAACATATTCCTCCTCTGCGTGAATACCATAGCGGATCGCGCGATCCCGTGCATAATCGCCCCAAACACCCCGAGGGCCCCATGACCGCACAAGAGATTATCGACCACCTGAACCTGCAACAGCACCCCGAAGGCGGCTGGTTCCGCGAGACATGGCGCGCCGACAACGCTGGCCGTGCCACCGGCACCTGTATCTACTTCCTACTGGCCGAGGGGGAATGCAGCCACTGGCACCGTGTCGACGCGACCGAGATCTGGCTGTATCACGCTGGCGATCCGCTGATATTGTCGCTCAGCGCCTCGGATGACGGCCCGGCGACCGAACATTTCCTATCCTCAGATCTAACCCAAGGCGCGCCCCAACTGATCGTTCCCAAAAACCACTGGCAGGCTGCGCGCAGTACTGGCGCCTATACGCTGGTCAGCTGCACGGTTTCTCCGGGGTTCGAGTTCGACGGGTTCGAGCTGGCTGCGCCGGGTTTCGATATACCCAAGAGCTAAGCCATGGATCACCGCGCCCTCATCGCGTCCATTCCAGCCGAGGCTAAAGACAAGCTACAAGAGCGGTCCAACACAGCCGGGCTGCGGCATCTGGCGTTTTATGTGCTGGCGTTGTCTGCCACCAGTATCGGCATCATCGCGCGGGTGCCTTTCTGGCCTTTGCTGATCCTGCCTCAGGGTATCCTGTTGGTCTTCCTCTTTACCCTGAGCCATGAATGCACGCACAAGACGCCGTTCAAATCCCCTTGGGTGAATGAGGTCGTGGGCCATCTGGTGGCGATTCCGATTGCCCTGCCCTTTGTCTGGTTCCGCTATTTTCATCTGGCCCATCACAAATGGACCAACCACCCCGAGAATGATCCCGAACTGGGTGGCAAACCTCGGCCCGATAACTGGCCCAGCCTGCTGATTTACCTCAGCGGCTGGCCCTATTGGCGCGGCATGGCGCAGGTTCTGGTGCAAAATGCCCGTGGCCGGATCAACGCGCCCTATCTACCGGCGCGTCAGCACAAAGCCATGCGGCTGGAGGCGCGGGTGCTGCTGGGCCTCTACGCCATAGGGCTTGTCAGCCTGTTTATATCACCCGTGATGTGGTTGCTGTGGCTGCTCCCCGTTCTGGTCGGCCAGCCCTTTCTAAGGCTGTACCTTCTGGCCGAACACGGGCTCTGCCCGCCGGTTGCGAATATGTTAGAGAATTCCCGCACCACCTTCACCAACCGACTGATCCGCTTTGTGGCCTGGAACATGCCCTACCACGCCGAGCACCACGCTTTTCCGAATGTCCCCTTTTACCAGCTTCCCGCGTTGCACGAATGGACACAGGCGCATTTGAGAACGACATCGGACGGGTATAGCGCGTTTGCGGTGGAATATGGGCGGTCGATTGGGCGCTAGTACGTCTATTCCACGAAAATGGGTACGAAAAAGCTGAAATTTGCGGATTTCAGATGAACCAAATCGCCATCGTGATTTTCCCCAGTCAAGTGCACAGGATCATACCCGGAGCGAAAGACCAGAAAACCAGCCACATTGGCCTCAATCGCTTCTTTATCGACATCCCTCAGACCATCCAAAGCACGGCTCCCGCTCAACAAGTATGTGTTGTATTCCAGCCGAAGGCCATCTTCTTGGCTCTCAGCGCTCAGTTGGATTTCAAGCGCTTCTTTCCGTTCCTCGCCCCAATCGCCAAGAAACGTCACGCTTGCTTGGATTGGAAGAAAATATGATCGATACAGACACGCCCTCACCGCGACACGCGTATCGAGATCTGGTGCGCCTTCTGACCTCGCCCGACTGGACCTCGCGGGGAAAAAATTGCCTGGTCTTTTGTCTTCAATTGGATTTTTGCGAAAACCCTTCAGTTCCGCAGACAATGAAACCGGGTCGAAATGTTCGGGGCAAGCATGCTCTGCCACCTGGATGGAAACGTTGGAATCGGGTGTTTCTGGTGGGACAACCTTCCATTCGCGCGCGTGAACAACTTGGCCTAGTACAACGAACAATACGCCACACAAGAGAAATGCTCGGCTATTCATTTTTGTCGCTCGCCAGCACGATATCAAAATCCACGAATGCCCGAACATCCACTGGCATCGTTTCCCCGCCACTCTTTTGGTCGAAAGGAACATCCGCTGCAAAAAACTCGATGTACAAACTTCCAGGACTGTTACCGTGGTGAAAATCGAATGGAAATATGCCCGTGGATTCTATTTCACCTTCTTCGGAAAGCAGATTGGAACTTCCATACCCTATCCGAAGTTGATCAGTGGATGGCTCCAACACCCAATCTGATCGGGCGGTGAAATCTCCAAGGTCTCCCGACAAATCAATTGTTGCGCGCACAAAAGCAAGAAATCCGCTATATTCGCAGAAAAAGAGCTTACCACTCAAGTTAAGGTTACTGGCCTTCCGAAACTCCTCTCTAGCTGTATCCGTGTTCGAAAACCGCGCACTCGAAACAGTTATTGCGCTTCGTGTAACAGTTTTGTCGTCTTCAATCTTGCCCGACCTTCTTACAATGACCGGTTTACGGCGCGACTCTGGTGGCAAAAATGGATCGTAATTGGTGCCAAGGGCTTCATATTCCTTTAGAAAAGTTATCGAAACAAGCCTTTGGGGCGCTTCGCACCCGGACTCGTTTTCATACAACAACGGTGTAGCTTCGACCCCACCGATATACTGACGAAAAGAAATTTTTTGGTCCGCGCCCTTGGTTATTCCCACGCTCGCCAAAACAATCAAACACGCCGATGCAGGCACACTCAAAAACCGAAAACTCAAAAACAAATCCGAAAACATGATAACTAACTTATAGGTTGTACCTCAAAATACAACCAGCTCAGCCGGCGGCGACACTACTCACCACACCCCCACCGACAAGCGCCTTGACCCCGGTTGTCCCCGGACAAGAAGTCGGCAGGCCCCGCGCCACGCGGACGGCGAGGTAGGCGAAGGCTTGGGCTTCCAGCATGTCCCCGTCCAGACCCACGGCCTCGACCGGCTCGACTGCGCAATCGAGGCCCGCGCGCAGCATGTCCATCAGCACCGGGTTGCGGCGGCCTCCACCCGTGACCAGCACGCGCGCAGGGGTTTTGGGGCAATGCTCCATCCCCTGCATCACGCCTGCGGCGCACATGCCGGTCAGGGTTGCCACGGCGTCGGCGTCCGAGAGTTCCTTCACCAGACGGATCATCTCGGCAAAGTCGTTCCGGTCCAGCGATTTGGGGGGCATCTTGCGAAAGAACGGCTCGGACAGGAACAGCTCCAGCGCACCTGCCTCAACCGACCCTTGGCGGGCCAGCGCGCCGTCCCGGTCCATCGGCAGGCCCAGCCGCGCCTGCATCAGGTCATCCACGGGCGCATTGGCCGGGCCGGTGTCAAAGGCCAGCAGCGCGCCGGGGGCCTCGGGGCCGTCAAAGCTGGGGTCAACATAGGTCAGGTTCCCCACTCCGCCCAAGTTCAGGAAACACAGCGGTTCGGTCGCGCCAATCCACTTGGCGCAGGCAAAATGGAAGAACGGCGCCAGCGGAGCACCCTCGCCCCCCATCGCCACGTCGTCACTGCGGAAGTCCCACACGACCGGAACACCCAGTGCCTGAGTCAGACCGTCGCCGTCGCCCACTTGCAACGTCCCCCGCCCGCGCGGTTCATGCGCCAGGGTCTGGCCGTGAAAGCCGATCAGGTCGATCTCGTCAAACTCGGACAGGGCCTCGGCATGGGCAACCGTCACCAGCTCGGCGGCGGCGTCGACGTCTGGTCCGTGCCACTGACCCAGCGCGGCCCGTAAAATGGCGCGCTCGGCATCTGAATAGGCCCGGTATCCGCTGGGACCAAAGCCCAGAATACGCACACCATCGGTTTCAACCACAGCCGTATCAACACCGTCCAGAGACGTGCCCGACATGGCGCCCAATGCCCTGACTGCGCCTGTTTTGCTGATCGCCCGACCCATGTTTGCCCTCGTGTTCCTCACGCCCGTTGATCCGGCGCGTTGGCCTCAACCTGCACGGTAACGCGAAGACAGTGCAAGCCACATCGGGCGTGGCCCGTGCTTTTCGTGCAAAAGGTGCCTTTTCCTTGCCACCCCCACCGCCTATACACTGCCCCGCAACATAAACCCAAAGGGCACGGATATGACCTACCACCCCAAATCGGATTTCATCGCCACGATGATCGAGCGCGGCTTTCTCGCCGACTGCACCGATTATCAGGGCCTTGACGAGGCGCTGATCAGCGGGGTGCAAACAGCCTATATCGGTTATGACGCCACCGCGCAGTCGCTGCATGTGGGGCACCTGATGAACATCATGGTGCTGCGCTGGCTGCAAAAGACCGGCCATAAGCCGATCACTCTGATGGGCGGCGGTACGACCAAGGTGGGCGACCCCTCGTTCCGGTCGGATGAACGCCCCCTGCTGGGGCCCGAACAGATCGACGCCAACATCGCAGGGATGCAGAAGGTCTTCGCCAAGTACCTGTCGTATGATGACAGCGAGACCGGCGCGCTGATGCTGAACAATGCGGAATGGCTGGACAGCCTGAACTACCTCGATTTCCTGCGCGATATCGGGCGGCACTTCTCGGTCAACCGGATGCTGTCGTTCGAGTCCGTAAAATCGCGGCTGGACCGCGAACAATCGCTGAGCTTTCTCGAATTCAACTACATGATCCTGCAGGCCTATGACTTCCTTGAGCTGAACCGCCGCTATAGCTGCGTTCTGCAGATGGGCGGTTCGGACCAATGGGGCAACATCGTCAACGGTATCGACCTGACCCGCCGCGTATTGGATCACGAGATATACGGCCTGACCACACCGCTGCTGACCACCAGCGACGGCCGCAAGATGGGCAAGTCGCAGGGCGGTGCGGTTTGGCTGAACGGCGACATGCTGTCAGCCTATGAGTTCTGGCAGTTCTGGCGCAACACCACCGACGCAGACGTAGGGCGTTTCCTGAAGATATTCACCGAACTGCCCGTCGATGAATGCGACCGCCTGGCCGCGCTGCAAGGGTCCGAGATCAACGAAGCCAAAATCCGCCTCGCCAACGAAGTCACGACCCTGCTACACGGGGCCGAGGCCGCAGCTACAGCCGAAGCAACCGCGCGTGAGGTTTTCGAAAAAGGCGGTGTGGGCGATGACCTTCCGACCCTGACTGTCGGAGCAGATGAGTTGCCTGCCTCGATTGTTCAGCTGATCGTGAAGTCTGGACTGGCCAAGTCCGGAAAAGAAGCAAAGCGCCTGATCGCCGAGAACGGAGCCAAGCTGGACGACGCCCCCTTGACTGACGCAGGGTTGATGATCGACGCAGACGCACTGTCTTCGCCGATCAAGTTGAGCGCCGGGAAGAAACGTCACGCTTTGGTGCAACTGGGCTAAAACCCATACGCCTGTTCCTGAAAAAAACGGCCACCTTGCAGGGTGGCCGTTGTCATTTCATATGCGGGTTAAGTTAACGGTTCCCACGGTTGCCATTGTTCCCACCGTCGCCATTGCCACCACCTCCATTGCCCGAGCCGCCGCCCTGACCATTGTTGCTGCCGCCATTACCGGTGCCGGGGCCGGAACCGCCAGTGTTACCGCCGCCGTTGCCGGGGTTACCGTTGTTTCCATTACCGTTACCGGGGCCACCATTGTTGCCTCCGTTCCCCTGACCGCCAGCGCCGTTACCGCCTCCGTTGTTTCCGCCATTTCCGTTGCCGCCGCCACCGTTGCCTGAGCCGCCGCCCTGACCGTTATTGCCGCCGCCATTACCGGTGCCGGGACCGGAGCCGCCATTGTTGCCACCGCCGTTACCGGGGCCATCGCCACCGCCGCCATTACCGGGACCATCGCCGCCACCGCCATTACCGGGACCATCGCCGCCGCCGCCGTTACCGGGACCGTCGCCGCCACCGCCATTACCGGGGCCATCGCCGCCACCGCCATTACCGGGGCCATCGCCGCCACCGCCATTACCGGGGCCATCGCCGCCACCGCCATTACCGGGGCCATTACCGGGGCCATCACCGCCGCCGCCGCCATTACCGGGGCCATCACCGCCGCCGCCGCCATTGCCGGGGCCATCGCCACCGCCACCGTTACCGGGGCCGGCCCCCCCTACTCCGGGGCCGGCATCCGCGAACTGGTCGCTGCTGCGGCTTTCTCCGCTCAGACCCGTTGCACCTATCGAAGCCGTCGGAAGATCGGTCAGCAAACCGGTTAGGCCTGGGCATTGTTCGCTGGTGACCCGCAGCGTGGTATCGAAATCCGCCTGTCGCTGCAGACGTTCCAGAAAGCTGGGTGTTACTTGCGCGCATTCGCACAGAGACGCATAGTCTCCTCGTTTGGTCGCGTCGCGCGCCGTTTTCCAGTTACAGGTCTCTGTCGCAGCAGCGGCCTCGCCTACATAAATTACTCCAGCCAACGGGACGACAAGCAGCCCGCAAGCACTACCTTTCAAAAATTTTCGCATCACAGCACCTCCAATCGCAAAACACTCGAATTCGCGAATTTCTTCAGTCACGAAGTGGCGATTGGGCGTGAAAGGCGGATTAACCGAATATGAGAATACCTTTAGGTTTTGCGCCCAAGACATAACAAACCCATGCTCGATCACTGGACACCGAGGGGGTTGCCAAGTTAATGAACACTTGTTCATATCACTCGGAGGAACCTGCAATGCAGCTATCGAACACCGCCGCCGTGATCACCGGAGGCGCCTCGGGACTGGGCGAAGCTACAGCACGCCATTTCGCGGATAAGGGCGCGCAGGTAACGATTCTGGACCGCGATGCCGACCGTGGCCCGCAGGTCGCAGCCGAGATCGGTGGCCATTTCATACCAACGGACGTCACCGACGAAGCATCTGTTTCCAAAGCAATGGCCTTCGCAGTTGAGCGGATGGGACGCATTACCGCAGCCGTGAACTGCGCCGGGATCGCTGTGGGCGTCAAGACAGTTGGACGAGAGGGCCCACATCCTCTGGACGCATTTCAACGCACCATAGACATCAATTTAGTCGGCACATTCAACGTATCCCGCCTGGCGGCGGTCGAGATGGCCAAGAATGACCCCGAACCCGATGGCGCGCGCGGAGTGATCATCAATACTGCCTCAATCGCTGCCTTTGATGGACAAAAAGGCCAGGCTGCTTACGCAGCTTCGAAAGGCGGGGTCGTAGGTATGACGCTGCCCATGGCGCGCGATCTGGCGTCCTCGGGTATTCGTGTGATGGCAATTGCGCCGGGCATCTTCATGACCCCCATGCTGGCTGGGCTGCCTGAAGAGGTACAGCAACAGCTTGCCGCCGATGTGCCCAACCCTACTCGTCTGGGCGATCCGCGCGAATACGGGCGGCTGGCCGGGTTCATCGTGGAAATGGGCTATCTGAACGGAGAAGTCATCCGCATCGACGGTGCGCTCAGGATGCGGTAAACCTGCGCCATGACCGAGCGCGAGAAAATGGAGGCCGGGCAGTGGTATTGTTGTCTGGACCCGGAACTGAACGCCTTGCGCGATCAGGCCAGACGCGCCGTTCATGCGCACAACACCAGCTCACCGGACCGGCGCACCGACATGGGGCCGGAACTCCGCGCCCTCTTGGGTCATGTGGGCGCGGACTGTTTGCTAGAAGCACCGTTTCACTGTGCCTATGGGATGAACATTCATCTGGGTGACAGAGTTTATTTCAACGCTGGTTGCGTCGTTCTGGATACGGCCCCGATCCGGATCGGCGACGATACGATGCTCGGGCCCCATGTTCAGATTTATTGCGCCCAACATGCCAAAGATCCGTCAGACCGCGCGCTGGGGCTGGAGGTTGGTTTGCCTGTCACAATCGGCAAACATGTCTGGATCGGAGGCGGAGCAATCCTGTTGCCTGGTATCACCATCGGCGACAATGCCACCATCGGCGCGGGCAGCGTGGTCACAAAGGATGTCGCCGCCGGGCAGACCGTGGTTGGAAACCCAGCCCGCGCTCTGCCAGCCTAAGCGCCCTCGGCCTTTTCTTCCAGCATCAGCCATTCCTCTTCAGCAGCAGCGAGTTTTTCCTGCCGCTCGACCAAAGCCTCGGTCGCTTTCTGGAATTTCACCGGCTCGCGGGTGAACAGTTCGGGGTCGGACATGAGTTCCTCAAGCTTGCCGATCTCGGCCTCAAGCCGTTCCATCTCGGCAGGCAGTTTTTCAAGGCGATGTTTTTCCGAGAAGGACAGACCCGCCTTCGGCTGTGCCTCTTGCTTGACTTTTGGCTTTGAAGGTTTTGATTTCTCGTCCTTCTTAGGCAGAAGATCGCCGCGCTGTGCGATGTAGTCCGACCAACCACCCGCATAAACGGTGGCGCGGCCGTTACCTTCCATCGCGATGGTCGTCGTGGCGACACGGTCCAGAAAATCACGGTCGTGGCTGACCAACAAAACGGTGCCGTCATAGTCGTCCAGCAGCTCTTGCAGCAAGTCGAGCGTTTCCACGTCCAGATCGTTGGTCGGTTCGTCCAGCACCAGCAGATTGGAGGTTTTGGCCATCAGCTTGGCCAGCAAAAGCCGCGCTTTCTCGCCCCCCGAAAGGGACTTAACCGCCGCCCGTGCCTGCCGTTCGTCAAACAGGAATTCCTTGAGGTAACCCACCACATGTTTGGGCTGTCCGCCCACCATGACCTGATCAGCCTTGCCCGAAACCCGCATCTCGGGGTCGCCGGTCAGGCTGTCCCACAGGGTCATCTCGGGGTCCAGCTGGGCGCGGGTCTGGTCGAAGACAGCTACCTCAAGATTGGTGCCCAGCGTGACCGAGCCCTCATCCGGGGAATCCTGCCCCAACAGCATTTTCAACAGCGTGGTCTTGCCCACACCATTGGGCCCGACAAAAGCCACGCGATCGCCGCGCTGCACTAAAAGGTCAAAGTTCCGCACGATGGGTTTTGCATCAAAAGCCTTGGCCAACCCTTTGGCTTCGATCACTTTTCGCCCAGATTTCGGCCCCGCCTCAAGCGTCATCGCGGCCGAGCCCTGACGTTTGATCTGCGCCGATTTTTCGGCCCGCAACGCTTGCAAGGCACGCACCCGGCCCTGATTGCGTTTGCGGCGGGCGCTGATGCCTTCGACGGCCCATTTCGCCTCGGACTTGATCAGGCGGTTCAGCTTGTGGCGCTGTTGATCCTCTTCTTCCCAGATCTTGTCGCGCCATGCCTCGAACGCGTCGAACCCCTGTTCCTGCCGCCGCACCGCGCCTCGGTCGATCCACAGAGTCGCACGGGTCAAAGCACGCAAAAAGGCGCGGTCGTGCGAGATCAGCACATAAGCCGCACGGGTCCCGCCCAATTCGCGTTCAAGCCAGGCAATCGCCTCGATATCCAGATGGTTGGTCGGTTCGTCCAGCAGCATCAGGTCGGGCGCTTCGGCCATCAACTTGGCCAACGCCGCGCGGCGGCGCTCCCCGCCCGAGGCGGTTTCAACCGGGCGCGCTGGATCAAACTTTAACCCCTCGCCTGCGCGCTCGACTTTATACAGTTCGCCCGGCTCTAGCCCGCTGGAGGCATAGTCGCCCAGCGTGGCAAAGCCCTCCATGCCGGGGTCTTGCTCCATATAACCGACCGACTTGCCCGGAGGCACAACGATGTCGCCCTGATCTGGTTCGACCAGACCGGCCATCACTTTCATAAGGGTCGATTTGCCGGACCCGTTGCGCCCCACCAACGCCACACGGTCGCCGGGTTGAACCACCAGATCAAGCTCAGAAAACACCGGATCGCCCCCGAAGGTCAGGGAAATGCCGGACATCTGCAACAAAGGAATTCTCGCCATGCCCGCCAGCTAAACCGGCACGGCACAGGCGTCAACGATGATTACCCGGCCACTGTGCGCAGCAACCGTTTGCGCTCCGGCGGAATCGCCCCGATTTCAAGCCCGGTGAACACGTGCAGCGTGTTCATGTGCCGGTCCACCACCGCATGATCACTGACCCAGCCGCCCATCATCAGATAGGTGCGTAGCAAGGGCGGCATCCGCAGCATCGCCTTTTTCGCATCAGGCCGCCTCCGCAGACGCGCTGCAAAGCGGAACACATCGGGCGCCTTGACCCGTGGCAGCCAGCGTTTCGGCGCCAGATGGCGGTGTTTGAGCATTGCGAACGCGTCCAGATACTTGTCTGTCTCGGTGCCAGCAAAAGATGAACAGCCAAATAGCATTTCGATGTTGTTCTGATCCACATAGGCCGTCATCGCCCCCCAGGCCATGCGTAGGATATCGGGATCAGTCCAATCGGGATGGATGCAGAACCGCCCCATTTCGATCATCCGCCCCTGAAAATCCTCAAGTGCGGACAAATCGTAAAACTGAGCGGAATAGCTGCGACCGACCTCGGCCCCATTTTCCATCGTGAACATGCGAAAGCAGCACACCAGGCGCCCGTCTGATCTGGTATCCTCGACCAGGACATGGGTACAGATCGGATCAAACGCGTCACTGTCGGTTTGATCCGTCGCAAAGGCCAGGGTGCGTAACCGCTGAGCCGCCCTCAGATCCTGTTCGTCTTGCGCCAGACGCGCGCGATATCGGCCTTTGCCAAGCAATAGAGCCATGGTCGCATCCTCCGCGGTTGCCGACCCGTTTCAACTTGTCGCGTGGGTATCACACTATGTGTGACCGTCCCATGACGACGGCAAGACAGAACCACGAATTAGTTGGTCGCGCCTGGAATGTTTGCCGGATTGAAGTTGCCGATATTACCCAAAAGCTGACGCAAAAAGCCCGTGCCTTCGATGCTCGACTCGGTGACACGCCGGTCAAGCTGCACGATAATACCGTCTTCCAGACCAAAGCGCTCGATATTTCGGACCACGCCCCGCTGGTCAAAGCTGATCGCAACCAACTGACGCTCGACCACCTCGGGTCGCTTGGGGCCGTAGTGGCGCACCTTCGAGCGCACATAGTAGAAACCCGAATCCCGCACTACACCAGAGGAGCTGGGAGCGCCAACCGCCTCGATCACGCTGTCGCGGGTATCTACGCCGACCTTTATCTCGGCCAGTTCCTCTGCCGGAGGGATATAGCCGTGATTCTCGAAAATCGGTGTACAAGCGCTAGCCACCGCCAGACAGGCCGTAAAGACAAGCGTTCTGGACGCCGGTTTCAACCTGTTCACAACCTTTAACATGCGCACCCTCTTGCCTTGGCCCCTTGCGGACCCTATCCGCTTACATCAAACCGCAGCCCCGGTTCAACACAGGAAAGGGTCACGAATGAGCAACCAGACATCTCTACGGGTGGCCGACCTGCCCCAAAACACATCAACCCCGTTTGACCTGCGCCCTGACGCCAAAGAGCTTGCGGTTATCCGAGAAGATCTGGGCCTGCTGGGCCTGCGCAAGCTGAGCTTTGTTGGCGATGTCCGGGCTCAGGGTAAACGCGACTGGGTGCTGGCGGGCAAGCTGGGAGCGACAGTGATTCAACCCTGTGTGGTCACGCTAGAACCCGTTACGACCCGGATCGATATACCCGTCACGCGGGTCTATCTGGCCGACTGGACCGACCCCGACGAGGAAGAGTTCGAAATCCCCGAAGGCGACGAGTCGGAACCATTGGGTCCCGAGATCGACCCGGGCCTGGTAATGACCGAGGCCCTGTCGCTTGCCCTGCCCCAATATCCCCGCAAGGACGGTGCGGAACTGGAACAGGCCGACTATACGGAGCCGGGCAAACAGGCGATGACAGATGAAGATGCCAAACCCTTTGCCGGGCTTGCCAGCCTGCGCGATGCACTGAAAAAAGACGAGTGACACGGGACAGATTTCCTGTCATAGCACGCCCTCAGAAAAATCGCTTGAACATGTCGAGAATCGCAGTATTTTCGCGCGCTCATCGGAATTTGGGTTGGACATTGCGGGGCTCGTCCCCTAAACGCGCGTCAAACCACGTAAAAAACGAAGAATGAAACCCGGTCGGCAGCGAATCTGCGGACCCTCAGTAGACAAAGGTTGAGACCATGGCCGTCCAACAGAACAAAGTTTCCAAGTCGCGTCGCAACAACCGTCGCGCACACGACGCTCTGGTTGCTGCAAACCCGAACGAATGCGCAAACTGCGGCGAACTGAAGCGCCCGCACCACGTATGTGCGTCCTGCGGCCACTATGATGACCGCGAAGTCGTCGCGCAGGCCGACGAAATCGACCTGGACGAAGACGCGGCCTAAGCCTTTTAACGCGCAGGCCAAGGCATGACGGATCAGCCCTCGCAAGCCGGACGGATCACCATCTCGGTTGACGCTATGGGCGGAGATTCGGGACCCGCCGCTGTTGTGGCGGGCATTGCCAAATCGGCGGATAAGAACCCCGATATTGCGTTCATCCTGCACGGGCCTGAAGCCCCGCTTCGCAAGCTTGTTGCCAAACGGCGTGTCCTGAACGGGCGCGTCGTTTTTCGTGATTGCACCGACGTGGTCACCATGGAGGACAAGCCCAGTCAGGTTGTGCGCAACGGCAAGCAAACCTCGATGTGGTCGACGCTGGAATCAGTGCGTCAGGGCGAAGCGCATGGTGCAGTGTCCTGCGGCAACACCGGCGCGCTGATGGCGCTGTCGATGATACGGCTGCGCAAACTGCCGGGTGTGAACCGCCCGGCTATCGCGATTCTGTGGCCTTCGCGCAACCCGCAGGGGTTCAACGTGATGCTGGATGTGGGCGCCGATGTGCGCGCCGACGCGAAGGATCTGTTGCAATACGCGTTGATGGGCGCCTCATACGCGCGCAACGGCATGGCGCTAGAGCGTCCCCGGATCGGCCTGCTGAATGTGGGCACCGAAGAACACAAGGGCCGCGCTGAATTGAAAGAAGCGCACGCCATGATCTCGGAATTTGCGGAACAGGCCAGCTTTGATTTCGTGGGCTTTGTTGAAGGGAGCGACATCCCCGGTGACAAGGCGGATGTCATTGTAACCGACGGGTTTACCGGCAATGTCGCAATCAAGACCGGCGAAGGCACGGCCAGCTTGATCGGGGACCTTCTGCGTCAGGCATTCAAGTACTCGCCCTTGTCCCGGCTGGCGTCGGTTCTGGCCATCACCTCGCTGAACCGGTTGAAGAAACGTATCGACCCGCGCCGTGTGAATGGCGGGGTTTTCCTGGGTCTCAACGGCACGGTCGTGAAATCTCATGGCGGTGCAGATGCCACCGGAGTTTCAGCCGCCGTGAAACTGGCCTTTACCCTGGCGCAATCCGGGTTCTCTGAAAAATTGGCGGCACGGGTTGCATCGACGGTCGAGCTTGCACAAGATGCCGCCCACGCACCGTCCAAGGCGGGCGAATAACAAAAAAGGCAGTACCCCAACATGGCAGGCCGTTCAGTTGTTGTAGGTGTCGGACATTATTTGCCAGAGCGCATCGTTCCGAATTCCGAGTTTGAAAAGTCGCTTGATACATCTGATGAGTGGATCAAAACCCGCTCGGGTATCGAACGCCGCCATTTCGCAGCCGAAGGTGAAACCACCTCGGACATGGCGACCAAGGCAGCCGAAGCCGCACTGGCGGATGCCGGACTGACAGCGGATGACATCGACGCCATCGTGCTGGCAACTTCGACGGCGGACCTGACCTTCCCTTCAGCGGCCACCATGGTGCAATCACGGTTGGGTATGACCAAAGGTTTTGCCTTTGACGTCCAGGCCGTTTGTGCGGGATTCGTCTACGCTCTGACCAATGCCAACGCTCTAATCTTGTCGGATCAGGTCAAACGGGTTCTGGTGATCGGGGCCGAGACTTTTTCCCGAATCATGGATTGGACGGACCGTTCCACCTGTGTGTTGTTCGGTGATGGCGCTGGTGCCTTGATTCTTGAACGCCAAGAAGGGGTTGGTACAGCCGAGGATCGCGGTATCCTGGCTACTGACCTGAATTCCGACGGCCGCTACAAAGACCTGCTTTACGTGGACGGAGGCGTCTCGACCCAGACCACTGGTTTTCTTCGCATGAAGGGCAACCAACTCTTCCGCCAAGCGGTGGAACGTCTGACCGCCACTGCCGAGACTTGCTTGGAAAAAGTTGGTCTTGGACATGAGGATGTGGACTGGATCGTTCCCCATCAGGCGAATATTCGCATCATTCAGGGCACCGCTAAGAAGCTGGGCGTTCCCATGGATCACGTTGTCGTGACGCTTCAGGACCACGGCAATACGTCTGCTGCATCGATTCCCTTGGCTATGTCCGTCGCCAAGCAACGCGGGCAGTTCAAACCCGGCGATTTGCTAGTGACAGAGGCAATCGGGGGTGGATTGGCGTGGGGTTCTGTCCTCCTGCGGTGGTAACAGGCGCAAAACGGCTTACACACAGCCGTGCAATTCATTGATATTGACAGTGAATTTGCCCTGACCCTATGCTTTACCATCAACAGGGGAATTGGCATGGGCGACAAAACACTGACCCGAATGGATCTGAGCGAGGCCGTCTTTCGTGAGGTAGGCCTCTCACGCAATGAAAGCGCGCAACTGGTCGAAAGCGTTCTGAACCATATGTCCGACGCGCTTGTGCGCGGCGAACAGGTCAAGATTTCATCCTTCGGGACTTTCAGCGTTCGGGACAAAACTGCCCGCATCGGCCGCAACCCCAAAACCGGGGAAGAGGTTCCTATTCAGCCGCGTCGCGTGCTGACCTTTCGCCCGTCGCACCTGATGAAGGATCGCGTCGCCGCTGGGAACCGCAAGTAACATCAGGACAGCGACACCATGAGCAAGTCACCCGACGCCTTTCGCACGATCAGTGAAGTTGCGGACTGGCTGGGTGTTCAGGCACATGTTCTGCGATTTTGGGAAAGCCGATTCACACAGGTGAAACCGGTCAAACGCGCGGGTGGCAGGCGGTATTATCGACCCAATGACATGCGCCTGCTTGGAGGTATCAAAAAGCTGCTGCACGACGATGGGATCACCATCAAAGGCGTGCAGCGCATTCTGCGTGAGCAAGGCGTGGCTTATGTGGCGTCGCTGTCGCAGGGGCTTGATGAAACGGCCGAACCCGAAGCCAAGGCAAACGACGCGGTCGTGGTTCCATTTACTGCAAAACCTGAGCCCAGCCAGCAGATCACTCTGGACTTGGGAGAAAGCAGCACGACCCCCGGTGCGCCTAAGGAAAGCCCTGCTGCAAAACCCGTTCCGGCCACGCCGCAAAACACATCTGTGCCGCGAGAAGCGGTTGCACCTGTCCATGTCGAACGGTCTCCGAAGATTTCTGGAATTGCAGCCCGTGCCTGGGCACGAACCGATTTCGACGACGATCTTTTGCGCCGGATTGCACCCGTCGCAAAGGAATTGCGTGCCGTTCTGAACAGAATTGAAAACCGATCCGCGGGATAAGAAAAAAGGCGATGATTTCCTCTTGCCCCCGCCGGGAAAGTCTTTATGAACACCTCAACGTCGGGCTATGGCGCAGCCTGGTAGCGCGTCCGTCTGGGGGACGGAAGGTCGCAGGTTCGAGTCCTGCTAGCCCGACCAAATCACACCGACGTTTATGGCAGACAGGCCAGATCCCGCTCTGGCATCAGGGGGGATCAAGATGACAGGTGTATGCCCAAACCAGCAAATTGAAGGCATGATCGCACGCGGTGAAATTACTGCTAACCCAGCGGTCATCGACGCGCAGGTACAACCGGCCAGCCTTGATTTGCGCCTTGGAACAGTCGCTTACCGCGTGCGTGCCTCGTTCCTGGCCGGCGAAGGGCGATCCGTCGCCGACCGTCTGACCGAGTTCGAGATGCACCGCATCGACATCACCGACGGCGCGGTTCTGGAAAAGGGATGCGTCTATCTGGTGCCTCTGATGGAATCGCTGGCCCTGCCTGACAGCGTGACCGCCGTGGCCAACGCCAAGAGCTCGACCGGGCGCCTGGATCTGCTGACACGTACAATCACAGATGGAGGGGCCGAATTTGACCGTGTGCCCGCTGGCTACCGCGGCCCGCTCTATGCCGAAATTTGCCCCCGCTCCTTCTCGGTTCTAGTGCGACCGGGCATGCGTTTGAACCAAATCAGATTCCGTCAAGGACAAGCCGTGTTGAGCGACGCAGAACTGAGCGCGCTGCACAACAAGTCCCCGCTGGTCGATGGACCTGCGGTCATTCAGGATGGGCTTGGCTTTTCAGTTGACCTGCGCCTGCCTGACACTGATCTGGTGGGCTACCGTGCCAAGCCCCATACGGGCGTGATCGATCTGGACCGGATTGGTGAATACGACCCGCAGGAATATTGGGAAGAAGTGCGCACCACCGAGGGGCGTATCATCCTTGATCCCGGCGCTTTCTATATCCTGGTCAGCCGCGAGGCTGTTCATATCCCACCAATGTATGCCGCCGAAATGGCCCCTTATCTCGCTATGGTTGGTGAATTCCGGGTGCACTATGCCGGCTTCTTCGACCCTGGTTTTGGTCATGCTGCAGCTGGGGGTGCAGGGTCACGTGGCGTATTGGAGGTACGCTGCCATGAGGCCCCATTCGTGCTAGAGCATGGGCAGGTCGTAGGACGGCTCGTCTACGAAAAAATGGCTGAAATGCCCACGCAGCTCTATGGGGCAGGCATCGCGTCAAACTATCAGGGACAGGGCTTGAAACTATCCAAGCACTTTAAAGCTGTCTCTTAAAACTTCATGAACCGTCGCATCTGACGAGTCATCCGCTGCATCTGTTTCATGTTTTGCGCCTGACGGTCGCCGTTCTGTTTCATATGCTGGGCAGCTTGAGGATCATTGGCAGAAGGCTGTCCTTGCTGCGGCTTTCCAACTCGGCCCGCCAAGTCGAACCCTTTATCGACGCCTTTTGTCACAAGCCGACGCATGACTTGACGCACAATCATATCGATCATTCGATTGGCATTCATTGCTTAACTCCGTTTCCTGCGCCTCAACATAGGTGATTCTTGCGTCAACAAAAGGGCCGCGCGATCACTCTTCCTCGAACAGTTCGGTCTGCTCGTCGTCATCTTCATCCTCGCGCCCTTCGCCCATTGGGATCGTTCCCGGAGGCGGCCGGTTTTCCAGCAACCCGGCGGCGCGCAATTCTTGCAGCCCCGGAAGGTCGCGCGCGTTTTCCAGCCCGAAATGATCCAGAAACTGCGGCGTTACAACGAAGGTCACCGGGCGGCCTGGAGTCATCCGTCGGCGGCCCAGCCTGATCCACTCCATTTCCAGCAACTGGTCGATAGTCCCACGCGAGACGGACACGCCACGGATTTCCTCGATCTCGGCCCGCGTGCAGGGCTGGTGATAGGCCACGATGGCCAGCGTTTCGATCGCGGCACGGCTGAGTTTGCGGGTCTCAACCGTTTCCTTCTGCATCAGAAAACCCAGATCGGGGGCGGTTCGGATGGCCCAGGCTTCGCCCACGCGCACCACGCGCACGCCGCGGCCTTCGTATCGTTTGCGCAACAGATCAACCGCTTGCGCTGCATCGCTGCCATGAGGCATCCGGGCCTCAAGATCGCCGATCGTCACCGGTTCGGCGCTGGCGAACAGCACGGCTTCGACCATGCGCTCCTGTTCGGCCAAGGGGGGTGCTTCGAACAGTGTGCCGGTTTCCTCAGAGGTTTCAGTCACGTGTTTCGGTCCTCTTGCGCAGATGGATCGGAGCAAACGTCTCGCTCTGTTTGATTTCCATATGTCCCTCTTTCACCAGCTCCAACGAGGCCGCGAATGTCGCCGCCGTGGCCGAGCGCCGCCGCACCGGATCGGCGTCCCAGCCATCGGGCAGATAGGTTTCCATATCCGTCCACGCGCCCGCAAACCCGATCAGAGGGCGCATCCGTTCCAGTGCCTGTTCCATGGTAAAGACGGCATCGCGGTCCATGACAAAGGGTCGGAATTCGTCGCGGGTACGAATACGGGCATAGCCCTGCATCAGGTCAAGCAGCGTGGCCGAGTAGGTCACTGTACGGATGCGGGTGATATCCTCGCCCTGCCCGCGTTTGAAGAAATCGCGCCCCAGCTGGTCGCGCGCCATCAGACGGGCAGCAGCATCGCGCATGGCCTGCAGACGTTCCAGTTGGAAGGCCAGGTGCGCGGCCAATTCCTCGCCCGACGGTCCTTCGTCATCGGGATCGGGCGGAAGCAGCAGGCGGGATTTCAGAAAGGCGAGCCACGCGGCCATCACCAGATAATCAGCCGCCAGTTCGATCCGCAGCGCACGGGCCTTTTCCACGAAGGTCAGATATTGCTGCGCCAGCGCCAGAACCGAGATTTTCCGAAGGTCAACCTTTTGCGTCCGCGACAGGGTCAACAGCACGTCCAGCGGGCCTTCGAACCCGTCAACGTCAACAATCAACGCCTCGGCAGCAAGCCGATCCGCGACCGAGACCGGGTCTTCGCTGAAAAGGTTATCGTTCATATACCTGCCCGCCCATTAGGGCAGATAGTTCCGCCTCGGCGGCTTCGATGTCAAGTTCCACGGGCTTTTGCCGCATCGACAGTGCCTTTTCGGCGCGTTTTTGCGCTTGCGGGGTCATCTCGCCAGCGGCCTCCAGCACTTTAGCGCGGGCCTCATACGAGCCGTTGCAATGCAAGACCACGTCGCAGCCCGCAGCCAACGCGTGCTGGGCGATCTCTTCGGGCGCACCGCTAAGGGCTTTCATCGAGATATCGTCGGTCATAATCAGCCCATCGAACCCGATCTTATCTCGGATCAGGCCGATCATCGTAGGTGAAATCGTCGCCGGTTGCGGGTCGATCCGGTCATAGACCAGATGCGCGGTCATCCCCATGGGAAGATTGTTCAAAGCGCGAAACGGTGCGAAATCAGCCCCTTCCAGCGCTTCTTGTGTCAGGTCCACATGCGGCAGGTCATGGTGGCTGTCCAGCGTTGACAGCCCGTGCCCGGGCATATGCTTGATAACGGGAAGAACACCGCCCTCAAGATGCCCCATAGCGACGGCGCGCCCGATCTTGGAAACCTGTTTAGGGTCAGACCCATAGCAGCGATTCTTTAGAAAAGCGTGCGTATCTGCGCGCGCCAGATCAACCATTGGGGCACAATTGCTGTCGATGCCCAGTTCGAACAATTCCCGCGCGATCAGGCGATAGCGCAGATACATCGCGCGTTCTGCGTGATCCCCGGCGCGTTCAGCGTGATCCAGCGGCGGCAGCCACTCTCGCGCGATGGGCGGGCGCAGGCGCTGCACGCGTCCGCCTTCCTGATCGATGGTGATAGGGCAATTGCGGCCCACCGCCTCGCGGAACTCATCACACAGAGCGCGGACTTGATCCTCGGTCTCGATATTGCGGGCAAACAGAATGAACCCAAACGGGTTCATTTCTCGAAACAGTTTCTTTTCCTGAGGCGTCAGGCGCAGCCCCTCGGCGTCGGTAATTGCGGCGCAGAATGTCACCGAGCGGCCACCGGGATACAGTCAGCGCCTTGCCCTTGCAGCGCGGCACAGAACTGGCGTGAATCGCTCAGGTCATCAAAGCCCAGAACCCGAAGGCGATAGAACGTCCGGCCACCGCTTGAGGTTTTCTGGATAACACGCTGTTTTCCAACCATATACTCACTGAAACGCCCATTCAGACGATTCCATTCGGCCCGCGCGACATCAGGGCTTTCATACGCGCCCAATTGGGCCATGCGTGTACCTTTGGACAGCGCGTTCGGATCGACATCCAGCCCCACGGCCGCTTTGACAGCCGCGTTGATAGCATCTTCGGTTTTGCTGGATGCAGTAATGCCACTGGCAGTCGTTCGTGCGGGCCGCGTGTTCGGACGCAATGAGCGCCGGACGCCAGGCAGGGCTGCAATCGCAGGGTCCGGCAGTTGCGCGGCCAGATCGGCAGGATCAATCGCGGGTTCATCATCCAACGGACCCAACGAGGCCAGCCGCACACCTTCGTCTGTTTCGGTGTCAGGCGTTTCGGCCTCACCCGCCAATTCGGCAACCAACGCATCAACCGCGCCTTGACGCAGTTGAGCCGCCTCCTGGTTCGAGATTTCCTCTTCAACCACATGCACCGCAGGGGTTGCACGCAGCGGTTCAACCGGCGTGTCCTCATCTGTCAGCGAAACCGGACGCGGAGCAAGGATCAGGCGATCCGCCGGAGGCGCAGCCGTCCCGACCGCAGCGACAGTATTTACTGCAAGGCCCTGATGATCAGCGGGAGTTCCACCGGGGTTCTCTGGCTGAATACGCATCGGGCCTTCAACAGCACGTACCACCGGAACGCCACTGACATCACGCATTACAAGCTTGTAGCCCCAGACTCCGATCCCCGCGACCAAGGCCAGGGATGCAACCGCGCCCAGCGCATTCACGATACGACCTAAACCGGCGGCACGGGGCGCATCTTCGTATCCGTGCATCTCATCGGAATAGTCGTACCCACCCTGAGGATGCGGTTGATTCGTGTAATGCATCTGCTCGGGACGCATTTGCCCCGAGTAATCGTAGTTCGCCATGTCCGCCTCACCGCCCGTTTCGCGCCGGGAAATAAGGCGCGCGGGTCATTTCTTGCCTACCTCGTACCGGCGCGTCGGGCGGTGTTTGTTACCGCATCTCCTGCGCCGGGGTAACGCCAAGAATACCCAAGCCCGCTGAAATCACAACAGAAACGGCACGGGCCAATGCGATTTTTGACTGGCTTGTGGCAACATCGCCATCCTGGATGAACCGCAGCTGGGTTTCGTCGTTGCCCTTGTTCCACAGCGCATGGAAGTCGCCGGCCAGTTCATAGAGGTAGAACGCAACGCGGTGCGGCTCGTTTGTGCGGGCGGCGATTTCCACCAGTCGCGGCCATTCAGCCAGCTTTTTGGCGACCGTCAGCTCGGATGCGTGATCGTTCTTACTCAGATCGGCCCCTTTGAGGGTCGCATCATCTGCGGCAATCCCGGCCTCAGCCGCGCGGCGCAGCACGCTCATGACGCGGGCATGGGCGTATTGCACGTAGAACACGGGGTTCTCGCGGCTTTGCTCCAGCACCTTGTCAAAATCGAAATCCAGCGGCGCGTCATTCTTGCGGGTCAGCATCACGAAACGGGTCACATCCGGGCCCACCTGATCCACCACATCGCGCAGAGTGACAAAGTTCCCTGCCCGTTTAGACATCTTGAACGGCTCGCCATTCTTCCACAGCTTTACCAACTGGGTCAGCTTGATATCCAGCGGCACCTTACCGTCAGACAGAGCCGACACAGCCGCCTTCATCCGTTTGACATAGCCGCCGTGGTCGGCACCAAACACGTCGATTAGCGCGTCAAAACCACGGCTTACCTTGTCATAGTGATAGGCGATATCGGGCGCGAAATAGGTCCACGCGCCGTCTGATTTCTTGACCGGACGGTCCACGTCATCGCCATGTTCGGTCGATTTGAACAGGGTCTGCTCGCGCGGCTCCCAATCCTCGGGCTTTTTACCCTTGGGCGGCTCCAGCACACCTTCATAGATCAGACCCTTCTCGGTCAGCGACTGCAGCGCAGCCTCGATCCGGCCTGTACCGTAAAGGGACTTCTCAGAAAAGAACACATCCATCTCAACGCCCAGCGCCTTCAGATCGGCACGGATCAGTTCCATCATCGCATCGGTGGCAAAATTGCGCAGGTCTTCCAGCCACTCGCTCTCGGGCTTGTCGATCAGGCTGTCGCCGTATTTCTCTTTCAGAGCCTCACCGATCGGGATCAGATAGTCACCGGGATAGAGGCCCTCGGCGATTTCTGGGCTGAGGCCATTGGCCTCGCGATACCGCTCATAGGCCGAACGCGCCAGTACATCCACCTGCGCGCCGCCGTCGTTGATGTAATACTCACGCGTCACATCATGGCCGGAATAGGCCAGCAGGCTTGCCAAGGCATCCCCGAAGACCGCGCCCCGCGTATGGCCCACGTGCAGCGGACCGGTGGGATTGGCCGAGACATATTCCACGTTCACCTTCTGCCCATGGCCCATGGTCGAGCGGCCATAATCGGTGCCCTGTTCCAGCACGGCAGCCAACACACCCTGCCAAACCGATGGCGCCAGACGCAGGTTCAAAAACCCCGGCCCTGCTACCTCGGCGCTGGTGATCCGGGCATCGGCGGCCAGCTTTCCCGCCAGCACATCGGCAATGTCGCGCGGCTTCATCTTGGCGGGTTTAGCCAGCACCATCGCCGCGTTGGTCGCCATGTCGCCATGTGCCGCATCGCGCGGAGGCTCAACCGCCACGTTGTCAAAGCTCAGCCCTTCGGGCAACGCGCCTTCGGACTGCATCTGCGCCAGCGCGTCCAGTACAAGGGCGCGGATCTCGGAAAACAGGTTCATTTCGGATGTCCTTTTGCTTGCCCGGCGGTTTATCACGCAGCGCGGTAAGGTCAATGGATGCCTAAAGTTTGCTCTTGGTTTAAGCGCATTCCCCATTAAAGTCGCGCGGAATTGCCTGATCGGAGACCATTCATGCGCCTTGCCCTGCCCCTAAGCCTGCTTCTGTCCTATGCCCTGCCCGTTCTGGCCGAAATGCCCGCACCGCAAGGACATGTGCTGGTGACACTTGGCGGCACGGTCACTGAGACCAACCTGCCCGCGCGGGGCGAGAATGGCGGCGGGCTGCTTGGGTTTCTCGAAGTGACTCATGACGGGGCAGCAGGGTTTGACGCGGCCCTTCTGGACAGCCTGCCCCAGGTTCAGATCACCATTTCCTATGGCCCGCCCGATCATCAACGCGACTACACGTTTAGTGGCCCGCTGCTGTCGGATGTCATGATCCTTGCGGGGGCCGAAGGAAAAACCGCACGTCCCATAGCAATGGACGGATATCAGGCGGAAATCCCATGGGACAGCATTTCGACGTACAAACCCATTTTAGCCACCCATGCCGACGGTGCACCGATGGGCGTCGGAGGATATGGCCCCACCATGATCGTGTTCCCGCCAACCGACGATGCAGACGCAGCCGACGCTCAAGCCAGCCAACAGGTCTGGGCGCTGGCCTATATCGGGATCGAGTGACCCGTCGGCGCGGGTCGCCCTGTCAACCGTGCATGATCCTGTATCGCAAACCGGTCCGTCATCCCGGCGATATAGTCTGACACGATCCGGGCAAGTGCGGCTTCATTCCCTGCCGCCTCAATATCAGCGTGCCAGCGGGCCGGCATTTGACGGGGGTCCCCGAGATAAATCGGGAACAACTCTTCGACGATCTTGCTAACTTCGGCCCGCACCTCCATCACCGAGGGCGCGCGATACATCCGGGTGAACAGAAAGGCGCGGATGTCCTGCAACTGCGCCCACAATTGCCCCGAGAACTGGATCACCGGGCGGCCCAAATGGCGGATATCTTCCACCGATTGCGCTCTGGATTCGGCAATCAACGCGGCAGATGTATCGATCACATCCGAGACCATGACCCCAAAGACGCGCCGCAGAGCTTCATGCCTGCGCCGATACGGATCAAGATTTGGATAGGCGCGATCAACCTCGGCATAGCATACACCCACAATCGGCAGGGCTTGAATTTCATCATCACTAAACAAATCCGCCCGCAGCCCGTCCAGCAAATCGTGATTGTTATAGGCAATGTCGTCGGATAGGGCCGCAACCTGCGCCTCGGCGCTGGCATGAGTGTGCAGCTCCAGATCAAACGCGCCGTTGCACTCGGCCAGCGCCCAGGGCAATTCACCAACCACCGGACCGTTGTGCTTGGCAATGCCTTCCAGACACTCCCAAGTCAGGTTGCAACCGTCGAATTCGGCATAATGGCGTTCCAGCTTGGTGACAATCCGAATGGCCTGAGCGTTGTGATCAAACCCGCCATATGGCCGCATCAGCGCGTGCAATGCGTCTTCGCCCGTATGGCCAAAAGGCGTGTGACCCAAATCATGCGCCAGAGCCACGGCCTCGGTCAGTTCGGGGTTCAGGCCCAAGGCCCCGGCTATAGTCCGCGCAACTTGCGCCACTTCGATTGAATGGGTCAGACGGGTGCGGTAGCTGTCCCCTTCATGTTCGACAAACACTTGTGTCTTGTGTTTGAGCCGCCTAAACGCGCTGGCATGAATGATCCTGTCACGGTCGCGCTGAAAGCATGACCGGAAACTGCTTTCGTCCTCCGGCACCAACCGCCCTCTTGCGCGGCCGGGATCCGAGGCAAAACCCGCTCTGTCCAAAGGTCTTGTCCTTGTCGCCTGTCCTTTGGTTACATATATTGTAGCGGAACAAGGAAATAAACCTTTGGAGTCCGGCATGAATCTGCCCCCCACAGTCACCGAACGCGCCTTTGACCGTCTTGCCGAGATCGGCGCTGCGGATCAAGGGCAGGCTTTACGCGTCGCGGTCGAAGGCGGTGGATGTTCAGGGTTTCAATATGAAATTGCGCTGGATCAGCCGAAAGACGATGATCTTGTGTTGGAAGGCAAAGGCCAAAAGGTCATCGTGGACTCGGTTTCCCTACCCTTTCTGGAAAACGCGGTCATCGACTTTACTCAGGAACTGATTGGTGCGCGGTTTGTCATCGATAATCCCAACGCCACATCGTCCTGTGGCTGCGGCACGTCGTTTTCGATGTAGCTTAGGTGGGGGCTTTGCCCCCACACCCCCAAGGTATTTTCAGCCAGATGAAGAGGGATCCGCTCTCCGACCATACCGCCGGAGAGCTTCACCTGGCGCGGTCATCGGCGCCTCCGCCTGTACCGCCTCCCATAGATCGCAAAAGTTGGTTAACAATCCGTTTCTTCATCTGGCCAAAAATACCTCGGAGCGCGAGGCAGAGCCTCGCATCCTTCACCGCCACTTGCCGCTGGGTTCATTCTGCGCGATAGGTTGCCAACAGCTTTGGAGGGCCGCGCATGAAAATCGCCACGTTCAACATCAATGGGATCAAAGCGCGGGCCGAGGCCCTGCCCCGGTGGCTGGACGAGGCACAACCGGACATCGCTCTGCTGCAAGAAATTAAATCCGTCGACGAGAACTTCCCTCGCGAAATCTTCGAAGAACGCGGATACAATGTCGAAACGCATGGTCAGAAGAGCTTTAACGGTGTCGCAATCCTTTCGAAGCTACCTTTGGAGGATGTAACGCGCGGCTTGCCCGGTGACGACGAGGATGAACAAGCGCGTTGGATCGAAGCGACTGTTGTCGGCAAGCAGGCGATCCGGATTTGTGGTCTTTATCTACCGAACGGAAATCCTGCGCCCGGGCCAAAATACGACTACAAACTGGCGTGGATGGAGCGTCTGTATGATCGCGCCCGTGACCTGCTGGCAACCGAAGAGCCTGCGTTGATGGCGGGCGACTACAACATCATTCCGCAAGCGGAAGATGCAAAACGCCCCGATGCATGGCGCGAGGACGCCTTGTTCCGACCCGAAAGCCGGGCCGCCTTCCGCAATATCCTGAACCTAGGGTTCACCGAGGCGTTCCGTGCCCGAGTACAAGGTGCGGGCCACTATTCCTTCTGGGACTATCAGGCCGGAGCGTGGAACAAGGATGACGGCATTCGCATCGACCATTTTCTACTGACCCCTCAGGCCGCAGATCTGATGCGAGACTGTCAAATCGACAAAGAGGTGCGTGGGCACGAAAAACCCTCGGATCACGTGCCAGTCTGGGTTGATTTGGACATCTGAGATCAAACGGTTGGGTCGTAGTTGTAGATCCAGTCGTATTTCTGCGTCAGGCGCGGACCTATCGCCGCCAGAACTGCTTGCGCGGCCAAACGCATCGGACCGCGCAAGTGAAAATTGCGTGCATTTGCGGATGCCGCAGCTACCACGTGCTGCGCGCGGCGTTGGCGCGCGGATTCGTAGGCTACAAGGGCCTGCCTTACGCCCGATTGGCTGTCGAAAGAGCGTGCGAGAACCCAGGCATCCTCGAGCGCCAGACACGCTCCTTGCGCCATGAAGGGTAACGTCGGATGGGCCGCATCGCCCAACAGGGCCAAACGTCCGTTCTGCCATCTCTCGGCCACCGGACGCAGGAACAGTGCCCACAGATGCGTGTCTTCGACCTTTGTCAGAATGTCTCTCACCGGCCCTCCAAAATCGGCAAACCTAGCGCGCAAGTCATTGGGATCGCCCTTTACACGCCAGCCTTCCTGCTGCCAGTCCGAGCGTTCTTCAATTGCTACGACGTTCATCAGGCGTTGGTCGCGCAGCGGATAGGTGACGATGTGCCGCCCCGGCCCCATTGTCAGAGAGGCTTGCGACTTCTCGACCTTATCCTCCCAAGGCACCGTCGCGCGCCAGGCGATCTGCTGGGTGAAGGCTGGGGCCTCGGGGCCGTTCAGGATCGGGCGAAGGGTGCTGCGTCCACCATCTGCGGCAATGGCACATTCGACGCGGAGGCGCTCTTCATCATCCAGCACGATCTCGACCTCGGACGGGTGTTTGCGAACCGTCTGCACTCGCGCGCCAAGGCGTATGTCGACACCTGCATCCTCGGACGCCCGTCGCAACAGCTCCAGCAAATCGGCGCGGTGATAGTAGAATGTCGGACCCGCCGCAGGGGCTGGGATGCGACTGATAACCCGACCCTTGCGATAGTCACGCAAAATAGTTCCGTGCGAGAGTTGCGCGGCTTCAGGCGGATCCCCCGCAACCCCCAAGGCGCGCAGAACGGACATCCCGTTGGCGCTGATCTGAAGGCCCGCTCCGACCTCGGTCAGTGCTGGGGCCTGCTCTAGCACCGTCACCTGCGCACCGCGCTGGCGCATGGCCAACGCCGCAGCAAGTCCACCGATGCCGCCGCCAACCACGCAAAACTTCAAACCATTGATCTTCATAGCATTGCCTTAACGCAAAAACGCCGGAGCAACAGGCCCCGGCGCTTGAATTCTTGACATTTCAGGACGATCAATCGTCGCGGTGGACCTTTTCGCGACGCTCATGCCGTTCCTGCGCCTCGAGCGTCATGGTTGCGATCGGGCGCGCATCCAGACGCTTCAGCGAGATCGGGTCGCCTGTTTTTTCGCAGTAACCATACTCACCCTCATCGATCCGGCGCAGGGCCGAGTCGATTTTAGCCACCAGTTTGCGCTGACGGTCGCGCGTGCGCAGTTCCAACGCTCGATCGGTTTCCTCGCTTGCGCGGTCGGCAACGTCGGGGATGTTACGGGTGTTGTCCTGCAAACCTTCGATCGTGTCGCGGCTGCCTGCCAAAAGTTCGGTCTTCCAGTCCAACAGCTTGCGACGAAAATACTCAAGCTGCCTGTCGTTCATAAATGGCTCGTCTTCGGCTGGACGATAATCTTCGGGCAGAAATACTTCCTGCTTCATTTTTGCTCCCTCGGTGTGGCCTTCAACGCCGAGTGCACTCTCTTCACCAGACATGAGGCATTCCCTTCTGCGGAGCGTTTATCTGACGGCGCGGGGATTGTCACTATGCAAACGTAGCGCCGAACAAGTGTGATCATAAACAGTCTAAATATGAGACATCAAACAACAAAACCTTGTTTTTCTGTGAAAATTGGCGGGCCTTTTCAAGGCATCCCCCAAAATGCCGCAGGGTCTGTCAGCGCTCGAATCAACCAAAGGCATTGGACTCGCTGACCAATTTGGCGCGACGGCACGCAGCGACGCGGGTTGTAAAAATCCTCACTGCTCTGTAACCCAAAGACCACAGGCCGCGCGATACAGGATGAGGACCCCATGACCGCACGTTTTCAAGGGACAGCCGAATATGTTGCCACTGATGATTTGACCATCGCGGTGAATGCCGCGGCCACACTGGAGCGTCCGCTACTGGTCAAGGGCGAACCCGGCACCGGCAAAACCGAGCTGGCCAAACAGGTGGCTGGTGCGCTGGGTCTGAAGATGATCGAGTGGAACGTGAAATCCACCACCCGCGCGCAACAGGGCCTGTACGAATATGACGCCGTCAGCCGCTTGCGTGACAGCCAGTTGGGCGATGAGCGCGTGCATGACGTGTCGAACTATATCCGCAAGGGCAAGCTGTGGCAGGCGTTCGATGCCGACGAAAAGGTCGTCCTGCTGATTGACGAGATCGACAAGGCCGATATCGAATTTCCAAACGACCTGCTGCAAGAACTCGATAAGATGGAGTTCCACGTCTACGAAACTGGTGAGACGATCAAAGCCAAGAACCGGCCTATCGTGATCATCACCTCGAACAACGAAAAGGAACTGCCCGACGCCTTCCTGCGCCGGTGTTTCTTTCACTATATCCGTTTCCCCGATGAGACCACGATGCGCCGCATCGTCGAGGTTCATCACCCCGGCATCAAGGACGCGCTGCTGACCACCGCACTAACGCAGTTCTATGAAATCCGCGACACGCAGGGGCTGAAGAAAAAGCCCTCGACCTCGGAAGTGCTGGACTGGTTGAAACTGCTTCTGGCCGAGGATCTGACCGCCGGGGACCTGAAACGCGACGGAGCGAATGCCCTACCCAAGCTTCACGGCGCGCTGCTTAAGAACGAACAGGATGTGCACTTGTTCGAACGTCTGGCTTTTATGGCGCGTAGCAAACGCTGATCATGGGGTGATCGGCCTTGCCATACGGCAAGCGGGCTGTCAGCATTGGTTAACGACGGCCCGAAGACCGGGCATCCGAGCAGATGGGACAAGCTGAGTGTCTGACACCCTTACGATCCGCGCCTTGCGGCCTGATGATCGCGCCCAATGGGCTGAACTATGGCGCGATTATCTGGCGTTCTATGAAACGACCGTTCCCGACGGCACCTATGACACCACTTTTGCCCGCCTTTTGGGTGATGACCCGAACGATTTTTCCTGCTTTGTCGCCGAAAGCGCCGGACAGTTGGTCGGGCTGACGCACTACCTGTTCCACCGTCATGCGTGGAAGGAAGAGTCTGTCTGTTACCTGCAAGACCTGTTCGCAACCCCGGCATCACGCGGTACCGGCGTCGGCCGTGCGTTGATTCAGGCTGTATATGACGAAGCTGACCGTCAAGGCGCGCCCTCGGTCTATTGGCTGACGCAGGAATTCAACCACACCGCGCGCAAGCTCTATGACCGTATCGGCAAGCAAACGCCCTTCATCCGGTATCAACGCCCATGATCAGGCTTGGTGCGATGGTGTTCGGATTGGCCCTTGCAGGCTGCACCACGGTCACCCCACCCGAACCGCCGACGCGCGTCAAACCAACCGAAGACATCCTGCCGCCGGCCAAGTCATTCGCGACCGCGCGCCCTACCCCGCCCACGCGATCCAACGTGAATATCGCGCAGGATTTCGTGTCGCTTCACTTCGCGTTGGAAAGTGGCACTGCGCTGCCTGTATTCACCCGGTTTGAAGAACCAGTAACCGTGCGCCTTACGGGTCAGGTCACCCCTTCGATGCAACGCGATCTCCGACGCCTTCTGACCCGCTTACAGCGTGAAGCCGGGATCGATATCCGGCAAATCCAGGACGGCCCCGCTAATATCACCATCGAAGCCGTCAGCCAGGAACAAATCCAAAGCATCCTGCCCCAGGCAGCCTGTTTCGTGGTGCCCAATTCTTCGGACTTTGAGGAATACCGCCGGGATCGGCGGAAACAGAAAAGCAGTTGGCTCCGCCTGCGTAACCGGGAAAGACTGGGCATTTTCATCCCATTTGACGCGAGCCCACAGGAAAAACGCGACTGCCTACACGAAGAGCTTGCGCAGGCTTTGGGCCCTTTGAACGACCTGTATCATCTACCGGATTCGATCTTTAACGACGACAACATACACACCGTTCTGACTGGGTTCGACATGCTGGTCCTGCGCGCGGCCTATGCGCCTGAGTTGCGCAGCGGCATGACCCGCGAAGAGGTCGAGGCCATCATACCTGACGTGCTCAAACGTCTGAACCCGCGCGGTGAAAACGTGCCGGCGCAACCAACGACCCAGACCACGCGAGACTGGATTCGAGCCATCCAGAGTTCCCTCAACCCCAACCGCAGTGTTGATGCCAGACTACGCTCGGCCAGTCGCGCCGCCCGGATAGGAGCGGAACAAGGATGGACCGACCACCGTCGTGCCTATCCCTATTTTCTGATGGGTCGGATGGAGCAGTTCGACAATCCGCAAAAAGCCTTGCGCGACTATGACACCGCCCTGCAATACCTGCGCGCGACACCAAACACAGAGATTCATCAGGCGTATATCACGACTCAACTTGGAACTTATGCATTGGCACAAGGTAGCGGACCGCAATTCCTGCCCGAATTGGACAAAGCCATCGACGTTATGACGCGCGCTGAAAACGCCTCGCAGCTGGCAACACTATTGCTGCTGAAATCCGAGGCTCTAAATCAGGCGGGACGCGCAACCGAAGCACGTTCCGTCAGGCTGGACAGTCTGGGGTGGGCACGCTACGGGTTTGGCTCGGAAACGGTGGTCCGGTCGCTGATGCAGGACGTTGCAGAGGCGCCCGCGAATAACAGAGGCGGTTAACGCATGGTCGTAGTTCTGGGAATGGCATTACTGGGGGCGATCCTCGGAGCGATGGCCGCGCGCAAGCGTAACGGCAGTGGTGCCGACATAGCGCAATACGCCGCGGGCTACGGTATCGCTTTTTCGCTCGTGGGCCTTATCCTGTCATTGATCATCGTCAGACTGATTTCGTAGCCATGTTCCTGCCCTTCTTTGAAAACCTTCGCAAAGCCCGTATTCCAGTATCCCTGCGCGAATACCTGACCTTTCTGGAAGGCATGAAAAAGGGTCTGGCCACCTATGATGTCGAGGCGTTTTATTACCTCGCCCGCGTCTCGATGGTGAAGGACGAACGTAATATCGATAAGTTCGACCAAGCTTTCGCCGCCAGCTTCAAAGGTTTGGAAGAGATCAGCTTTGATCAGGTGATCGAGGCCGTGGACATCCCCGCCGAGTGGCTGGCCAAGATGGGCGAAAAACACCTGTCCGAAGAAGAAAAGGCCGAGATCGAGGCCATGGGCGGGTTCGAGAAACTGATGGAGACGCTGCAAGAGCGTCTCAAGGATCAGGAGGGTCGTCATCAGGGCGGTAACAAGTGGATCGGCACCGCCGGAACGTCTCCGTTCGGAGCGTATGGCTATAACCCGGAGGGCGTGCGCATCGGCCAGAAGGAAAGCCGCCACCAGCGCGCGGTCAAGGTCTGGGATAAGCGTGAATTCAAGAACTTAGATGACACAGTTGAACTGGACACCCGCAACATCAAGGTCGCCCTGAAACGCCTGCGCCGCTGGGCGCGCGAGGGTGCGGCGGATGAGCTGGACCTGGACGGCACCATCCGCGCCACCGCTGAACACGGCTATCTGGATGTCAAAACCCGGCCCGAACGACACAACGCGGTCAAGGTGCTGCTGTTTCTGGACGTGGGCGGATCAATGGACCCGCATATCAAGGTTGTCGAAGAGCTGTTCTCGGCCGCGCGGACCGAGTTCAAGTATCTGGAATATTACTATTTCCACAACTGCCTGTACGAAGGCGTCTGGCGCGACAATGCCCGACGCTGGGATCAGCAGACCCCCACCCATGAAGTGCTGCGCACCTACGGCCCCGATTACAAGTGTATTTTCGTAGGCGATGCCTCCATGAGCCCCTATGAAATCGCCTATCCCGGCGGCGCGAATGAGCATTGGAACCCAGAGGCCGGACAAGTCTGGCTGCAACGCGCGCGGGAACAGTGGAATTCAAACCTGTGGATCAACCCGGTGCCCGAGAAATACTGGGAATACACCCACTCCATCAGCATGATCCGCGAGATTTTCGAGGAACGCATGGTGCCGATGACGCTGGCCGGGCTAGAGCAAGGAATGCGCGAACTGACGCGCTGAACCGGCTCTTAACTGCTTGTTGGCTCCCGGCCCGGCAGGGCCAGCACTCGGGTCAGAGGTAAAGTCAGACCCAGATAGGTTGACAGCGCACCCGAGTATTTCGGGACGTCGTCCAACTGATCTTCGACCCGTGTGCCGTAATAGATGTCGCAATCGACCGGTGGCAGTTCCATCTGCTGCGCCGTGCGGGCCGGAACCACCGAGAGCGCACCGAACAGATAAGCCAACATCGGATCGCCACAGGATTTGCACAGACCGCGGGACAGGGGCGAAGGGCTTTTGGTGTGAATCCATTTGATGGTTGACGGATCAGCAGGACGCGCCTGCCCCCGGCGCAGCAGCAAGGCATCCGCGTAGGGCGCCTGATAAACGGACTGGCATTTCGTGCAATGGCAGCGAAAACGAACACGGGGCGCGGCTTTGACGATCACTTGGGTCTGGCCGCAGGAACAGGATGTCTGGATCTGTGTCATGGCGCAGGTTAAACACGCGACCCGCGACCGGTCAACGCGCCCTCACAGGCTGTTGCGCAGCGTCATTTTCCTGTTGCTTCGGCCTCTGCGCAGCCCCATATCTGATCTATGCTGCGCCTGACCCCGATCCTGTTGGCCATCGCCTATGCCGTCGTCATGTACCGGATTTCCGTGTGGCGCACCCATCGCGAATTGGACGCGAAATCGACCGAGTTGGCGGACCCTGCGCTGAAACGCATGACCGATCGTTTGGCCGCGGCGCTCGAGATTGAGCGGGTGCCGGTCTACATCTATGAAATCGACCCTGTAAATGGGTTGGCCGCGCCGGACGGGCGGATTTTCATCACGCGGGGGTTTTATCGCAAGTTCCGGAGCGGCGACGTCTCGGCCGAGGAAATGGCCAGCGTGATCGCGCATGAGCTTGGTCACGTGGCGCTGGGTCATGCGCGGCGGCGGATGATTGATTTTTCCGGTCAGAACGCGCTTCGGACGGCCTTGATGATGGTGTTGAACCGGTTCATTCCGTTTATCGGCGCGTGGATTGCGAATATGCTGGCGCACCTGCTGGCCTCGCGCCTGTCGCGCGGGGATGAATATGAGGCGGACGAATATGCCGCCGCACTGCTGACTAAGGCGGGTATTGGGATCGGGCCACAGAAGTCCCTGTTTCACAAGCTCGAAGAGCTGACCGAGCAGCGGGCGGGAGTTACGCCAGCTTGGTTAATGAGTCATCCCAAAACGGATGAGCGGATTGCGGCGTTGGAGGCGCTTGAACAGCGTTGGAAGGCGGGTGGATAGGTTGCAGCCGTGAGGGGCCAGCCCCTCACACACCCCGAGGTATTTTTAGCCAGATGAAGGGCGGATCGGATTTAAGTGGTGAGGGCTTTGCCCAGGCGTGGCAGACGAGCTTTTTTCATCAGCGCACGCAGGGTCCATTGATCGCCTGAGAGGCGGTTGGCTTTGGCGAGAACACGGTCGGCCATCTCAGTTATGCCTTCCGGATCGATGCGCCAGAAGCCGTGCAGCAGGTTATCGGGATCTTGGCGGTCCAACCCTTCTTCCGACAGGATGTTTCGGGGGAAGTCTTTCGCGTTCATAGTGACAATTACATCTGACGACGACGCTATGGCGATGGCCAGTACGTGAACATCAGCGACATCGGGCAGCCAGAGGCGCTGCTCAAGACCTGGTTGTGCTTCACGCTCTGCTTTGGGCCATTGAGATTGCGTCAGGGCAATTTCGGCGCGGGCCTGTGACTCACCCGTGGGGCCCAACTTACGTGCTGCACGGGCCCATTCTTCGAGGATGCGAGCCGACCATATGGGTTCGAAATGCCCAAGTTTCGCTGCGCCCAGCAGCATCTCTCGCATCACCGTGGGGTAGATGACGCAGGTGTCCAGAACGGCCCTCACAGCCGGTAGAACACGGCTTTGAGGTATCCGCTTTCGGCCAGTTGCGGCAGTTGCGGGTGATCCGGCCCTGCAAAGCCCGTGTGGATCAGTTGCGCCTGCCGCCCGGCCCGGCCGATCCCTCGCGATGAGGCGTCGCGGAAACGGCCCAGATCGGCGGCGTGAGAACAGGAACACAGGCCAAGATAACCGCCCGGTTTGACCAGCGGCGCGGCCAGACGCGCGATGCGCTCATAGGCGCGCAGCCCCGCGTCCAGCGCCTGTTTCGAGGGCGCAAAGGCAGGCGGGTCGCAGATCACCACATCGAATTGCGCGGCCTCTTCACCCAATTGGGTCAGAACGTCGAAGGCATCGCCTTGGCGGGTTTGGAACCGGTCGGCACAGCCAGACGCCTGCGCGCCTTGGGTCGCCAATTCCAGCGCGGCGGCTGAGCCATCCACGGACAGTGCCTGCCCGGCTCCGCCAGCCAGCATCGCCAGACCGAATCCGCCCACGTGGCTGAACACATCCAGCACCTGCGCGCCGGGTTGAACCAGACGCGCCGCGAAGGCGTGGTTGGGGCGCTGATCATAGAACAGCCCGGTTTTCTGGCCGCCGGTCAGGTCGGCCATATAGGTCGCGCCGTTCATCGGCACCGACAGCGGCGCGTCGGGGGCCGTGCCGTGCAGGGTGAGGTTGGCATCGTCCAGCCCCTCAAGCCCGCGTGTCCGGCCCGAGGCGTTTTTCAATACCGTGGTCACGCCCGTTACGGCGACCAGCGCGTCGGTCAGGGTGTCCAGATGCGCTTCGGCCCAGGCTGCGTTGGGTTGGATCACGCAGGCATCGCCAAAGCGGTCAATGATGACGCCGGGAAAACCATCCGCCTCGGCATGGATCAGACGGTAATAAGGCGCGTCGAACAGACGCTCGCGCATGTCCAGCGCGCGGCGCAGGCGGGTTTCGAACCACGTGGCGTTTAAATCGGCATCCAGATCGCGGTCCAACACGCGGCACATGATCTTGGACTCGGGGTTTACTGCAACCAACGCGATGGGCGCGCGTTTTTCATCCTCCAACACGGCCAAAGCCCCCGCCGGGATTTTGCGGGTGCGGCGGTCGGTGACGATATCATTGGCATAGACCCAGGGGAACCCGTGGCGCAGGCCGCGCGCATTGGCTTTGGGTTTCAGGCGGATACGGGGGCGGTCAGCGGTTTGGGTCATGCCGCCTCTCTTAGTGGCTCCGGCGCGCGGGGAAAAGCCCTAGCGGTTGCGGGATTTCCAGCCGCCCCGGCGTTTGGGTTTTTGTGCTGCCTGCAGCCCCTCGGCCAGCACCTGCGTCATCGGGTGATCCGCCTGCACCGCGTAGATCGAGTGCAGATCGGTCAGCGCCTGCGTCTGGTCCCGATCCGCAGGCAGGCTAAGCGCCCAATCCAAGAAGATACTGCGGCATTCGGGCAAAGTGATGCCCTCGATATTATATGCCTCGCGGATCAGGCCCTTGTGGTCGTTGGGGTCGTCACTGCGCGCCATGGGTATCCTCCGAAATCACGCGGCCGATGATCCCGGCGGCGGTGTCGTAACTGTCCTGCAGCGCGGCCTGAAGCTGGTCGACCTGTTCAAACCCGGTGGCCCGGCAAAGAAAAGCCGTACCGCCCTCGCCGATCTTGTCTGCCTCGATCACCTTGCCCGACAGCAGCCGGGCCGCGCATTGTACCGACCAGCATAGATCATAGCAGTCCTTCAGCGTTTGCGCCTGCGCGACCTCCAGCAGCCCGGCAGCGACCGCACCGTCCAGCCCCGTTTGCACATCGCGCTGCGGCAGACCGGACAGCAACGCGCCCGTCTCGGCCATAAGTTCGATATCCATCATCCGGCCCGGACCGTTCTTGGCATCCCAGATACCAGCCGGAGATTTGGCGGCGGCCAGACGGCTGCGCATCTCGGCTACCTCGCGCAGCACTTGCGCAGTATCGCGCGGGCGGGTCAGGAATTCAGCGCGGAAGGTTTCGATATCCTGCGCCAGATCAGCATTTCCAGCCACAACGCGGGCGCGGGTCAGGGCCAAGTGTTCCCAGACCCATGCCTCATTCTGCTGGTAGTTGGTGAAACTGGCCCAACTGGTTGCCACCGGCCCCTGATTGCCCGAAGGGCGCAGACGCATGTCGACCTCATAGAGCCGCCCCTGCGACATGGGCGCAGACAAGGCCGTAATCAAAGCCTGCGTGAACCGCGCGTAATAGGTACGCGTGGCCAGCGGGCGCGGGCCGTCGGACATGTCCTGATCCAGCGGGTCATAGATCACGATCATATCCAGATCGGATTGCGAATTGATCCGCCCCGCCCCGATCGAGCCCATGCCCAGCACCGCCGCCCCGCGTCCCGGCGCCGGCCCGTGTTTGCGGGCGAATTGCCCGGCCACATGCGGCAAAAGCGCGGCAATCACGGCACTAGCCAGATCGGCATAGTGCTGCCCGGCCTGCGCCCCGTCGATCAGCCCGCGCAGGTGGTGAACACCAATGCGGAAATGCCATTCCTTGCACCAGCGTCGGGCGAAATCTAGCTGCGTCTCGTAATCCGACTCTTGCGCCAGCGCCTGCTCCAGATCGGCCTGTAAGGCCGCCTGCCCCGGCCAGTCGTCAAAGAAGCTGCCGCCAATCACCGCGTCAAAAACCGAGGCATTGCTCGAAAGGTGCGTGGCCAGCGCGTGAGATGTCCCCACGATATCGACCAATAAATCGATCAGATGTGGGTTGGCCTCGAACAGCGAAAACAGTTGCACGCCTGCAGGCAAGCCCGACAGGAACCCGTCGAGTGCCAGAAGCGCCTCATCCGGTTTCGCGGTCTTGGCGAGGCGCGACAGCAGTTCTGGTTTCAGTCGCTCGAATATACGCGCGCCCCGTTGCGAGCGCAGCGCCGGATAGGTCGGCCAGCGCGCCATGACGCCTTCGTCAAAGGCGACCTCGGGGGTCGGCGCGGGGGCCGCAGCTCCGGGGGCGAAGAACCCTTCGGTCAGTTCATGCACCTCGGTCAGGCGGCGGGTCAGGTCGGAGGTCAGCTCGGCGCTTTCGATCCCCATCAGGCAGGCGACACGTTCGATACCTTCCGCAGATTTCGGCACTTTGTGGGTCTGCGCATCGTGGATCATCTGGATGCGGTGTTCGACGTCGCGATGAGCACGGTAATGGTCGGTCAGCTTGTCGGCGACCTCTGGCGGCACCCAGTCCTTTGCGGCCAGCGCGGCCAGCCCCGGCACTGTGCCGCGGACGCGCAGATCGGGGTCACGCCCTCCGGCGATCAATTGGCGGGTTTGGGTGAAGAACTCGATCTCACGAATACCACCCTGCCCCAACTTCATGTCGTGGCCTGGAATGGTCAGAGCGCCGCCGGTCCCTTTATTCTCGCGGATGCGCAGTCGCATGTCGTGGGCGTCCTGGATGGCGGCAAAATCCAGATGCCGCCGCCAGACAAAGGGGCGCAGCGTGTCCAGAAATCGCTGTCCTGCTGCGATGTCCCCTGCACAGGGGCGCGCTTTGATATAGGCGGCACGCTCCCAAGTGCGGCCAAGGCTTTCGTAATACCGCTCGGCGGCCTCGGCGGCCATGCACACGGGCGTCACACCGGGATCGGGGCGCAGGCGCAAATCAGTGCGGAACACATAGCCATCGGCGGTTTTGTCGCTGAGCGTGGCGCAGAAGTTCCGCGTGGCACGCACCATGCCATGACGCGCCTCATAGAATTCATCCGGGTCAAACCGGGTCTCATCGAACAGCACGATCAGGTCGATATCCGAGCTGTAATTCAGTTCATGCGCGCCCATCTTGCCCATGGCCAGAATGATCATTCCGGCGGCGGTTTCAACGTCGTCCTCGCTCATGCCCGGCAACTTGCCTCGCCGGATCAGCGCCGCGATCTCGGCCTTGGCGGCCACATCCACCGCCAGCGCACCGAAATCCGTCAGCGCAGCCGTGACTTTCTCCAACGGCCACGCCCCCGCCACATCGGCCAGCGCGGTCAGCAACGCCATCCGTCGTTTGCCCTGCCGCAACCCCGGTTTCAGCTGATCCGGCGGCAGCGCGCGGGCGGCTGCCATCACCTCAGCCAGCGCCTGATCGGGCTGCTGCAACGCCCTGGCCAGCCAGTCTTTTTCCCGCTCGATCAACCCTTTGAGATACGGGCTAGAACCCGCGACACCCGCGATCAGCTCAGCCTGTTCCGGCGTCAGATCCGCAACCAGACCCCGTGTTTCATCACCCAACGCAGGATCGAACGGGCGTGGCAATCGCTGGATCGACAGAGCGGTCATGATGGGGCCTCCGGCGTGTTACTCCCCCCAAATGGCCTGATTTCAAAGGCTTGCACAAGTCCTAACTGCATCGCTGCGACGCCCCCTTAAAGCCAATGTAAAACATTTTTACATACACCCCTTGCAACCTGCCGCCCAACTCCCATCTATTCAATGTGAAAACAATTTACATCAACCCGGAGACCAAAATGACCGCACTATCCGACCCCGCCGTCCCTTCAAATCCGGGATGGCTGCACCGTATCGAGGCCTGGCTGGACGACAAGGGCAAAGGTGCCTGGATTGCCGCCATGGTACTAGGTTTCATCTTTTTCTGGCCTGTGGGCCTGGCCCTTCTGGCCTATATGATCTGGAGCAAACGCATGTTCAGCAAATCCTGCAGCCGCCGCACGTCCTGGAACAGCCACATGAGCGCGATGAAACCGTCGGGCAACAGCGCCTTTGATGCCTATAAGGCCGACACCCTGGCCCGGCTCGAGCGCGAACAGCAGGATTTCGAAGCCTTCCTGCGCCGCCTGCGCGATGCCAAGGACAAGGCCGAGTTCGATCAATTCATGGACGAACGCGCCCGTGACAACCACGATGCAGACGAAAGCGACGCACGCACCTGATCTGATCCTTGCCCTGCCCCGGTTTTCGGGACAGGGTGAACCCATTCAACGACGCGGATATCCCTATATGACTCATCTACCAGATCCAGATCGCCAACCGGAATTCTATCAATCGGTGGCGACCAAGCGCTTTGTCGCCTGGCTGTTCGATATCGCGCTGATATCGCTGCTTTGTATTGTTCCGATCTTCCTCACTCTGGGTGCGGGGTTGTTTTTCCTGCCTCTGATCTATGCCGTCATCAGCTTTGTCTACCGTGTCGTCACGATTGCGAACGGGTCGGCCACTTTGGGCATGCGTTTTATGGGAATCGAACTGCGCGATGCATTCGGCGCACGGATGGACCTGGGCAAGGCTATCGCCCATACAGCGGGATATTTCGTCAGCATGGCGATCTTTGTGGTGCAGGTCATCTCGGTCATCATGATGCTGACCAGTTCCCGCGGACAGGGCCTGACGGATTCCTTCCTTGGAACGGTGATGATCAACCAGCGCGCGTAATAGTAACCCTGTCGCGTGAATCACTTGGCGGCTCCGGGATCGATTGCTATCATCCCGGTCAGAAAACACGGGACTTTCATGCGACACACGCTGCCTATCGCGCCACAATTCTATGTGACGGCCCCACAGCCTTGCCCTTATCTTGAGGGCAGGATGGAGCGGAAGCTGTTCACAGCCCTACAGGGCGAAGGGGCGGATCAACTGAATAACTCGTTGTCGCAACAAGGGTTTCGCCGCTCCCAAAACGTCCTGTACCGGCCGTCATGTGCCGATTGCGCCGCTTGTCTGTCAGCCCGTATCGACGTATCCGCGTTTGCCCCCAGCAAAAGCCAAAAGCGCGCGGTAAAGCGAAACGCGTACCTGCAGCGCAAGGCCAATTCGCCTTGGGCCACCGATGAACAGTACGAGCTGTTTCGCCGCTATCTGGATACCCGCCATGCCGATGGAGGTATGGCCGATATGGACGTGTTCGAATTCGCCGCAATGATCGAGGAAACTCCGATCCGCAGCCGCGTTGTTGAATATGCGGACCCCGACACCGATAACCTGATCGCCGTCAGTCTGACCGATGTTCTGGATGACGGGCTTAGCATGGTCTACTCATTCTATGACCCGCATCAACCGCAAAATTCCTTGGGCACCTATATGATCCTTGATCATATTGACATCGCGCGCGAGGCCGGGCTGCCCTATGTTTATCTTGGATATTGGGTCCCTGGCAGCCCCAAGATGGGATATAAGGCCCGGTTTTCGGGGTTGGAGGCATATATTCAGGGTGAATGGGTCAAGGTCGGAAACCCGGCTGATCTTGCAGGATCGGGCCACCACCCTCTGTCGACCGCTCCGATTGCCGAACAAGTGGCGAATATTCAATTGCCTGACCGACACCCGACCAAAGGCTAAAGTCCCATGCGTCAGAGCCTGCATGCGGTGACCCTCGTGGTGCCAGACTACGATGCTGCGATCTCATTTTATACGCAGACCCTGAGATTTACGCTCGAGCAGGACATTGAATTGGGTGATGGTAAACGTTGGGTGCGCGTGGCCCCTCCCAACGCGCCCGAGGGATCCTTGCTGCTGGCCAAAGCGGCTGACGTCGATCAAAACAAGGCCATAGGCAACCAAACGGGCGGACGTGTCGGCTTTTTCCTGGCGACGGATGATTTTCAACGCGACCACGCGGCCATGACGGCGGCTGGCGTGACGTTCGAGGAAACCCCGCGTCGTGAACCTTATGGAACCGTCGCGGTCTGGCGCGACCCGTTTGGAAATCGCTGGGACTTGATTGAGTTCAGCTAGCGCTTGTTCCAGCATTTTGACTGTCACGGGGCAGATCCGTCAGAAAAGATGAACAATTATTAATCATCTAAATGGCGACTTCCCTACGCCCAGCGATTGAATCCTTACCCTACGTCACCAAGTAATCCTGACCCTCAGCCGTTCGACCCCGTTTAGATCCGCACGGCTGGGCTTCAATGACATAGCCCGTGATGCAACAGGTTCCCGACCTGCGGGTTTGGCTTTGGTAAAGGGAGACGGACAATGACACATGCTATTCGACGGCTGCTTGCGGCCAACCTGACGACGCAAATTCTGACAGCCCTTGCGCTTGGTTCAGCCCTTGGACTGGCCCTGAACTATTGGCACATACCGTTCCTTCAAGAGCATCTGGTCAACGGCCTGTTCAGCATGGTCGGCCAGATGTTCCTGAACGCGCTGCAGATGCTCGTCGTACCGCTGGTGGTGTTTTCCCTACTGTGCGGCGTGGTTGGGATTGGTGATCCCAAGGTCTTGGGGCGTGTCGGAGGGCTGACCTTTGTGACCTATCTGGCGACCACGGCGCTGGCGGTGATGACGGCGCTTGTGTTTGCCAACATCTTCAACCCGGGCATGGGATTTGACAGCCAGCATATGGCCAGCGCGGATGTGTCCGTCGCAACGCAGGATACCGCGTGGCAGATACTGGCAAACATCATCCCCAAGAACCCGGTTCAGGCGCTGGCCAATGGCGAAATGCTGCAGATCATCTTTTATGTGATCGTTGTCGGTATTGCGGTCCTGATGATCGGAAGCCGCGCCAAAGCCTTTGTCGAGGGCTGTACCTTCATGAACGAACTAGCGATGAAAATCGTCGAGATCGTGATGGCCTTCGCTCCGATCGGCGTCTTCTGTCTGATTGCCAAGACCTTTGCGCTGGAAGGTTTCGACCTGTTTGCCCCGGTCATCGGATACCTGGCGACCATCAGCCTGACGCTTGTCTTCCACCTCTGCGTGACATTGATGGTGCTGCTTTATGTCTGCACCGGTCTCAGCCCGCGCGCGTTTCTGCGCAAAATGCGCTCGGCGCAGGTGTTTGCCTTCTCGACCTCAAGCTCGAACGCGACGATCCCGGCCTCGATGCAGTGCGTGACCCAGCGCATCGGTGTGGACCGCTCGGTTGCCTCGTTCGGCATCCCTTTGGGCGCGACGATCAACATGGACGGAACTGCGATCATGCATGGGGTGGCGACGGTGTTCCTGGCCAATGCCTATGGGATTGATCTGGGCTTTGGTGGGTATATGACCATCATCTCGATCTCGGTTCTGGCCTCAATCGGCACTGCCGGAGTGCCTGGCGTGGGTATCGTGATGCTGGCCATGGTGTTGAATCAACTGGGAATGCCGCTGGACGGGATCGCCATCATCCTCGCCGTTGACCGGATCATCGACATGATGCGGACGGTGGTGAACATAACCGGCGACGCGGTTGTCACCACGATTGTCGCCCAGCGTGTCGGCAAGCTGGACAGGGCGGTATTCAATGACCCCGACGCTGGGACCCTGACCCCCGCCACGCTGGATATTGACCACGAGGCCGAAGCTGCTTTTGCAAAACTGACGCATCCCAAAGCCGAAGCCTGAACAAAAAAGACCGGAGGCCAAAGGGCCTCCGGTCTGTCATTCTTCTGTCTGCCCGATCAGTTCGGGATCAGATCCGGCACGATGGTCACGATGGTCGGGAAGAACCATAGGATACCAATCCCGACTACCTGAATCAGCACGAATGGAATGATCCCGCGATAGATATGACCTGTTGTGACCTCTTTAGGCGCAACGCCCCTTAGGTAGAACAGCGCGAACCCGAAAGGTGGCGTCAGGAACGAGGTCTGCAGGTTCACCGCCACCATGATCGTGACCCATTTCGGATCGAACGACCCGCCATAGATCACCGGGCCCACGATGGGGATCACGATGTAGATGATCTCGAGGAAGTCCAGCACAAAGCCCAGAATGAACAGCACCAGCATCACGATCAGGAAGACCGTGAACTCGTTGTCGAAACTGCGCAGGAACTGCTGGATATAGTGCTCACCCCCGAACGAGATCACCACAAGGTTCAGCAACTGCGAGCCGATCAGGATGGTGAAGACCATCGAGGTCACCTTGGCTGTCTCGCGCACCACGGGCGTCAGAACCCCGCTGGTAAACAAGACCCAGCAACCAAACAGCAAGCCGAACAGGGCAAATAGATAGGCGCCATAGGCCACGATAAAGGCAATCCAGGTCTCGACGCTGACATCGCTCTGGTTGATGCGCAGGTCAAAGTTCACACCCATCAGCAAGGCCACGATCACGGCCAAAGTCGCCCAGATGATCACCTTGGCCGAGCGGCCCTGATCCTGCAGCTTGCGGTACGCGGCCAGCATGATCGCCCCGCCTGCCCCCAGCGCCGCAGCGGGCGTCGGGTTGGTCACACCGCCCAGGATCGAGCCCAGAACCGCGATAATCAGAACCAGCGGCGGGAAGACCACGCGGATCAGATCATTGGTCGCGCAGCGCGCAGCGGCCTCTTTGCATCCATAAATGGCCAGCGCAAACGGCACCGCCATCAAGACAAAGGTCGCCCCCGAGGACGTGGTTGGCGCAATGAGCAGGACATCGACCAGCAGCATCAGCAACAGGCCGATGGCCCCTACGATCAGCGGCTGCGTCGGCTTCGATGGCGCAATGCCGCGACCCATGACCAGCGTCAGACCCAGCAGCACGACCATGACAGCCACACCCGTGCCGATCGGCGCAGCAGCAGCGATCTTGGCTTGTTGCGCAGCAACCAGTTCTTCTTCGGTCAGGCGTGTCGACTCGGCGGTGCCACCTGCGGCATCGATGGCCTCTTGCTCGGCCACGGCCTGATCCCAGGCCAATTGTCCGTGCAAGTCGATCATCGAGGCTTTGCATTCCTCAGACACGTTCGTGCGCAGCGATGCGCCCTCACCGATATCCGAGAAAGCCGAGACGCTGATGTTCTGGCTTCCGACAACACCAGCACTGCTCAAAACCATCATGCCCACGATCAGCGCAACCGGTGCACCCAGCAACCAGGTCAGACCTTCGGCACGGGTGATCGGCTCGCCACTACCGCCTGACATTTCAACGGCCGGGGCCTTTTCCGGATTCAGCAACGCATAACCAAAGGCATAAAGCGCATAAAGCAGCGCCAGCATGATCCCCGGCAGCAAAGCGGCTTGGAACAATGTCCCAACCGAGACCACCGCAGGCTCGCCCAGATAGGTCAGCGCGTCTGTACAGCCTGCATCCTGCGCGCGGGTTTCCTGCGCGGTCGAATACAGATCACCGGCCAGCGTCCCCAAAAGAACGATCACGATCGACGGTGGGATGATCTGCCCCAGCGTGCCCGAGGCCGCGATCACACCGGTCGCCAGTTCCGGCGAGTAGTTGTTGCGCAGCATGGTTGGCAGCGCCAGCAAGCCCATGGTCACAACGGTCGCGCCCACGATCCCGGTCGAAGCGGCAAGGAACGCCCCCACAACCACAATCGACACGGCCAGACCACCGGGCAGCGGGCCAAAGACACGTGCCATCGTGGTCAGCAGATCGTTTGCGATCTTCGAGCGTTCCAGCGTGATGCCCATCAGGACGAACATCAGAACGGCCAGCAGGGTTTCAATCGACTGACCAGCCAGAACGCGTTCGTTCATGCGGTTCACGATGAAGGACACGTTGCGGTCCAGCGCGGTTTCCCAGCCCTGCACAAAGACCGGCTCGGCGATCCTTGGTAAGTCCGGGAAGCGGAAAACCGACACCGTGTCGGGTTTGACGCCCGAATTCACGAGATCTCGGTAGGCTTGGGAGCCGGTATCAATTGCCTGGTGGATCAGCAGCCCGGCACTGTCCAGCGCTGCGATGATCCCGAAGGAAATGATCCCTGCCCCGCCGATGGCGAACGCCACCGGGAAACCGGATAGGATGCCTCCGAAAAGGCAGAAGAATACGATAATGAGGCCTATCTCGACGCCATCAAGTCCGAATAACATAGTCTGGGTCTCCGTCCCTAATGTGCGCCTTCGTAGGCTTCTTCACCCTCACCAAGGCTATCCTTGTCGAGGTATTTTCCTGTGCTCTCGGACCCTTCCGAGTATTCCAGGAACGAGCGGTAAAGGAATGCAATGGCGTGCAGGAACACCATGGCCGCAAAAGCCACCAGCAGGATCTTGAACAGGAAGTAGGCGTTGAACCCGTTGGGGCTGAAACCGATGGTTTCCACGTTCCAGCGCAGCGCGCGGGATTTGGCGACCAGGCGGTCCAACGTATCACTAGCCGAGGGTTTCGGCACGATCAGGTGCCGCCACATGAAGTACCAGCCATACATCCACGTCAGCACGGCCATAGGCATCATAAACAGAACCGCGCCGCACATGTCGACCACGCGTTTGGCCCGATGGCTGATGCCGGCATAGATCAGGTCAACGCGCACATGCCCGCCCTGCACGAATGTGTAGGTACAGCACAGGCAGACCACCATGGCGTTATAAAGTTTAAGTTCTTCCGCGAACCAGCTGATATCCTGAGTGAATGGTATACCAAGGCCAAAGGACATATCAGGGCGGGTAAACACCCGTTGCATGAAAACGATGATAATCTGCTGGATGACCATCAACAAACCGGCCCATGCAAAGAACCGGCCTGTGGTGTTCGCAAAGCCCTCAAGAACCCGCACCATCCCCCACATGAAATTGCGGTAGTACAGACCGACGGCGGTCAGAACCAGAAAGAAGGTGAAGATCACAAAGAAGAACTCGACCGAGCCACCGTAATAGACAAAGCGCATGATCGACGCCTTGTCTGACCAGTCTAGCCAGAGTTGCGGATGCGTGATGGCGTATCCGAAATTATAGAAGGCTTCGGCAATGTTCTGGATGAACCATACAAGTCCATTCCACAGGGCGCCGAAGAACGAGATACCGTTTTCGTCCTGCATGTTGTCCCCAGGTCGCGTCAGTTGCACCTATGATGCGCGGCTGTCCGAACCGCGCTGTTGCAACGGGAAAGGCTTCCCCACGCGTGGTGGGGAAACCGTTTGGTCGAAGAAACGCTGCTTAGCCGCGAACGCGGTCGCGCTGGGTGGTGTAGGCACCCGACGACAGGTTGTTCCATGCCGAAGACGCTGCCATCGACGACATTGCGCTGTCGTGGATTTTCTTGAATAGCTCGTCGCCCATGTTTTCGTCCAGAACTTCCTGGCTGGCCTGACCGAAGGCATCCCAGACGCTGTCGGGGAATTCCAGAACCTTCACGCCACCCGACTGCAGGCGCTGCAGCGCCGCGCCGTTGTTGGCCAGGAATTGCGCCAGGTTCCACTGGTGTGCTTCACCAGCCGCGATCTCGATGATCTTCTGCTGTGCAGGTGTCAGTTCGTCGAACACGTCACGGTTCGTTGCCAGCGACAGACCTGCGCCCGGCTCGTGGAAGCCCGCGGTGTAGTATGTCTTGGTGATTTCCTGGAAACCGGCTTTTTCGTCCGCCCACGGGCCAATCCACTCGGTGCCGTCAATCGCACCCGAGGACAGCGCCTGATACACTTCCGAGCCCGGAATGTTCTGAACCGATGCGCCCAGTTTGCCCAGTGCCTGACCACCCAGACCCGGCATGCGGAATTTCAGACCCTGGAAATCCTCGGGGCCGTTGATCTCTTTCGAGTACCAGCCGCCCGCCTGCGCACCGGTGTTCCCGGCCAGGAAGGATTTCAGGCCGAAGATTTCGCCCAGCTCGTCATGCAGCTCCATGCCGCCATCGTGGTAGTACCAGTTCACCAGTTCTTGCGCAGTCATGCCGAACGGAACAGCGGTGAAGAATGCGTAGCCCGGGTGCTGACCGACAAAGTAATAATCGGCAGCGTGGTACATGTCGGCCTGACCGGACGAAACGGCGTCAAAGACCTCGAACGCGCCAACCAGTTCGCCCGCGGCTTTGATTTCGACAGTCAGGTCGCCATCGGACATCGTAGTGATGCTGTCGGCGCAACGCTGTGCGCTGTCAAAAACGCCCGCCAGACCGCGACCCCACGAGGTCACCATGGTCAGGGTACGCTTGCCCTGTGCATAAGCCGGTGCTGCCAGCGTGGTGGCCGCAGCAGCCGAGCCGCCCAGAGCAGATGTTTTTAGAAATGAACGACGATCCATATGAGTGTTCCTCCCCTACATAGTTCAACCCCCGAACGATCTCGGGGCAGTCGTTTTCAGTGCGCGCCAGCCTAATGACAGGAATTTGAATGTGAATACCTACTACTACGTAGGTAAGCCGGTTTTTCTGCGGCGAGGCGTTGAAATTGCGGAAACGTCCAGTGTTTTCCGCTCAGGAACGATAGAAAAAAAACCGGTCGCGAGCAAAGATTTTGCATTTTCCCGCGCGCTTGCGTATCGATTCGTCCATGAAAGGATTTCGCAACCTGATCTCGCTGACCTATGGCCAGAAACTGTCACTTGTGGCAGCTATCCCGCTATTGGTGGCCGTGGCGGCAATTGCGTTCTTTGTTACTCAGGAAGCCCGCGCCACGGCCGAGCGCGAAATTCAGGCACTTGAACGTCGCCTGATCGAGGCCAAGAAGGAAGAACTGCGCAACTACGTCACTCAGGCCCGCAACGGGTTTGCCTATATCTATGGCCGCGCCACGCCCGACGACAAGGTCGCGCAGAATCTTGTGACACAGATCCTGTCGGCGATGATCTACGGTAAGGACGGATTCTTCTTCGTTTATGACTATGACGGCAACAACCTTGTCAGCCCGCGTCAGACGCAATTCATCAACCGCAACTGGGAAGGGCTGACCGACAGCGATGGCACCCCTGTTGTGGATGAGTTCATTCGCCTCGCCCGTCAGGGGGCAGGATGGCACAGCTTTATGTGGCAAAAGCCCTCGACCGGGGAAGAGGCGCAGATGATCGCCTATGTGGTCGGCCTGCAGGACTGGCGCTGGGCCGTGGGGACCGGTGTTTTCATCGACGATATCGTAGCAACCGTCGCGAATGCCCGTGCCGAGGTCGAGGCCCGTGTGCAGCGCACCTTTGGATACATCGGCGCTATCGTTTTGGCGGCTGTTCTGATCGTTTTCACATCGGGGATGCTGCTGAACGTTCGCGAGCGCAGGTTGGCCGACGCAAAGCTGAAAGAGCTGACCCAACGCGTTTTCGATGCGCAAGAGGAAGAGCGCGGCCGCGTGGCGCGCGAATTGCATGACGGGATCAGCCAGATCCTTGTGGGCGTGCGCTATGCGTTGGACAACGCCCGCAGGCGGTTGGAACGTGGCGATGATGCGGGCGCGCGTGACCCTTTGGGCAAGGGCATCGACCATCTGGGGTCTGCTATCACCGAAGTTCGTCGCATAAGCCGCGACCTGCGTCCCGGCGTTTTGGACGACCTCGGGCTTGGCCCTGCCCTCAAGGCATTGACCGATGACTTTAGGGACCGCACCGGAATCGACACCGAGTTCTCAACGGTTGTCTTCCGCAACCGTCTGGATCAGGACAGCAAGATTGCGCTCTACCGTATCGCGCAAGAGGCCCTGACCAATATCGAACGCCATTCCGGCGCAACTCGTGTTACGATAGACCTGCGCGGCCACAAAAAGGGCGCAACCATGCGGATCACCGACAACGGCCGCGGACTGCGCAGTGCACCCGGCGACGGCAGTACGGGGATCGGGTTGCGAAACATGCAGGAGCGTATCGAACAGCTTGACGGATCGCTGCGTATTCTGTCATCACGCGGCCCACGCAGCGGCACGGTGATCGAGGTCAGCCTGCCTCTCAGCCATTTGCTGCCGCCACAGGAAGACGCCACGCCCAACCGAAAGGCCGGTACATGAGCGACGCCACAATCCGTGTCCTTATCGTAGACGACCACCCGATGGTCGCCGAAGGGATACAGTCGATCCTCGAAAGCTACGACGAAATCACCGTTGTCGGAACGCTCAGCAGCGGGCAGGACGCCGTAGATCAGGTCGCTACTCTGGCACCTGATGTGATCTTGATGGATTTGAACATGCCCGGTATGGGCGGCCTCAGCGCGACCGAAATCATTCTGGAACGCCTGCCTCAAACCCGCGTTCTGGTCCTGTCCATGCACGACAGCCCTGAATACATTTCGACAGCCCTCAGTCACGGGGCCAAGGGATATGTCCTCAAGGATGTTCCGACGGACGAGATCAAGAAGGCCATCGATGCCGTCATGCAAGGCGAGCAATACCTGTGCACCGGGGCCAGCGGATCGCTGGAACCCAAAAGCGGTGGTGCGCGCGAGGCCCTGACGGGTCGGGAACAGACCATTCTATTGGAACTGGCGCAGGGAAAATCCAACAAAGAAGTAGCCCAAACGTTGGACATCTCGGTCCGCACGGTCGAGACCCACCGCAAGAACATCAAACGCAAACTGGGAATTTCTTCGACCGCCGGTCTGACTCGCTATGCGCTCGAGCATGGAGTCTTGCAGGGCACCAGCCCCGGTTTCTGACCGCAGCGCGGCACGCGCTGCCCGGCCCAACCGGCGGAGATGCGCCGCAGACGCATTGACAACGGGCGGGAGCACTCAGCCCCGTGGCCTGATGTCCTGACCGAAAAACACCAGCGTTCCATCTTCATCAATGACGTGAAACTCGCGCTGCTGATAGGGTTGGTCAAATGGTGGCCGCACGCGTCCCTCGGGCAAACTCTCCAACCCCGCGCGTAGGGTTTCATACAGCGCGTCAACATCATCCACGTCTATGTAGAACGATTGCTCGTCGCCTAACTGTCGTCGGTCTTCGCGCGGCGGGCATTCCAGCAAACGAATGGCCACTGGGCCAAGCGACAGAAACGCGTAATTGTCTTGCCGAAACCCGCAGGCAAACCCAAGAAGGTCGCAATAGAAGTCTATCTGCTTTTGCAACGAAGAGCACAATACAAATGGAGTGAGCTGCAATATTTCAGGCATACGCGCCTCCGGCGGAAAATCTATCTCACGCGCAGGCTACCACGTTTCAATCCAGCAATGGATCGTTTCTCAGCCCCTCCCGATCATGGTGATGTTGTAGCACCCGACCATAGAGCTGTTTGGTTCGCTCAACGCTGCCACACATCCCTTCGGCTTCGGCGAATGAGAAAATGCCGACGTAACGGCTGCGCGGCCCTTTCACAGGGGCCACCCGGTGCAACGCGTACCGCCCACGGAATATCTGCAGATCGCCAGGAAGCAGTTCCAATTCACGGACCCTTGCCCTGCTACCGTCAAGAATCGAAGCGACCGATTCAAACTGCTCGTCCTCGGCGGTGCGAAGGTTCGGGACGTATTCGAACGCACCTCCTGCCTCACCATTTTGAATGGCCAGTGTGACCGTGTAGTTGTTGGTGTCAAAATGCCATGGAAAACCCTGCCCATCCTCCACAACGTTGATGATCACATCCGCCAACGGGTCATCGTAGCGAAAGAACTTGTCTTCCGGTTCGTTCAGCGCCGCCCGGATAAAAGGCAAAAAAGGTTCAGACTCATATATACGCCTCAGCGGCCCGGAATTCGGGAAATTATCCGCAGGCACAAACGCGTTCGAACGATCATAAAACTGCCGCACCGGGTGGGATCTTTCCAGCGTAGGATCGTCCTGCGTGAAATAGGCGTTCGTCCGGTTGAACGAGCGATGGGCGTGACCTGCGACACGCTCAGCCTCTTGCAACAGCGACGCGACACCTTCGGCATGAACGAACCCCGGCATGACGGCGCAGCCATCCTGATCAAGTTCTTTTCGCAGATCGTTGATTAACTGCTCATATGCCCGCGAGTCCGGACAATCTATCGGATACCGTCCCAGATCAATCAGATCATGCAGCATGGCCTGCCTCCGTTGCCAGCAAAGGTCTGGGTAAGGTTGCCTCAGCTTTGAGCCGCAATCATGCTCGTTTCGGACATCGTCGTGACGCTTTTGAGCACAAGCGAAACAGGCGAATGCAGGGAATCAGCACCCCTATTTCGCAAAAATTCCAGACATGCGGCAATCTGCGCAATAAAATGTCGCAAAATTCACTGCCTGAGATAGAAAATTGGTGCGATTGCCTGTTGACGCCCCGTCGCGCCGCCCATAATGTCCCTGCACGCAAAAAAGGAGCCTCTGGCGATGAAAGCGCTAGTCGTAATCGTAGGAAACACGCGCATGGGCCGGTGACGGTAAACCATAATCCAACCCATGCGCCTCCGAAAATCTCGGGGGCTTTTTTTTGGCAACACGCAAGACACATGTCGCGAACGGAGCAAAGCAGATGACACGTGAGATGACCGGCGCAAAGATGGTGGTTCAGGCCCTCAAGGATCAGGGCGTGGACACGGTATTCGGATACCCCGGCGGCGCCGTGCTACCGATCTATGATGAGATTTTTCTGCAAAACGACATTCGTCACATTCTGGTGCGTCACGAACAGGGGGCCGTACACGCCGCCGAAGGCTATGCGCGGTCGACCGGCAAGCCCGGCGTTGCGCTTGTGACATCCGGCCCCGGTGCCACCAACGCGGTGACCGGCCTCACCGACGCACTGCTGGATTCGATCCCTATCGTCGTTTTGACCGGTCAGGTGCCGACCTTCATGATCGGTTCGGACGCGTTCCAAGAGGCCGACACCGTTGGCATCACCCGCCCCTGCACCAAGCATAACTGGCTGGTGAAGGACACGGACTCGCTGGCCGAGACCATGCACGAGGCGTTCCACGTCGCCACCTCCGGTCGCCCCGGCCCGGTGCTGATCGACATCCCGAAAGACGTGCAGTTCGCCTCAGGTGAGTATTCCGGGCCGAAACCCTCGACCTCGCATTACCAACCGGTTCTGAAAGGCGATCTGGAAGAGATCACCGAGCTGGTCGCGGCGATTGAAACAGCCAAAAAGCCCGTCTTCTATACCGGCGGCGGCGTGATCAACTCGGGCCCTGCCGCCAGCCAATTGCTGCGCGAGCTTGTGGATGCGACCGGCTTTCCCATCACTTCGACCCTGATGGGCCTGGGCTCTTATCCAGCCTCGGGCAAGAATTGGTTGGGTATGCTGGGTATGCACGGCCTGTATGAGGCCAACCTTGCGATGCATGACTGTGACCTGATGATCAATATCGGCGCGCGGTTTGACGACCGGATCACCGGGCGGATTGATGCGTTCTCGCCGAATTCGAAAAAGGCGCATATCGACATTGATCCCTCGTCCATCAACAAGGTGATCCGTGTGGATATCCCGATTGTTGGGGACGTGGCCCATGTGCTGGAGGATATCCTCAAGGTCTGGAAAGCGCGTGGGCGCAAGACGGATGCGGCTGCCGTTGCCAAGTGGCAGGAACAGATCAGCGACTGGCGCAAGGTCAATTGTCTGGCCTACACCAACAGCGAAAAGACGATCAAACCGCAATACGCCCTGCAACGTCTTGAAGAGCTGACTAAAAACCACGACCGCTATATCACGACCGAGGTCGGCCAGCACCAGATGTGGGCCGCGCAGTACCTCGGTTTCGAAGACCCCAACCGCTGGATGACATCGGGCGGTCTGGGCACGATGGGCTATGGCACCCCGGCCTCGATCGGTGTGCAGATGGCGCATCCCGACGCGCTGGTAATCAATGTCGCGGGTGAAGCCTCGTGGTTGATGAACATGCAGGAAATGGGCACCGCCGTTCAGTACCGCCTGCCCGTGAAACAGTTCATCCTTAACAACGAGCGTCTGGGCATGGTACGCCAGTGGCAGGAATTGCTGCATGGCGAGCGGTACTCGCATTCGTGGTCTGAGGCCCTGCCTGATTTCGTCAAACTGGCCGAGGCGTTCGGGGCCAAGGGCATTCTGTGTTCCGACCCGGCCGATTTGGATGACGCGATCATGGAGATGATCAACTATGACGGCCCAGTGATCTTTGACTGCCTTGTTGAAAAGCACGAGAACTGCTTCCCCATGATCCCGTCGGGCAAGGCCCATAACGAGATGCTGCTGGGCGAGGCCGAGACGCAGGGCGTGATCGACTCCAAAGGTTCGGTTCTGGTTTAACAAAATTCGTCGAATTTTGTCGGGCGCTCCGGTGCCCGGCTTTCGCAGGATGATGAAAGGGACGTAAATGTCTGCCCTACATATCAAAAAAGGCTCCACCCGCCATTCGGCCTATAACCTACGGCCGACCTTTTCGGACGTGCAGGAGCGCCACACGATTGCGGTTCTGGTCGAAAACGAACCCGGCGTTCTGGCCCGCGTGATCGGCCTGTTTTCGGGCCGTGGTTACAACATCGAAAGCCTGACCGTGGCCGAGGTCGATCACACCGGCCACCTGAGCCGCATCACCATCGTCACCACCGGAACCCCACAGGTGATCGAGCAGATCAAGGCGCAGCTGGGCCGCATCGTGCCCGTGCATAAGGTGCATGACCTGACGGTCGAGGGCCCATCGGTCGAGCGGGAACTGGCGATCATCAAAGTCGTCGGCGAAGGCGACAAGCGGGTGGAAGCGCTGCGTCTGGCAGATATTTTCCGTGCCAATGTGGTCGACAGCACCTTGAATTCATTCATCTTTGAGATCACCGGTGCGCCGGACAAGATCGACGCCTTTGCCGACCTGATGCGCCCGTTGGGTTTGATCGAGATCGCCCGCACAGGTGTCGCCGCACTGCTGCGCGGCGACTGAATATTCTGTCCCGTCCACTGCGCGTACGTAGCGGACGGGACAACTCGGGTTTGATGGCGGCCACACGCGTTTTAGCAATGTGTTGCCCAAAACGAGCCAAAACACCAAAAATTCCATACAATATACTTAAAAGACTATTGCTTTTACGCATCAGGACGTTAGCCTCGTCTTGTGACGTGGCGTTGGGATGCGCTGGTCAGGGTCCTCAGTACGATTGAAGCGCGATTGTCCGGTCTATTGCTCGGACAAACAGGGTGAACACGGCAACACATAATAAGACCGGGACAGAAATGACCAACGAAACCCGCAGCCCGGCTGAGCTGCGCAAGATGTTCGGTGATAATCTTCGACTGCTGGCATCGGACTACCCCTCGATTTCTGAACTGTGCCGTCAGCTTGGGATCAACCGCACTCAGTTCAACCGGTACCTTGGCGGAGAGAGCTTTCCCCGGCCCGACGTGCTTAATCGTATTTGCTGTTTTTTCGACGTGGACGCACGTATTCTTCTACGACCCCTTAACGAAATCGATCTGCCGGCCCCTCATCCTGCTGCAACGGCTCTGACAGAATTTCTGGGTTCCGGGCCCGGCACTCTGACCGAGGACCTTCTGCCCGCTGGTTTTTATTATGTCTCGGAAACCGCTCTGGACGGGGCGCAAGCGACACGGTACCGCGTGATCCATGCGCGGCGCTTGCCGCAATGCACCATGATCCGCAGCTACGAACCGCCGACGGCCAGCGAGGCGACCTCGCCTGAATTGCGCGAAGTTCAGGGCATCGCCGCCTGCGCAGGAAGCCAAGTCTACATATTGATGTCGAACCGTACGGCGCAAAACAGCAAAATTTACCTGATGACTCGCTGTGGAGGAGATCAGCCGGACACCTGGCGAGGTGTTGCGATTTGCTTATCCAAAACCACGGCCAACGAGACAACCATGCGTCGCTTGAATTTGCGTTACCTTGGTACACAACCAGCCGCAGCCATAAGCGCGGCCCGCACCGCCCGACGTGCGCATACCATGGCCTTGAACGCTTAGAATAAACGTGGGTTAACCTGGCTCTGAAGCAGCGGATTCGGCTTGTGTGATCTGCCGATACAAGTGCCAGCTCGCATGTCCAAGCAGCGGCAAGATGATCAGCAGTCCAAGAAACCATGGGATCATGGCAAGAAACGTCAGCACGGCGACGAAGACGCCCCAACCCAGCATCACCGTCAGGTTCGCACTAACATAGCTGTAGCTGGCGATCATCGCTGTCACGAAATCCAATTCCCGATCCAGCAACATTGGGATGGACAGTACAGTGATCATGTAAAGAAGGGTGGCAAAAACCGCTCCGACCAAAGTTCCGACCGCCAGCATCGTCAGGCCATTTACAGTCAGAAAAACCTCAAGAGAGGTAGAAACGTTGGTCATGGTCGACAGTCCCATGAACAGTGCAAAAATCATGTGACCAAGGAAGAACCAGAACAGGAACATGACCACGATGATCGCACAAATTGAGGGCAGCTGACGTCGACCCTGTTGCGCCACAACGCCGAAAATAGAAGCATAATCAAGTGGCTCCCCCAACTCCAACCGATGAGAGACTTCATACAGCCCAACTGCCGCAAAGGGCCCCAATAGTGGGAATCCGATCGCGGCCAGTACCAGCCAATACGAGGTCTGAGTTTGTACCGTGACCCACGCCATTGCCCAGCCCGCGAGGACGTAGAAGCCTGCGAAAACAAGGCCAAAGACCGGCGCACGTCGAAAATCCGCCCAAGCCCGGCTCAAGGCTTCACGCAACATGTCTGTCGTAACCGGCCCCATTTTCGGAACTCCGAAAGGCTTCTCCATTCTGTCTCCCTCCTCCCTGTGTCGCTTATTAGCTGGCGGGTCTTTTTTGTGGCCACTCAGTCGCCGCATGATAGGCAGCCCCGATTGACAAAAGCTTTGCGTCCTTGCCGCGCGGACCGAAAATCTGCATCCCCATCGGCACGCCTTCTGGGCCAAACCCCGCCGGCACTGACAGGCACGGCAAGCCAATCAGGCTCACTGGCAGAACAACCTCCATCCAACGGTGGTAAGTATCCATTTTGGTGCCAGCGATCTCAGTCGGATACGGCGTTTCGATCTCGAAAGGCCAGACTTGCGCGGATGGCAGGATCAGCGCGTCATAGGTGTTGAACATTCCAAGAGCGTGCCGGAACCATTCTGAACGCATCTCACTGGCGCGGTGAACCTGCATTGCGGTCAAGGCAAGCCCCCGATCCAGTTCCCATTGCGCCGTGTCTTTCAACATTGATCTATGCTCGGTCAGAGGGGCAAGGCTGGCGGCTATGCTCCATGATCTAAGCACCGTCCAGCTTTCCCACAGACGCTCGGCTTCGAAATCAGGCACGACTTCATCGACCTGTGCCCCCAACCCGGCAAGAACGGACACTGCATCCCGACACAGATCCGTTATCCCGTCTTCGAACGGATAGGCTCCGCCCCAATCGCCAAGCCAACCGATACGAACCCCGGTTAGGTCGCGCGCTTGAACCGGCCCAACGGGCTCAGGTTTCACGCTGCAGGGCTGTCGCGCGTCACGCTCGGATATTACATCCAAAAGCAGACCCAAATCTTCGGGACAGCGCGCCATCGGGCCGAGGGTCGAAAGCTGATGCAGAAACGCGTCTCCGACCGGTTCGGGCGGAACCCGCCCCCAGCTTGGTCTAAACCCATAGACATTGTTCCACGCGGCGGGATTTCGCAAACTACCCATCATGTCCGAGCCATCCGCCAGCGTCACCATACCGGACGCCAAAGCCACCGCCGCGCCACCAGAAGATCCACCGCAAGTTCGGGATGAATCATATGGGTTACGCGTGGCGCCATAAACGGGATTGAACGTGTGTGACCCCAATCCGAATTCGGGCGTGTTGGTCTTTCCGATCAAAATCGCTCCGGCCGCCCGCATCCGGGCAGCGATCATGTCATCCTTCTGAGGGACATGATCGCGAAACAACGGCGACCCTTGGGTCGACACAATCCCGGCCACATTGACCAAGTCTTTGACCGCGATCGGCACCCCATGCAGAGGACCCCGCTTCGCCCCTTTATCCAGCGCAGCCGCCTCTGCCATCAGATCGCCCTCGTCCCGCAATCCAACTATGGCGTTCAAATCGCCATTCACCGCTGCTATGCGGTCCAACGTGGCACGCATCACTTCAGACGCAGAGACCCGCCCCTCGGACAATTCGGTCACCAACGCGGTTGCGGTAATCTGGCTTAGGTTCATTCGGATCTCTTCGGCTGACAGGTCACACTGACTCGATCAGCCTATCCGGGGCTTATCCCCATTTAAACCCACTGTTTAGATGTATCTTTTCCAGCAGCAACCACACGGGGATCGACTTCATCTGGCCAATAATTTCTCGGGGAGCCGCGCATCGCGCGGCGGGGGCAGAGCCACCTGCCCGGCTTAGTCGCCCTGCGCCTCGGACCGGGACTTACCAGCCACATCCAGCGCCAAAGTTGCCGCCATGAACCCATCCAGATCCCCATCCAACACACCCTTTGTGTCCGAGGTTTCATGGTTGGTCCGCAGATCCTTTACCATCTGGTAAGGCTGCAACACGTAAGACCGGATCTGGTTACCCCAGCCCGCATCACCTTTTGCTTCATGGGCGGCGTTGATATCGGCGTTCCGGCGGTCCAGCTCTTGCTGGTACAGGCGCGACTTCAGCGCTTTCATGGCGATATCGCGGTTCTGGTGCTGCGACTTTTCGGAACTGGTCACAACGATACCGGTGGGAATGTGCGTGATCCGCACCGCCGAGTCCGTGGTGTTCACGTGCTGACCACCCGCACCGGACGACCGATAGGTATCAATCCGAATATCCGCCGGATTCACCTCAATCTCGATATTGTCATCAACCACGGGATAGACCCAGACCGAACTGAACGATGTATGCCGCTTGGCCGCCGAGTCGTAGGGCGAAATTCGCACCAAACGGTGCACACCACTTTCCGACTTCAACCAGCCATACGCGTTGTGACCGGAAATCTTGTAGGCCGCGGACTTGATCCCGGCCTCTTCGCCCGCGGTCTCGGATTGCAGCTCGACCGTGTAACCCTTTTTCTCGGCCCAGCGCACATACATCCGCGCCAGCATCGAAGCCCAGTCGCAGCTTTCCGTACCACCCGCGCCCGAGTTGATCTCAAGAAAGGTATCATTGCTGTCGGCCTCACCGTCCAGCAGGGCCTCAAGCTCTTTCTTGGCGGCCTTGGCCCCAAGCGCCTTGATAGCGCCCTCGGCGTCGGCGACAACCTCGTCGTCTTCCTCCATCTCGCCCAGTTCGATCAGCTCGATATTATCGCTGAGATCGGCCTTGATGGTCTCATAGGTCTCAATCGCGTCAACCAGCATCTGACGCTCGCGCATCAGCTTCTGTGCGTTCTCGGGGTTGTCCCACAGGTTGGGGTCCTCAACACGCGCGTTGAATTCTTCAAGACGATGAGGTGCGGTTTCATAGTCCATACGCTGCGCCAGCAGCTCCAGCGACTTTTCGATTTCCGCCACGATATTCTGGGTTTCGGCGCGCATGGTTACGTCCCAACTTGCTTGATCAGTGCTGCGTGATAGCAAGAGCATGGGACCGCTACAAGTCAGAGCGGCCCTTAAAGATTTCAGTAAAGCCCGCCGCCCTGCAGATCACCCTGGCTGGCGTTGGGGCCAACAGTGATCGTATCACCGGTCGATGTCGTCACCTGTCGGCCCGAGCTGGCCTCTTCAAACAAAGGCAGGTCCGAGCCCATCGCAAACCCACCATCGTAAACCCGGTCGATAAAGCCATCCACACCATCGCGGAAATACTCGGCGACGACATAATCACCGGTCGCGTCCGCAGGCAGGCGCGCCCCGCTGAAGCGGTCGATTTTGATGAAATGGCCACCCTCAGGCACTTCGAACGGACCGCCACCATACTTCTCGGTGGCATGTTCCATGAAACTCTGGAACACCGGGCCGCACATTGTCCCCCCATAGGCACCTCTACCCATCGGACGCGGGCGGTCATACCCAATGTAGCACCCGGCCACGATGTTCGAGGTGAAACCGATAAACCATGCATCCTTGGATTCGTTGGTCGTACCGGTTTTGCCAGCCGTTGGCACCGGCAGGTTTACATGAGCAGATGCAGTCCCACGATCCACAACACCTTTCATCATCGACGTCAGCTGATACGCGGTGATGGCGTCCATGACCTGCCAGCGGTCGGTCTCGATGGTGGGTGACTCGTCAGGCTCCAACCATGCCGAGTTGCAATCCAGACACTGCCGATCGTCATGGCGATAGATCGTCTTGCCGAACCGATCCTGAATGCGATCGACCAGAGTGGGCTCGACCCGCTCACCACCATTCGCAAACATCGCGTAGGCGGCGACCATTTTGTAAAGCGTCGTCTCCTCTGACCCCAGCGAGTTCGCAAGGAATGCGCCCATCCGGTCATAAACTCCAAACCGTTCGGCATAGCCCGCAACCACGGGCATCGTGACTTCTTGCGCCAAACGGATGGTCATCAGGTTCCGCGACTGTTCAATCCCTGTACGCAAGGGCGTCGGGCCGTAGAATTTGTTCGACGAGTTCTTGGGCCGCCACAGACCTTGCGGCGTGTTCACCTCGATCGGGGCGTCCACAACAATGGTTGCTGGGCTGTAGCCACTGTCCAGCGCGGCGGCATAGACGAAGGGTTTGAAGCTCGATCCCGGCTGTCGTTGCGCCTGCGTGGCGCGGTTGAACACCGAGTCTTGATATGAAAACCCACCCTGCATCGCCAGAACACGACCCGAGTTCACGTCCATGGCCACAAAGCCGCCTTGTACTTCGGGCACCTGTCGGGCGGACCACTGTCCTTCCTCGCCGGCCATCACCAAGATGACGTCGCCGCGCTTGAAATTGTCAAAGAAGTTGCCCTGCATCCATTGAATATCCGAACGTGGAACCGTGCCGTCTGCCGGGCCGTTTTCAATTCCTACGGTCAGAGCTTGCTCGGCCACGTTCAGCACAACGGCCGGATACCATTGCGTCGGCAGTTCCACATCGCGGGGGATTTCCATCGCGGCCAGCGCCTCGCGCCATTGTGCCTCATCCGACAGGGCATCTTCGGCGATCACCTCACCTGTGCCGCGCCATTTCCCGCGCGACCGGTCGTATTTCTGCAGCGCTGTGCGCAGGGCCTTGGCGGCCTCGACCTGCATTTCCTCGTCCACCGAGGCTCGGACGGTGAAGCCGCCGGTAAAGAACTCACCCTCTCCGAAATCCTCGCTCAGCTGACGACGGATTTCGTCGGTGAAATAGTCACGCGGCGGCAACGCGGTACGGAAGCTTTCGAAATCGCCGTTCTGGACCGAACGCAACGGTTGCGCGACCTCGGCCTCATAGGTGGCCTTGTCGATATAGCCGTTCTGGTTCATCTCGCGCAGAACATAGTCGCGGCGCGCCAGCAGGCGATCTTTCTGACGGACCGGGTGGTAATCCGAGGGCGCTTTGGGCATCGCGGCCAAAGTCGCAGCCTCATGCGGGGCCAGTTCCTGCAACGTCTTGTTGAAATAGGTCTGGGCAGCGGCGGTCACACCATACGAGTTCTGGCCCAGAAAGATCTCATTCATATAGAGTTCGAGAATCTGTTCCTTGTCCAATGTATCCTCAAGCCGGGTGGCGAGGATGATTTCCTTGATCTTACGCTCTGCGCGGCGGTCCCCGGACAGCAGGAAGTTCTTCATCACCTGCTGCGTGATCGTGGACGCACCACGCACGTTTTCGCCCTTGGACTTCACCGCCTCAACACCCGCAGCAATGATCCCGCGCGGATCATAGCCCTGATGCGTGTAGAAGTTCTTATCCTCGGCCGAGATAAACGCCTGTTTCACAAGATCGGGAATTTCCTCGGACGGCGTGAACAAGCGGCGTTCTTGCGCGAATTCGTCGATCAAATGGCCTTCGCCCGAATAGATCCGGCTGATCGTGGGCGGTTTGTACTGCGCCAGCGATTCATGGCTGGGCAGGTCGCGCCCATACATCCAGAAGATCGCGCCAATCACCAGCGCGGCCATGAAAACACCAAGGGTCACGAGGCTGAAGATAGCCCCGAAGATTGAAAATATGAAACGGATCACGTCACTGCCTTTTGCTCGCGGTGCGGTCTATATAAGGGCGCGCCTGCTCTGGGTCAAAACACGATGACCCATATTAGCCGGATTACGCCGTAGGGTCACTGACCAATCAGGGACCGCCGGATCACATCCTGCTGACGCCAATCCTCTAGCCCGTCACGGATCCCCCGCGCCATGCCCATGCGCCATTCGGGATCTACTATGTTTTTCAGGTCTCTGGGGCTGGACAGAAAGCCCAGTTCGATCAGAACCGAAGGGATATCGGCCGCCTTCAGCACTGAAAACGACGCTGTTCTGATTGGATGGCTGTTCATCGGTCCGCCTTGTTGAGCCATTCCGTTGGCCAAAGCCCCCGCCAACGCATCTGTGCGTGGGCGGGTTTCCTGACGCGCTAAATCCAGCAAAACATCCGCCACCTGATCGTCCGCACCACTCAGATCAATACCCGAGATCAGGTCGGCACGATCGTGCCGTTCGGCCAGTTTGTGACTGGCCACATCCGAGGCGTCTTGGGACAAGGTGTAAACAGCGGCCCCATGTGCGCGGCCTTCTGACAGGATATCCGCGTGCAGCGAGATGAACACATCCGCCCCCGCCCTGTGCGCAAGCGCAATGCGCCGCTCGAGCGACACGAAATGGTCGTCTGTCCGCGTCAGGATCACCTCATACCCGCCTTGACGCAGCAAAAGTTCGCGCAGTTCGCGGGCAAAAGTCAGCATGAGGGACTTTTCGTTCACGCCCTGAACCTCGGCCCCCGGATCAATACCGCCATGTCCGGGATCCAACATGACACGCAGCGGACGCGGACCGTCATTGGGGTGAGCGTCGGGTAAATCAGCGGCTTCCGGCAGATCCCATCCCGGTTGTCGCGGTGCGCCGGCACTGGTGGCAAAGGTTTCCGCAGTCGATCGCTTAAGGCGCAAAGACAACTCAGCGGCCCCGGACGCGGAATCAATCCGCAGGCCCGCCGTATCGACGACCATTGGCGCGCCAAGCTCCAGTACCATCCGAGACCACCCCGGCACATAGGCCCCGAATTGCACAGACGTCACGCGATCCGCCTGCAGAAAGCTGTCGCTCTCAAGCCCGGTCCAATCGACCTCTTTGAAATCAAGGACGACGCGATAGGGGTTTTCCAGAGTGAATACCCGATACGGCACACCCTGGCTGAGACCAAGCTGTACCCGAACCCCAGCCTGCCCATCATTTTGGACATGGCTGTTTGCAGGTTCAATCCGGGCCAATGCGCTGAAATCATGCGCAAAGGCTGAAACTGCAAGCGCGCAGATGAGCGCTATGGCAAAAAATATCCTGCTCATGGCCTCGAGTTTTCCCAAGATCGTTTGCGCACAAGACTAACCGACCTGCGCCCACTTGTGAACGGCTTAGGCTTTGGCCTTGGACAATCCCCGCTCGGTCATGAAGCGCGCAAGTCGGCTTAGGCCCTCGGCGATATCGTCGGTTGACCGCGCATACGAGAACCTCAAAGTCGTGTGGCCCCGCTGAGGGTCAAAATCCAACCCCGGGGTCACGGCGACACCGGCCTTGTCCAGAATCTCGGCGGCGAAAGCTTGGCTGTCATTGGTCAGCTCAGAGACATCCGCATAAACATAGAATGCCCCGTCAGGCGGCGCGATATTTGTGAACCCTGCCTTGGGCAACCCTTCCAGCATCAACGCGCGATTTCTGCGGTATACATCCAGATTAGCTTGCAATTCCTCGTCGCAATACATCGCGGCCAGCGCCGCCACCTGACTGGCATGCGGAGCACAGATAAACATGTTCTGGGCAATCCGTTCGACCACTCGCACCTGATCTTCGGGCACTACCATCCAACCGACGCGCCAACCTGTCATCGAGAAATATTTTGAGAAGGAATTGATCACATAGCACTCATCCGCCAGCTCCAGCGCAGTGACAGCCTTGGCCTCATATTCCAGCCCGTGGTAAATTTCATCACTGATGAACGAGGCCCCCTGCCCCTGCGCCGCCTCGATAAGCGCGCCCATTGCCGTGCGATCCAGCATCGTCCCGGTAGGATTTGCCGGAGAGGCCACCATCAACCCTTGCAGGTCCAGCCCGGCAAAATCCGCCGGCACTGGCTGCAGCCGATTTTCCGGTGCAGTGGGCAGGTCGACCGGCACCAGCCCCAAAGCCTTCAAAATCTGCCTGTAAGACGGATAGCCAGGTGCGCCGATTCCAACCCGGTCTCCGCTGTCGAAAAGCGCCGTGAACGCCAGCAAAAACCCCCCAGACGATCCGGGCGTGACCACTACCCGATCAGGGTTGAGGTCGACATCATACCATTCACCATACATCCGAGCTATGCGTTGACGCAGCGCAGGCATACCCAGCGCGACAGTGTAGCCCAGCGGCTCATGCTTCATCGCTTGGGTCAACGCGGCTGTCGCCCCCGTGGGGGCGCCAGTGCCAGGCTGGCCGACCTCCATGTGGATGATGGTGCGCCCGGCTTCTTCCGCTTTGCGCGCGGCTTCCATCACGTCCATCACAATAAACGGATCGACCTCGGACCGGGTTGAGTTTCGCATGCCCATCTCCCATGTTGCTGACATGGCTTTTGAACGTGTATCCAGGCTGGCGTCAATCCCGGCCCTGTTGCTGCTTGTAGCGACATGGGCCGCGACAGTTGTTCAATCCGCCGCGCAAAGCCTGATCCGCGACCCGGACATCGAATATGGCCTGCGAGAGTTGGCGTTTCCCGTGCTGCGTGCTGCGGGCTTGAACACCAACAGAGTTCAAGTTCTGGTGGTGAATGACAGCACGTTCAACGCCTTTGTCATTGATTACAATACCATATATCTGAACTACGGCCTGATCCTTAACGTCGAGTCCCCCGAGATGCTGCAGGCCGTCATCGCCCACGAAGCCGCGCATATCGCCAATGGCCATCTGGCGCGCCGGGTTGAAAACCTAAAGGCCGCACAACGCAATTCGCAATTGGGAACAGCCCTTGCTTTGGTCGTCGCGGCCGCAGGCGGCGGCGAGGCTGCGGCTGGTATCGCCGCGGGCACATCAGGTTCAGCCTTGCGCAGCTTTCTGGGGCACACGCGGGCCGAAGAATCCTCGGCCGACCAAAGCGCTGCCAGCTACCTCAGGTGGGCTGGCATTTCACCAAGCGGCATGGTTGCCCTACACCAGAAATTCGCAGGGCAGGAGTTGCTGAGCGAGATCAACCAGGACCCTTATATGCGTTCGCATCCCACAAGCCGCGAACGCTTGCGGGCCGCCCAAATCTTTTTGGACGCGTTCGGGGATAGTGCGCTTCCAGATCAGAACGCCAAATATTGGTTTGCCCGTGTTAAAGGCAAACTATCCGCCTTTCTCAGATCCCCAAGCTGGACAATGCGCCGCGCCAAAGAGGAAACCGCTCAGGACATTCGCCTGATGCGCGAGGCCGCCGCCTATCACCAGAACCGGGACCTGAATAACGCGCGTGCTGCAATAAACGCAGCACTGGCTATCCGTCCTGACGATCCGTTTTACTACGAATTGAAAGGGCAGATCCTGCTTGAAAATCGGCAAGTGGAGGCAGCTGTCGCGGCATACCGCCACGCGGTTGAGATCACGCCCAATGATCCTTTAATTCTGGCAGGATACGGTCGCGCCCTTTTGGCGCATGGTGAAACGAAGAACGCCCTGCAAGTGCTTGAAAAGGCACGGGCAAGGGACTTCAAGAACGCACGCCTACTACGCGATCTGGGCGTTGCCTATTCACAAACCGGCAATACTGGCATGGCATCTACAGTCACCGCCGAACGATTTGCCTTGCAAGGCCAGCTGGCAGATGCAGGTATTCACGCAAGACGCGCCGTCGGGCAATTGCCCGAGGGATCCCCTGGTTGGCAACGCGCACAGGATGTGCTGATTGCCTCGGAACAAGCAGAAAAAAAGAAAAGGAAACGGAAATGATCCTCAGACATGCTGCACCGGCCCTTCTGGGTCTTTCCCTGATCACCGGTCCTGCACAGGCGCTGGACCTGAACGCCATGAGCGATGCCGAGAAAGAGCAGTTCGGCGCTCAGATTCGGGAATATCTTCTAGAAAACCCCGGTGTGATCATCGAAGCCATAAACGTACTTGAACAACGCAACGCCGTTGCCGAGGCCGCTGCCGACAAGGAACTGGTGGCCGTCAATGCAGATGAGTTGTTCAACGACGGCTATAGCTGGGTTGGCGGAAACCCGGACGGCGATATCACCCTTGTCGAGTTCATGGACTATCGGTGTGGCTATTGCCGTCGAGCCGTGCCTGAAGTGGCCGAATTGCTAGCCGAGGATGGCAACATCCGGTTTGTCATCAAAGAGTTTCCGATCCTCGGCGACGCGTCCGTCGTCTCGTCCCGCTTTGCCGTGGCGACAAAACACGTAGCTGGCGACGACGCCTATAAACAAGTCCACGACGCCTTGATGGAATTTGGCGGAGAGCCCAACGAAGTCACCCTGCGCCGCTTGTCAGATGGCCTTGGGCTGGACAGCGATGCAATCATGGAGGCGATGGACAGCGATCGTGTGACCGACGAGATCAATCAGACCCGTGAATTGGCGCGTCGGATGCAGATTTCGGGTACGCCATCTTTCGTTTTGGGCTCAGAAATGCTGCGCGGCTACCTGACTGCCGATCAGATGCTGCAGATCGCAGACGCCGTGCGGGCCGAACAGGGTTAAAAGCATGGGGGCGGTAAGACCGCCCCTTTACCCGTTAGTCGTAGGGGAAAGGCGCGTTACACTTCATCGACACGACCCATGTTGGCGAGCCATTGGTCCGAAAATCTGTTGCCGAGACTGCCTCACCCTTGATACCAGCCGGAATAACATCGCGCCCCTGACGTTGGCTTTCTGACAGAATCGCCTGCAGATCTTTTGGATTTGAGTATTTGCGTATTCCCGTATTCTTGGCGATTGGTCCTGAAGGACAATAAGTTGCACGCGCGATTTGCTGCGCAAAAGCATACGCTACCTGAGAATCCTGCCCATCCCGCAAGGACAGCGCCACCCGCGAGGTGAGTTGCGGATCAACCTGCATCACAGGCGTCAGTTTTCCGCGTGGTTTTCCCTGCCCGCCTGGGCTTATACGAACATCGGTTCGTTTAGTGACCCCGTTATCGTTAAAGCCCGCAACATTCACCGACAAATACCCAAGCTGGGTTCCTTGGGTCGGTGGAACCGGCACATGGATAAAACTTGGTCGGTCGTCGTAGATGTTGGAAGAGGTGCTACAAGCAGCGACAGCAGTGATCATAAGCCCCGCGCAAATGGTTTTAACTTTCAATGTTCACTGCTCCGGCTTGCGAAATCTATACCGACACAAAAACTGCAGATTCAGGCCACAACGTGACAGCTAGACCAGAAATTGGATTTTATTCCGCAGCCTCAGCTGCCGCGTCCAGTTCGGCCGCTTTCTTTTCGACCTGCTCGACGATGTGGTCGATCATCTGATCGTTCGACATTTTGTGGCTGGCTTTGCCCGCCAGATAGACCATGCCAGACCCCGCACCGCCGCCGGTAAAGCCAACATCGGTCATCAGCGCCTCACCGGGGCCGTTCACGACGCAGCCGATGATCGACAGGCTCATGGGTGTCTTGATGTGTTCCAGCCGCTGTTCCAACGCCTCGACCGTCTTGATCACGTCGAACCCCTGCCGCGCGCAGGACGGGCATGAGATGATGTTCACACCGCGATGGCGCAGGCCCAGAGATTTCAGGATCTCATAGCCCACCTTGACCTCTTCCACCGGGTCCGCGGACAGGCTGACGCGAATCGTATCACCGATCCCCATCCACAGCAGATTGCCCAACCCAATGGCGGATTTGATGGTGCCGCTGACCAGCCCCCCAGCCTCGGTGATGCCCAGATGGATGGGGGCATCTGTGGCCTCGGCAATACCTTGATAGGCCGCCGCCGACAGGAACACGTCGCTGGCCTTCACGCTGATCTTGAAGTTGTGAAAGTCGTTGTCTTCCAGAATGCGGATATGTTCGAGCCCGCTTTCGACCATCGCCTCGGGGCACGGCTCGCCGTATTTCTCAAGCAGGTGCTTCTCCAGCGACCCCGCATTGACCCCGATCCGTATCGAGCAATTGTGGTCGCGGGCGGCTTTGATCACCTCCTGCACGCGCTTTTCGTCGCCGATATTGCCCGGATTGATCCGCAGGCAAGCTGCGCCCGCGTCAGCCGCCTCGATCCCGCGTTTATAGTGGAAATGGATGTCGGCCACGATCGGTACAGGGCTTTCGCGCACGATCTCTTTCAACGCTTTCGAAGACGCCTCATCCGGGACCGAAACCCGCACGATATCCGCCCCTGCTTCGGCTGCGGCCTGCACTTGCGCCACCGTTGCTGCAACGTCGGTTGTCAGAGTGTTGGTCATGGTCTGCACGGCAATCGGGGCATCGCCGCCGATGGCAACATCGCCAACCATGATCTGACGGGATTTGCGGCGGTAGATATTGCGCCACGGACGAACGTGATTGAGCGACATGGGAACAGGTCCAAGACAGACTAGGTTGCGCCTTTAGATAGTTCGCTTAACCCACTATCGCAATGGCTAGATCACTCAGATGCAGCAACAGGTTCCTGCGCCTGAAGCTCGGCCACAAGGCGCTTGAGAGCGCTGTTCTGCTCTGCTTCCAGATCCGCAACACTGTAGGTTTCGGCCACAGCGTCCTTGGATAGAATTACGCCTTTAGCAACTGTTCCCGGCGCGCCTACCGGGCCGAAGTGTTCACCGTTCATTGAAAAGTAAACAGAACCCGACGCGCCGGCCCGAAGTTGCGGAGGTTCTTCCGTCAGAGGCACCTCAAAAGTGTTGCCCTGCTCTACCGTTCCTAATGTGCCTTCGAAGATGATACTGCCATCCGCAGCAGTTACGCGCATCCACGAAGGATTCACAGCCACAATCTTCAGCGTCGTATCCAGCTTTTCAACAACCTGCGGCAAGGCGGGACGTTCGACCGTGTGCACCTCGGCCACTTCAATCTGAGGCGGCTCGGGCGGCTGGAATGTTCCAACTGTACGAGGGTCCAGCGTAGAAATCGGCGCGTCTCGGGCCACCAATACCGGCAGGTCCAACGCCTGGGGACGATACAGCCGGTCCAGAGCTTCAGCGCTTGGCAAATCGGTCGCCGCCACTTGTTCGTCTGGTGTCGCACTGCGCGCAACGTCCAACGGATCGAGGTCGGACAGAACAACAGGTGCTTGCTCAACCGGGCTGACTTGAACTTGCTGAATGCGGTTCAGCACCGCCCATCCGCCGTATCCTATGCCACATATTACAGCCAGCAAAACCAGCGAAGACCCGATTGCACGCGGCTCGATCTGGCTGACAAACGACTCACGTCCGGGAACAAACGGCGTGTTAGGAGAGGTAAAGGGATCGCGCCCCATGGGGCCGCGCGCGGGCAGCCCTCCATTTGGTTTGCGTACAACCGATGCTTCGGCTGACATGCCATGGGCAACTTCAAACCCGCTTTCGGCACAAAAGGTGGCAAAGGTTTCATCCGGGTTCATACCCAGGTAACGCGCGTAAGATCTGACGTACCCTGCGATAAAACCCGGTGTATCAAACGCGTCAGGGTCAGCGTCTTCTATGGCTGCAATGTAGTTGGCTTTGATCCGCAGCTCGCGTTGGACATCCAGTAAGGACTTGCCCATCGTTGCGCGTTCCCCGCGCATCCGATCTCCCAGACTCACCTCGTAATCGTCAAAGCCCTTTGGCCGGACGTCGGTTTCATCTTCGGATTCGCGCTGAGATCTGCGCCCAATCATCCCTGCTGCCCCATTCTGCCTACGCGTGTTTCACGCAAGAACCGAATCAATCCTACACGATTCGGTCACTTCTTTTGTTAGCTTAAGCCTAACACGTGAAACACACGTTGCACACTTTGGCGTGAGGTTAACCTGCGAGTTCGGCGCGATTTAGCGCACAATGTGACCAAAGTTCGTCCATCGCCTGAACCAGACTGTTCATTTCATTGGGTCCGTGAACAGGTGACGGCGTAAACCGCAAGCGCTCCGTTCCGCGTGGAACGGTCGGGAAATTGATCGGCTGGACATAGATGCCATAGTCATCCAGCAACATATCGCTCAGCTTCTTGGTGTGAACCGGGTTGCCAACAATCACCGGGACAATGTGACTGCCGTGGTCGATCAATGGAAGGCCCAACCCCTTGAGCCGCAGTTTGAGAATTTTGGCCTGCGTCTGGTGCTGCTCGCGCAGTTCAGGAGCATTCTTCAAATAAGCGACCGACGCCGCGGCACCCGCTGCGACGGCTGGCGGCAGAGACGTGGTAAAGATGAAACCCGGCGCGTAAGAACGCACTGCATCACACATTTTCGCGCTTGCCGCAATATAACCACCCATGACGCCAAAGGCTTTTGCCAGCGTGCCGTTGATGATGTCGATCCGGTGGGCCAGACGGTCCCGCTCGGTCACGCCACCGCCCCGAGGGCCATACATGCCTACCGCGTGGACCTCATCGATATATGTCAGAGCGCCAAACTCATCGGCGAGATCACAGATCTCTTCGATTGGACCAAAGTCACCATCCATCGAATAGACGGATTCGAACGCGATCAGCTTGGGTGCGGCAGGATCGTCGGCTTCAAGAAGTTCGCGCAGATGCGCAACGTCGTTGTGACGGAAAATACGTTTCGCCCCACCATTGCGGCGTACACCTTCGATCATCGAGGCGTGGTTCAAAGCATCCGAATAGATGATCAGCCCGGGGAACAGTTTGGGCAAAGTGCTCAGCGTCGCGTCGTTGGCGATATAAGCAGACGTGAACAGCAGCGCGGCTTCCTTGCCGTGCAAATCGGCCAGCTCGGCCTCAAGCTGTTTATGGTAAACCGTTGTGCCCGAAATATTGCGTGTACCGCCTGAGCCGGCACCGGCGGACTCCACAGCCTCGTGCATGGCGCTCAGGACAACAGGGTTTTGTCCCATGCCAAGATAGTCGTTGCCGCACCATACCGTGATGTTTTGCTGGGACCCGTCTGGGCGGGTGTGAACCGCATGCGGGAAATGACCATTGCGACGTTCAATGTCGATGAAGGTCCGGTAGCGTCCTTCGTCGTGCAGCCTGGCAATCGCAGTATCGAGCTGAGCAGTATAGTCCACCGGTTTCTCCTTAACAGCCCAGCCAATCCACATTGACCGGACATATTCCACGACCCCGTTTTCGAACGACGCCGATGTGTTCCCAAGTGCTCGGACCATATAACCGAGTCCGGGAATGCTTATTTGATTTGCATCAAATATCGCTTCACTTGTGACGCGACAAGTAAAGTTACGGCTATCGGACGTGGGGAAACGACGCAGGGCAGCGCGCCATGTTTCCGATATTACCCAATATTCGCCGGCATATGGGCTGGACGGCGCCATCCGCGCTGATAGGGTTTGGCCATAAATCCCATTGGCAGGAGCCTTCCATGACGCTTGACGCAGTTCTGAACCGTATCGACGCCGATTTGCAAACCTCAATCGACCGCCTGATGGAGCTGTTGCGCATCCCCTCCATCTCGACGGATCCCGCGTTTGACGCACAGGTCAGCCAGGCCGCCGATTGGTTGGTCGCCGATCTGAAAACAATCGGCATTCATGCCGAAAAGCGCGAAACCACAGGTCATCCGATGGTCGTTGGTCACATCGGAGAAGACAGCGACGCCCCCCATGTTCTCTTTTACGGGCATTATGATGTGCAGCCGGTGGACCCGTTAGACCTGTGGAACCGAGACCCCTTTGACCCCGCAATCGAGGACACAGAAAACGGCCCTGTCATCCGCGGTCGCGGATCATCTGACGACAAGGGCCAATTGATGACCTTTGTCGAAGCCTGTCGCGCGTGGAAAGCAGTGCACGGTACCCTGCCCTGTCGCATCACATTTTTCTTCGAAGGCGAGGAAGAGTCTGGCTCACCTTCTCTGGTGCCTTTCCTGCGCGAGAACGCCGCCGAATTGAAAGCCGACTTGGCTTTGGTCTGCGATACCTCGATGGTGTCGCGCGGCGTGCCTTCGATCGCTTCGCAACTACGCGGAATGCTCAAGGATGAGTTCACCATCATTGGTCCGCGTATCGATCTGCACTCGGGGCATTACGGCGGCCCCGGTCTGAATCCACTGCGCGAACTGTCAAGGATCGTTGCTTCTTTCTATGACGACGCGTCCGGCCGCGTCGCTGTCGAAGGCTTTTATGATGGCGTCCACGAAGTTCCAACGGACCAACTTCGTCAGTGGCAAGGCTGCGGGTTTGACGAGGAAGACTATCTTAACTCCGTGGGCTATTCTCAACCGCACGGTGAAAAAGGGTACTCAACACTCGAACAGCAATGGGCGCGGCCAACGCTCGAAGTCAACGGCCTGTGGGGGGGATACAACGGCGCAGGTTCAAAAACGGTGATTCCGTCACGCGCGCACTGCAAGATTACTTGTCGTCTGGTTGGCGACATGGATCCTGATGATTTGCGCAAAAAAATCCGCAAACATGTCGAAGACCGTCTGTCCGCCGACGCAAATGTCGAATGGGACAGTGATCTGGAAGGTTCTCCGGCCTCGGTCATGAATCTAGAACGGCCTGAATTCGAAGCCGCCCGCGGCGCATTGTCTGATGAGTGGGGCCGCGAGGCCGTGTTCACCGGTATGGGAGGCTCAATACCTGTGGTCGGATATTTCAATACCGAACTGGGTTTGGACTCGATGCTTGTCGGCTTTGCCAACGATGATGACGCGATTCACTCGCCGAATGAGAAATACGACGTCAAAAGCTTTCACAAAGGCATCCGGTCCTGGGCCCGCATCCTGGACGCGCTAACGCGCTAGGTTTTCAGCGAGGCTCTGCCTCGCGCTCCGAGGTGTTTTTGGCCAGATGAATGAAGGATTCGTCTCTTCATCTGGCCGGAAATACCTCGGGGGAGTCGCCCAAAGGGCGGCGGGGGCAGCGCCCCCAACCCTGGCCGATCACATGTGAATGACCTTGCCATAAGCGTCCAACACGCTTTCATGCATCATTTCCGACAGGGTTGGATGCGGGAAAACCGTGTTCATCAGATCCTCTTCCGTAGTTTCCAACTGACGTCCGACCACGTAGCCCTGAATCAACTCTGTGACTTCTGCGCCGATCATGTGCGCGCCCAGCAATTCACCGGTTTTGGCGTCAAAGATCGTTTTGATCATCCCCTCTGGTTCACCTAACGCTATTGCTTTGCCATTTCCGATAAAGGGGAAGCGACCCACTTTGACGTCATAGCCCAGCTCTTTCGCCTTGGCTTCGGTATAGCCGACCGAGGCGACCTGCGGCTGGCAATAAGTACAACCCGCGATGCTTTCCGGTTTGACCGGATGCGCATGTTTGCCAGCGATCAACTCAGCAACCATGACGCCCTCATGGCTTGCCTTATGCGCCAACCAAGGCGCGCCCGCGATATCCCCGATCGCGTAAAGCCCATCGACCCCGGTCCGGCAGAATTCATCCGTCACAACGTGGGTTCGGTCGATTTTGACACCCAAAGCCTCAAGCCCGAGATTTTCGACGTTACCAACGATTCCAACGGCCGAGATCACGGTGTCGAACTCGTGTTTTTCGACTTTACCTTTGACCTCAATATGCGCGGTAACCTTGCCCTTGGCGCGATCCAACTGCTTAACCATCGCTTTTTCCATGATGGTCATGCCCTGTTTGGCAAAAGCTTTCTTGGCAAAGGCGCTGATTTCCGCGTCCTCGACAGGCAATACGCGATCCATCACCTCGACCACGGTCGTATCAGCCCCAAGCGTGTTGTAGAAGCTGGCAAATTCGATACCGATCGCGCCCGAACCGATAACCAACAACTTCTTCGGCATCCGTGGCGGTTGCAGCGCGTGCTTGTAAGTCCAGACTAGATCACCATCTGCTTCAAGCCCCCGCAGCTCGCGCGCGCGGGCGCCGGTGGCCAGAACGATGTTCTTGGCCGTCAGCTCTTCGGTTCCCTTTTCGGTTTTTACCGAAACCTTGCCCTTGGCGGGGATCGTCGCCTCGCCCATCACTACGGTCACTTTATTCTTTTTCAACAGGTGGCCAATGCCACCCGACAACTGGCCCGCGACTCCGCGTGATCGTTTAACCACCGCATCCAGATCATAGCCGATCTTCTCGGCCTTGAGGCCGAAATCCTTTGCCCGCTCCATCAAATGGAACACCTCAGACGAGCGCAGAAGCGCCTTGGTCGGGATGCATCCCCAGTTCAAACAGATGCCACCCAGATGCTCGCGCTCTACCACAGCAGCCTTCAGCCCAAGCTGCGCCGCGCGAATGGCCGCCACATAGCCGCCAGGGCCGGCGCCAATTACAATAAGATCAAAAGATTTTGCAGCCATGTTTCCCTCTCGGCGCAGGTCGATGCAGAAATTAGTTCACCATTAAACTATATTTAGACATGCATCAACGAAATTGCCCGCGACATTACTAACGGCGGGTCAATTCGCGCTCATCGCGCATTTTTCAGCCTATACCGCACAGTTGCTAATGGCTAGAACATAGATACCGGGGCAACCCGACCCATTATTTTTCACGACGAATTGGAATGACTTATCATGGCCAGAACACTCTCCGACCTGTTGCTTGCTATGTTGAACGCAACGCTGATCCTGGTGGCTTTGTGTCTGTTTTTGGGCTGGAAACTAGCATCGACCGTTGAAGGCGTAACGACAGCCTTCGCAGAGAACATTCACATTGTTGCCCCGCTTAAAGACGAGGTTCAGGGCGTGCGCGGAGAATTGACGGCCTTGCGCAGCGAGCTTTCCTCGCTGCGAGACAATACAATCCTTTTCGACAGCGCCACAGCGCAACAGATTTCAGCGGCACTAGGTAAACTCGACGGGCTCGAAACTAAACTGCAAGCAGCTCAGACACGCATCGCAGACCTGACCGAAGCACCGGATGAGCTGATACAAACCGCTATTACAACCACGGCCGACGTTGCCGCCGACCGAATTATCGCTATCCGTGGGTGCGTACCGGGTAGTTAACCAGCAGCCTGCAATTCCCGCACCGTCGCCCCATAGCCACCCATGTCCACATAGGCTGCTTCGTGTTCGGTCATGGGGCGCGACAGCGCCTCGTTCCTATAAGGGAAACGACCGAATTGGCGGATCACCTCACGATGGGCTCGGGCGTGCAACAGATTGCTGGCGTCGCCTTGGATGTTTTGACACATCAGTCGCACACAGCGTTCCTGATCACACAGGTTCTCAGAGTGCATCAGTGGCAGATAAAAGAACTGCCTGGCGGGTTCGTCGATCCTAAGATCCCAACCCTTGTCGACGGCACACTTCGCGGCCGACAACGCCGCACGATCAGACGCAAACGCCTTGGCGCTGCCTCGGAACATGTTGCGCGGAAACTGATCCATCAGAATGATGTAGGCCAGCGCGCCGCTGGGATAGGTAAGCCAAAGTGAGAACTCGCCCTCATTCGCGGCTTCCCACGTGGTCAGGAATTTTTCCCGGATTTCAGCATCCAGTGCCTCATCCTGCAGATACCAACCCTTGGGGCCGACTTCATCCAACCAAAAACTCAGTACGTCTTCAGGCCCTGCCATTGCCCTTAACTCCGTATGTTCGCCTCCCCAGGGACGTAACGTCATTTAAGGGCGTTTTACAGATTTGTGACAGTAACATATTGCAACATTTGCGCAATAATTCCGTGTTTTAGGCAACATTCTGCGTATCCTGCTCGGCCTCTGCCGCTTCCTCGGCAGCTTCGATGGCTACTTCCTGCGCGACCTCGAAGGCAACGGGCGAGGATGTTGGATAGATCGGAGACATTGTACCGGTCTCGTCGACGGGAATCGCGGCGCGCTGTGTCATGCGGTACATCGCATAAACAGCCGTCATGGCCAGCAACGCAGCAATGATCAGGAAAAAGCCCGGCGGTCCCAAGACTTTGTCCCCCATCAACCAACCTGTAATCAGCGGCCCCGAGATTGCGCCCATACCGTTAATGAACACCAGCCCTCCGGACGCAGCTGCCATATCTTCATGCTCCAGAAAGTCGTTCGTATGGGCGATCAGCATCGAGTAAAGCGGGTTAGACATGCCGCCAATGACAAAAGCCGAGACCAACAGGATCGGGAATGACACGCCGAACAGCATGCCACAGACCGCCCCGGCAGCCCCAGTGATCGCCACCAGCATGATCAGAAATCGCCTGTCCATCCGGTCCGAGAACCATCCCAGAGGGTATTGCAGCAGCACCGCTCCGACATAGAACGCAGCCACGAAAGTCGAGATTTCGGCCAACGACAAACCCGCCCGCGCGCCATAGACCGAAGCCATGCCAAACTGCGCCGAGAACACGCCGCCCAGAAGGAACATCCCAACACATCCCAACGGAGATTTCCCCATCAACTCGCGCAGGGTCATCGGTTTGGTGGTATCGAAGGCCGGTGTCGGCGAGATCGACAGCAGGATCGGTGCAAAAGAAACCGAAACCAGAATCGAGGCGATCACGAACGTCTCATAGCCGGACGGGTCACCAATCAGAACAAGCCCCTGCGCCGAGATGATCCCGGTCATCTGCACAATCATGTAAAGCGACAGTGCTTGCCCGCGGTTTTCGTTGTTGGCCGCGTTGTTCAGCCAGCTTTCAGCGGTGACATACACGCCAGAAAAGCAAAACCCGATCACCACCCGGCCCAGAATCCACGCAATCTCGTTGGTGAGCAGTGGATACATGATCATCACTGCCGAAATGAATGAGGCCAGCGCAGCAAAGACACGGACATGTCCGACGCGCCGGATCATCTCGGGCGCAAGGCGGGATCCGCCGAGGAATCCCACGAAATAGGCCGACATCACGAATGACATTTGGAGGGTCGAAAACCCCTCGATCTCGCCACGGACACCGAGGATCGTCCCCTGCAGGCCGTTGCCGATCATAAGAAGACCCATCCCAAGAAGAAGCGCCCATGCGCTGGAAAGGACCTGAATCATTGGGGCCTCCGAATTGTGCCGACCTGACGTTTAGGTTCGTTTTGATATGAAAGCGGGTATCCGTCGTGTTTGTCTACGACATTACGATGACGTGATCCCGACACTTACGTCACTTTGGGACCAGCAGCGACGCATCCCCATACGAGAAGAAGCGATATTTCTGTTCAATCGCATGGGCATAGACGTCGCGCATCCGATCTTGCCCCATCAATGCCGATACCAGCATCAACAATGTAGATTTCGGCAAGTGAAAGTTCGTCATCAACGCGTCGGTCACGTTGAACTGAAATCCTGGGTAGATGAAAATGTCTGTCTCACCTTCCCATGCCTGAATGTCGCCACCGCGCGCCGCGCTTTCGATCAGTCGTAAAGCCGTTGTGCCGACCGGGATCACCCGGCCACCAGCAGCCTTGGTGTCACGGATTTCTTGCGCGGCCGCTTCGCTGACCCGGCCCCATTCCGCATGCATCTTGTGAGTTGTTACATCCTCGACCTTGACCGGCAGGAAAGTCCCCGCCCCGACATGCAATGTAACATGAGTGATCGCCACGCCCCGCGCTTGAAGTGCCTGCATCACCGCCGAGTCGAAGTGCAACGATGCCGTAGGGGCCGCGACTGCGCCAGAATTGCGCGCCCAGATGGTTTGATAGTCGGTCTTGTCCTGTTCATCTGCCGGGCGCTTGGCAGCGATATAGGGCGGCAAAGGCATCGCTCCGGCCTGCTCCAGTGCGGTGTCGAAATCCTCACCCGTCAGGTTGAACCGCAGGTGGGCCTGCCCGTCTTCGACCCGGTCCAGCGTCGCGCTCAACTCATCCGAAAACCTGATATCCTCACCGGGTTTGACCTTTTTCAACGGCTTGATCAAAGCGGTCCATGTCCCGTCCGCCCGCGGCTCCAGCAGGGTCGCCTCGATCGCGGCCGAGACCGGCCCCTGCGCACTGTCCCGATGACGGCGGCCGCTCAACCGTGCGGGGATCACGCGGGTGTCGTTCAGAACAAGGCGATCTCCGGGTTGCAGCCAGTCGGGCAGATCGAAAACATGCGCATCCGAAGTCTCGTCGCCGTTTGCAACCAACAGACGCGCCGATGACCGAGGGGTCGCAGGCCGCGTGGCAATCAAGTCTTCAGGCAGGTGGAAATCAAAATCGCTCAGTTTCATGCGCGCGCCTTACAAGGCCTCAGTGGATTCAGCAACAGCCCAATTCACCGATCGCCGGACGGAGACCCAAAGGTCTTTTTCGGCTTGTCGGGTCGAACGGGTTGCGCATTCGGGCCATCTGCCACGGTCGGCGCCGGTGCACGCAACAGATTACGTAAAAACAAAGGGGCCAGACCGGACAGTGGATTGACCGACACTTTAGGCGCACTCAACGGGCCGGTCAGCGTATAGTTAAAGCCGATCACCCCTTCCCCCTTCTTGGTGAAAACACTGCCGATCGCGTTGACCAGGTAGATCGGCGAGATCGCCCCCCGCAGATTCAGAAGCCCGTTTGCCAGATCAACCGTACCGTCGAACGACAGCCCCATTGAGGGACCAACGGCGCTGCCACTTAAGACCTTGATCTCGGTCGGCGTAATGCGCATCCGACTTTCGATAGTCGAGAAAAAGATGCCTTGCCCGGCCATTTCGTCGATCAAACCGACAAGGCTGATGGCGTTCAGCAGCGCCGCCATCGCCGGAGCATCGGTTATGCGGGTGTTCGAAATTTTCAGGTTGGCGTCGTAGTCGCTGCCGTTGCCTACTGGTTCCAATGTCATGGTCAAGGTCCCGCCGCGGGCCTGCGTAATCACCCCGGCAGATCGCAGCGCCTCACCGGCATCTTCTGATGTCAATTCGACCGCGCTGCGTGCACCTCTGGGCGTGATAGTACCCCGAACCGGCGCAGCACCGTTGATACGTGCCGTGAAAGCGCCGGTGACGCCGCCCGTGGTTCGGAAATCGCCTTTGAAACCCGTCAAGGCGATGCTGTCTGTCACTTGCAGGCGGTCCAATACCACATCCAGGTTCGGCCCGTTTCCAGCCCCTCCGCTGCCACTGCCGCCACTTCCTCCGAAGGTGGCCGCCCCAAGATTCATCACCCCGCCCTGTACCCGGATATCGGGCACGGATGCGCCGCGGCTGACCAGTTCCGCCGGAACTGCAAGCCAGTTCCCCAGATCGAACGAGCTGAATTCGACCTTATCGAACTCACCACCCTCGCGGAACGAAATCGACGCGGTGCTGCGAAGTCCTGCTGCATCCAGTTTCAACGAGTTGACCCGCAGCTGATCGCCCAACGTCGCATCGAGGGTCATCGCGCCTTTGGTCCGACGGCCTTTGCTCCAACCCAGTTCGGGGATCGACAGGCCCACCCCCACCAGATCAGAAGTCGCGGTGAGTTCTATGGGCTCGCCCGCGCCGATGCCCAATGTGATGTCAGCCGTCCCTTCTCCGGTCAGCATCCCTTGCGGCAGCCCGGCCTTCAACTCGGTCATCAGACGCGGAGACAGCTCGATTTCGCCTGAGAGTTCGCTGCGTTGCGGAGCTGCCCCTCCGATGGGCTGTCGCCATGTTGCATGCATTGGAACGTCGCCAAACAGGCCGTACCCTCCGATCTCGACGGCAGTCTGATCTCCGGATAGCGTCAGCCGGTCGGCACTGACAACGAACCCCGGAACCAGACGATCGCTTTCCACGTTGTCTATGTCACCGGTAAAGTGGAACTCGGTGTCTTCGAACTTTAGCCCCTTCTTCATCGGCAGCGACAGCGTGCCTGACAGGCTGACATCTCCTGCTGCAAGATCTACCGGCAACCCGGCTTTGCTCAGCAACTCCAGTGGCGGCAGATCCAGCAGCGACAGCGCGGCAGTGGCTTTACCCTTGGCCTTGATCCGCACAATCGCGGGCGAGTTCTTTTTAAGTGTCGTGTCAGGGATGATAAACGACGTCCCCGACGCATCCACGGCGCCACCCTGATCGGCGACCACAACGCCGCTTTCTGCCGAGGCCGTAAACCGGTTTTCCAACAAACTCACCCGCCCTTGCGCGTTCTGGATGGGCGGCAGGGTCTTGGCGTATCTTATCTTTGCGTTATCGAAACCGAACCCCAAATAGATATCTGGCTTGGTTTCAGGGCGCAGGCGCAGCGAGAATTCTACGCCCGAAAAATCGCCTTCGTACAGGTTTTCGGACACCCACAAGCGCGGCTTAGGAGCCAGAATTTCGGGCCAATAGTTCAGCAATCGGTCCGCGGTCATATTGTCCAGATCAGCATCCAGCGCCGCCACCCATCCGTCCGGGCGACCCAGCAAGCGCCCCGAGGCCCGCAGCGTATGACCAGCTTCGACAAGCGTCATTTGCCCCAGGCGCAATTCGAAAGGCAGGAGCTTCATCTGAAAGTCCAACTCAGCTCGGGCTGATTCCAACGATTCCGGGAAAAGACCACCGGGATAGATGTCGATGTCGTTCAGCTTCAACTGAGCGGTCAGGCTCTCTAGCGTACCATCTTCGATGCCCTCCAGAAACGCTTTGCCTTCAGCTTGAACCGCCCCGAGATCCGAGACCACGGATGCTTCGTTGAAGTCCAGTACGTGCTGGCTCGGGTCATAGGTGAAATATGTACGGGCCGAGTCGAACCGTATAGGGCGCGTCTCGGGCGTCGGCTGAACTGCACCCGCACCAAGGTTCAGTGTCGCGAATAGTGGGCCCAGAGACGCCTGGTCATCGACGCTGCCACGCAAAGATCCTGAAATCGGGGCTTTCAGAACCTGCAACCACGACAGGGCGAGGCTTTGCCCCGCTATATCTTCAGCTGGTAAGTCTGTGATCGAAAACCCGAAACTCGCCTGTGGGCTGCCTAGAAGGCTTGTGTAGTTTGCCTCAATCGAACTGGCATAGTCCCGTCCCGTCAGAACCGAGAACCCGGTGGCAAGGCGCATCTCGTCCCCATCGCGCGTTACGTTGATATGACCGCCATCAAACACCCAAGCCCGTCCCAGCCGCAGGTCTTGATAATCCAACGTCAGCGATTGCAGCTCGACCGAGCGCAAACCGGACAAGATCGGTGACAAGAACACGTCATCCGATTCTTCAATCAACTCGGCCAGCGTCGGCGCTTCTTGCACCGGAGAGCTGCCGGACCCGACCGTCAGCGACAGCGCTCCGTCCTTGTTACGCGTCAGCGCGATCTGCGCATCTTGCAGGATGATGCGGCGGGGCCGGATTTGCCCACGCAGAAGGCCCCGCATTGACAGGCGCGTGCGCAGATCTCCGACCTGAGCGATCTGTTGCCCGGTCGCGTCGCTGATCGTCACGTCACTTAATTTGAGGCGAGGAAGCCACTGCTCATTAACAAAAAACGTCGCCTCTCCAAACCTGACCTTCAAACCGCCCAACGTCTGATCCAGCCGATTTTCAGCCTGAGTGCGCATCCATTGCGGCGCGTGCAACTGGTGACCGATCAGAAAGAACCAACCGGCAACAGCCAACCCACCGAGTGTCAAAGTAACGCCAAGGGTCACATAGGCGGCCAACCGACGACGCGACCTGCGACGCCGAGGTGTCTGGCTCTGGTCTGCACTTTTTTCGTCGTGCTGCACCAAATTGCTATCCACGCCTTTCAACCCGCTCGTACCGCCCTATGATCCCGAGCAGCACATAAAAACCTTTAACGGAGTTTCCAATGCCCGACGTTACAGACATCGCCCCTGATTTCACTTTGCCCCGTGACGGCGGTGGCGAGGTCACGTTGTCGGATCTGCGCGGAGGTGCCGTCGTTTTGTTTTTCTATCCCCGTGATGATACGCCGGGCTGCACCAAGGAATCCATCGGTTTCTCGGAACAACTTCAGGCCTTTGCCGATGCCGGGGCTCACGTTTTCGGCATTTCGCGCGACAGCGTCGCCAAGCATGACAAATTCGTCGCCAAACACAGCCTGACCACACCGCTTTTGTCCGACGAAGGATCAACCGTATGCGAAGACTATGGCGTCTGGGTCGAAAAGAACATGTATGGCCGCAAGTCGATGGGGATCGAACGGTCTACATTTCTGATCGACGCCGAGGGCAAGATTGCCCGCGCTTGGCGCAAAGTCAAAGTGCCCGGTCATGTGGACGAGGTGCTTGAGGCGGTGCGCGCGCTCTGACGGCTCTTTCCTGCGGTTGCCATCCGGTTTAAGACCCGCCCAAACCTGAACGGAGCGGACCTGTGCCCAAAACACTGACCCTGATGGCAACCGAAGTTCTGACCACGGCGGATGGGCGGGCCAAGACCGCCCTGTCCAAACGCTATGCTGCCGAATGGTTCGCTGCGCGAAAAGGCGATGCACCCGAGATCAAGGTCGGTACCTCGACGCCTCCGCTACAACCGGCGCGGCCGGAACGGCCTGAACTGCTGTCTCCCCGCGAAGTACCCAAACGCAAACCTGGCACCGAAGCGGGACGGATCGCTCTGCTGCATGCAGTCGCCCATATCGAGTTGAATGCGGTTGACCTGCATTGGGACATCATGGCGCGGTTCGGGCATGTTCCCATGCCAATTGGGTTCTATGACGACTGGGTCAAATGCGCCGAAGAAGAATCGCGCCATTTCGAAATGGTTTGCGATTGCCTTGAACGCATGGGCAGTCACTATGGCGCCCTGCCCGCCCATGCCGGCATGTGGCGCGCCGCAGAAGACACGGCCGAGGACCTGATGGGCCGTCTAGCGGTTGTTCCAATGGTGCTTGAAGCTCGCGGGCTAGACGTCACGCCGGGCATGATCGACATCTTCCGCAAAGCCAAGGACGACCACGCCATCGCCGCGCTTGAGGTCATCTATGCCGAAGAGGTGGGACATGTCGCCTATGGATCAAAATGGTTCCACTTTTTGTGCGGAAGAGAGAATGCAGATCCCAAGGATGTGTTTCATGAGCTTGTACGGCGCTATTTCCACGGGGTCCTTAAACCTCCGTTCAACGAGGAAAAACGCGCTGAAGCCGGGTTGCCACCCGACTTTTACTGGCCTTTGACCGAAGACCTGCCTGCGCCAGGACAAGCCCATTAAACATGCGCAAGTTGACGCTATCGGCAACTTCCCGCCTAAAACTGGCGGGAAAAAACCGGTTTCATGTGTGAACTGGTTAACAAACTTGCCCAAATCACATGTCCCCTCTATGCAGTTGCTCCAAGGGACGGAGATCACTCACAACCGGTCCCGAATTTGGGGATGGACAGAGGGAAGACGCGTGCGAACACGTCTGGCAATCAAACTACACTCACTGCTCGAGCGGCACTTTCCGGAACGCCGGGTTTTTCTGAAATCTGATAATGATACGCGGTTTATCCGGCTCAGTTCCGAGACGCAGGTGATTGCCGTTGCGGGCGTCGCCGTCTTCGTTGGCTGGACTGCCGTCGCAACCGCAATCCTGCTGATGGACAGCATTGGATCAGGTAATTTCCGCGAGCAAGCCAAGCGGGATCAAGCAACCTATCAGGAACGTCTGAACGTACTTTCAGCCGAGCGGGATATGCGTGCCTCTGAGGCGCTAATGGCGCAGGACCGTTTCAACACGGCGCTTGAACAAATTTCGACGATGCAATCCGAGCTGCTGGCGTCGGAAAACCGCCGCCGCGAGTTGGAAACGGGCATTGAAGTCATTCAAACCACTCTGCGCGCGACCATGAAGCAGCGCGAAGACGCGCGGCTAGAGTTGGCCAGCCTCAAGCAGGAGGATGGCGCGGACGCTTACATGGCAAACGTGAGCAACCCGGCTCAGATGGATTTCATGACCCAGGCTTTGGCCCGCACGGCCTTGGAACGGGACCAGATCGCAGCCGACGCCAAGGACGCGCTTGAACAACGTGATGACCTTGAGCTGGAAATCCGGCTCATGCAGGAACGTAGTGACGAGATTTTCCGTCAGCTGGAAGAGGCGATGGTTATCTCGGTCGAGCCGCTCGACAAGATGTTCCGTCAAGCAGGAATGCCCACAGACCGTATCATTGAAGAAGTACGGCGCGGGTACAGCGGCATGGGCGGCCCCCTAACCCCCATATCCTTCAGCACGCGCGGCGAGGAACTGACCCCCGACGAAGTCCGCGCAAATACTCTGCTGCAGCAGATGGACCAGCTGAACCTCTATCGCATTGCCGCCGAAAAGGCGCCGTTTGCAAGCCCTGTGAACGCGGTCGTGCGTTATACCAGTGGCTTCGGCACCCGCCGGGACCCCAAGACAGGTGGCCGGCGCATGCACAACGGTGCCGATTTCGCTGGGGCGCATGGAACGGATATCTTCGCGACCGCCGATGGTGTGGTCACCCATGCTGGCTGGCAGTCAGGGTTCGGGCGATTGGTAAAAATTAAGCATGCCTTTGGAATTGAGACACTTTATGCTCATAACACCAAGATACGCGTAAAGGTTGGTCAAAGGGTCTCGCGCGGGGATCATATTGCTGATATGGGTAGCACCGGACGGTCGACCGGCACGCATCTTCATTACGAGGTACGCGTGAATGGAAAACCTGTTAACCCAATGACTTACATCAAGGCTGCGAGAAATGTTTTCTAAGAGCAAAATCAACGAGCCCGGAACCAAAGACACAGAGGCCGCAAAACCGGCTGCCCCCGCGACGCCTGCCGCGCCTGCGCCGTCAGAAGCCAAGGCCAGCACTGCGCCCAAGCCCAAGCCCCCGGCATCGGTTCTGTCGTCAGATCTGCACATCACCGGCAACCTGAAAACATCCGGCGATATTCAGGTGGAAGGCACTGTCGAAGGTGACATTCGCGCCCATCTGCTGACCATCGGTGAAACTGCGACCATCAAGGGTGAGGTCACCGCAGATGATGTCGTGATCAACGGCCGCATCGTAGGCCGCGTGCGCGGTCTGAAAGTCCGCCTGACCTCGACCGCACGTGTCGAAGGCGACATCATCCACAAGACCATCGCGATCGAAAGCGGCGCGCATTTCGAAGGTTCGGTTCAGCGTCAGGACGACCCGCTGAACCCCGGCCGCAGTGCCAAGGGTGGTGCAAACCCGGCTGCAGAGGTCAAACAGTAAAGCAGGCTCTGCCTTATTCTATGAACGCCGCGGGGAAACCTGCGGCGTTTTTGGTTTCAAGCCCCGGCTGCGCATAGTAGTCTTTGCGAATGCTGATTTTTTTCTCGGTTCTGCTGTTGGTCATCGGCTTTTTTGCCTATCGTCATTGGTCCAAGACTCAGGCGCGCAATGCGCTGCTGGCCGCCCCGCTGTCCGATCATCAGCGTCGTGTGATCGACGCTCAGGTGCCTCTGATACGCCGCCTACCAAAAGAACTGAGGGCCAAGCTGGACGGCAAGGTCAATCTATTCCTAGACCAGGTCCGCTTTTTTGGTTGTGACGGGCTGGACGTCACCGAAGATATGGAATTGGCCATCGCCGCACAGGCCAGTCTGTTACTGGTCAATCGGGATATCTGGTACGATAACTTGACCACCATTCTGATCTACCCCACTGCATTCAAGTCGCGTCAGCGCAGGCAGGATGGCTACGTTATCAGCGAGAAAGAGATCGTGCGCACGGGCGAAAGTTGGGATCGCGGCCCGGTGATCCTGTCTTGGACGCACAGTCAGCAAGGCGCGCTGAATGATCGCGACGGGCAGAATGTCGTGTTGCACGAGTTCGCGCATCAGGTCGACGACCTCTCGGGGGGCACAAACGGAGTGCCAATCCTTAGCAACGGTCAGAGCTTTGCAAAATGGGAACGGGTGTTCCTGACCGCCTACGACGCGCATGTCAGCGCGGTCGAACATGGTCGACCCACCGTTATCGACCCCTATGGCGCTACCGGGCATGAGGAGTTCTTTGCAGTCTCGGTCGAAGTTTTCTTTGAGCGGCCCGTCGCGCTCAAGTCCGAGGCACCCGAGGTCTACGAACAACTGGCCAAATTATTCCAACTGGACCCTGCAAGCTGGGCCTGACAGTACAGTTTCACAAAAATTCATTTTTGAATTATAGTGAACCCATTGTTTTTGGGAGGGCTTTTCATGTCATCAAAACTCATGGCCGAATTCTTCGGCACGTTCTGGCTGGTTCTGGGCGGATGCGGCAGCGCCGTTCTGGCAGCTGGTGTGGCCGATGTGGGCATCGGCTGGCTGGGTGTATCCTTTGCCTTTGGCCTGACGGTTCTGACCATGGCCTATGCGGTCGGTCAAATCTCGGGCGGGCACTTCAACCCGGCAGTCAGTCTCGGCCTTGCGGTTGGTGGCCGGTTTTCACCAAAACTTCTTATCCCGTATTGGATCGCTCAGGTTGCGGGCTCTGTCGCTGCCGCTGCCGTCCTATACGTGATCGTCAGCGGCGCGCCCGGTTTCGAAGGGGTCGGCAGTTTTGCCACCAACGGTTTCGATGAGGCCTCGCCACAGGGATATTCGATGGCATCGGCGCTGGTGATCGAGATCACGCTGACCGCTTTCTTCCTGTTGATCATTCTGGGTTCGACATCGAAGTTTGCGCCTGCCGGATTTGCGCCGATTGCCATCGGGCTTGGCCTGACACTGATCCACCTGATCTCTATCCCGGTGACAAACACTTCGGTCAATCCGGCCCGATCAACCGGAGTTGCCCTGTTTGCCGAAGGCCCCGCGATGGAGCAGCTATGGCTGTTCTGGGCGGCCCCATTGGCGGGGGGCATCATTGGCGCAATCATCTGGAATGTGATTGGCGACGATTGAGCCTTTCAAAGAAAGGCCCCGAAGCGCATTGCGGCGGGGCCTTTTCTGTTACTCGGTCACTGTGACCTTTTTCATAACATCCGGCTGTCCGATCACTGCGCCGTTAGGTCCGTCACCACGCTTGATCGCATCGACGACGTCCATCCCGCCAGTTACCTGACCTACAACCGTGTATTGGCCGTTCAGGAACGGTCCCGGCGCAAACATGATGAAGAATTGCGAATTTGCACTGTTAGGGTCCTGGGCTCGCGCCATACCGATCACGCCACGATCATAATTGTAGTCCGAAAACTCGGCTGCCAGATCGGGACGATCCGACCCGCCTGTCCCGGCGCGGCGCAGGTCACTGCCCAGACGGCCATGTTCAACATCGCCGGTTTGCGCCATGAACCCCTCGATCACGCGGTGGAATACCACCCCGTCATATTTGCCTTCAGCCGCCAGAGCGCTGATCTGCTCGACATGTCTCGGGGCAAGGTCATCAAACAGATCAACAGTCACGGTGCCATTGGCGCCCTCACCTTCAATCTCGATCTCAAGGCCAGTGGCCAGCGCGGGGCTGGCCAGAACGGCAAATGCGGCGGCTAGCTTATACATCGGCCGCCACCTTGACGCTGATCATCCGGTCGGGGTTCATAGGCGGCTCGCCGCGAACAATCGCGTCTACATGCTCCATCCCGTCGATGACGCGCCCGTACACGGTGTATTGGCCGTTCAGGAAGTGATTGTCCTTGAAGTTGATGAAGAACTGAGAGTTGGCTGAATCCGGGTTCTGCGACCGCGCGGCACCCAGCGTGCCCCGGTCATGCGGCAGTTTCGAAAACTCAGCCGGAACGTTGGGCAGCGACGACCCACCTGTGCCTGCCATACGGATGTTGAACCCGTCTTCCATGTCGCCGTGCTGAACGTCGCCGGTCTGGGCCATGAAACCGTCGATCACACGGTGGAAGGCCACGTTGTCATACTCACCGCCACGGGCCAGTTCCTTCATCCGGGCCGAGTGCTGAGGAGCCACGTCGGGCAGCAGCTCGATGACGACATTGCCGCCTTTGAGTTCGATGATGATGGTGTTTTCGGGATCCTTGATCTCGGCCATGAGGCCCTCCTGTCGTTTGTCTTGCGCAAATACCTATGCGGCATGGGCGTGAATGCCAAGTGACGCATTGACCTGAGGGCAAAATGCAGGAAAAGAACCGCCTAAATCGTATTTAACGGCAAGGATGGAACGATGGGCTGGAAAACGCTGGACGATATGGACCTGAACGGCAAGCGCGTGCTGGTGCGCGTGGATATCAACGTGCCGGTCGTTGACGGCGTTGTGACCGACGCCACCCGTATTCAGCGCATCGTGCCCACCGTGCGCGATATCCTTGCAGCAGGCGGCAAGCCGATCTTGCTGGCGCATTTCGGCCGTCCGGGTGGCGAGCGCCGCGAGAACCTGTCGCTGAAACAGCTGATCCCCACCCTGATCACCGCCTTTGACGCAGATGTTCTGTTCGCCGCCGATTGCGTCGGGACCGAGGCCGAACTGGCCGCTGAACAGCTGCAGCCCGGCCAGGTGCTGCTGCTGGAAAACACTCGCTTCCATGCGGCTGAAACCAAGAATGACGCTGATCTGGCCGCAGGTATGGCGCGTCTGGGTGAGGTCTATTGCAACGACGCGTTTTCCGCCGCACACCGCGCCCACAGTTCGACCGAGGCAATTGCCCGGCTGCTGCCCGCCTGTGCCGGGCGCCTGATGCAGGCCGAGCTTGAGGCGCTGGAGGGCGCTCTGGGTGCGCCTAAACGGCCAGTGACGGCGGTCGTGGGCGGGGCCAAAGTGTCGACCAAGCTGGAGCTGCTGGGTAATCTGATCACCAAGGTGGATTATCTTGTGATCGGCGGCGGCATGGCCAACACCTTCCTCGTGGCCAAAGGCGTGAATGTCGGCAACTCCCTCGCCGAAACCGCGATGAAGGGCACCGCGGCCGAAATCATGGCCAAGGCCGACGGCGCGGGCTGCACCATCGTTCTGCCCACTGACATCGTTGTCGCCGAAAAGTTTGAGGCCGGCGCGCCGCACCAGATCCTGCCTGCGGACCAGTGCACTGACGAGGGCATGATCCTAGACGCAGGCCCCGACAGTGTCGCAGCGATCTCGGAAATCTTCGACCAAAGCCAGACGCTGATATGGAACGGCCCGCTGGGCGCATTCGAGATTGAACCCTTCGACGCCGCCACCAACGCATCCGCCCTGAAAGCCGCCGCCCTGACCCGCTCGGGTAAGTTGGTGTCAGTCGCTGGCGGAGGCGACACGGTCGCGGCGCTGAACGCTTCGGGTGCCGCTAAGGACTTCTCGTATATCTCGACTGCAGGCGGCGCGTTCCTGGAATGGATGGAAGGTAAGACCCTGCCAGGCGTTGCCGCATTGGATCAATAAAAACTCGACCACCGACGCATTTTTGCGAATCAGGGGATTCACAACCCGAATCGCCTGTGACATAGTACTTTCAGAGGTCCAAAAAGGGCCCGTTATTGAGGCGTTTCATACGGCGGTAAACAGAGTGTCCCGTTCCCATCGGCCCGGTTTGGGCGCAGTCGCATTCTTTATGGTAGCTTTTATGCTGGGTGTGTATTTCACCTTTGCTGCCGTTCAGGGTGACTATGGCCTGTTCCGACGGGTCGAGATTGCAGCGGAACGGGACGCCCTGTCGCGCGATCTTGGGAAGCTGGAAGCCGAGATTGCTCAGATGGAAAACCTCACACGCCGTCTGTCAGATACATATCTGGATCTGGACCTTTTGGATCAGCAGGCGCGTTCAGTATTGGGCATGATCCGTTCGGATGAGATCGTTATTCAGTGACCCTTTCTACTGAGTAAACCCAAAACACCTTCGCGACGATTTCCGCAGGTTTCGACGCTGCGTCACATTTCTCCTCGCCACAAAGCGACAAATGCTTTATTGAATAGTTTAACGCTAAACTATCTTGCCGAGAGGGGGAGATCGCCGATATGGCTGCGCGAAAAACCACAAAGAAACCAAATGTTTCTGCGGAAGAACTCACCACATATTACCGGGAAATGCTGCTGATCCGCCGATTCGAGGAGAAGGCTGGTCAGCTATATGGCATGGGCCTGATCGGTGGGTTCTGCCACCTGTATATCGGGCAAGAGGCTGTTGTCGTCGGACTTGAGGCGGCAGCCGAAGAAGGCGACAAGCGGATTACTTCCTATCGCGACCACGGCCACATGCTAGCCTGCGGCATGGATCCGGGCGGCGTGATGGCGGAACTCACCGGACGTATTGGCGGCCTGTCCAAGGGCAAAGGTGGTTCGATGCACATGTTCTCGAAAGAGAAGCATTTCTATGGTGGCCACGGCATCGTTGGCGCGCAGGTTCCCTTAGGCGCAGGTCTGGCTTTTGCCGACAAGTACAAGGAAAACGGCGGCGTCACCTTCACCTATTTTGGCGACGGCGCGGCGAACCAAGGTCAGGTTTACGAGACGTTCAACATGGCTGCCCTGTGGGACCTACCGGTAGTATTCGTGATCGAGAACAACCAATACGCCATGGGTACAGCGCAAGCGCGCTCCACTTCTTCGGCGGATATCTATCACCGCGGACAAGCATTCGGAATCCCGGGCGAAATGGTCAACGGTATGGACGTGCTTGCGGTCAAAGCCGCTGGTGAGAAAGCCGTCGCACACTGCCGCTCCGGACAAGGCCCTTATATCCTTGAGGTCAAGACCTACCGCTATCGTGGCCACTCGATGTCCGACCCGGCCAAATACCGCACCCGTGAAGAGGTTCAGAAGGTCCGCGAACAAAGCGACCCCATTGAACACGTGCGCGAACTGCTGCTGACCGGCAAACACGCGACCGAGGATGACCTGAAGGCGATCGACAAAGAGATTAAAGAGATCGTCAACCAGGCCGCCGAATTTTCGAAAGAAAGCCCCGAGCCTTCCGTCGAAGAGCTCTGGACCGACATTTACGCCTGAGAGGACGACTAAGACATGGCAACCGAAATTCTCATGCCCGCCCTTTCGCCCACAATGGAAGAGGGCACACTGGCCAAATGGCTGGTCAAAGAAGGCGACACTGTATCATCCGGCGATATCATGGCCGAGATCGAAACCGACAAGGCGACGATGGAGTTCGAAGCCGTCGATGAAGGCATCGTCGGCAAGATCCTGATCGCTGAAGGCACCGAAGGCGTCAAGGTCAACACGCCTATCGCGGTCCTTGTGGATGAAGGCGAAGACGCTTCCGCCCTGCCCGCGGCTGCGCCCGCAGCAGCAGCGGTGACCGAGGCTGCCCCTGCGGCGACCCCGGCCCCCGCTCCCGCCGCCGCACCAGCGGCACCGGTCGTTGACCTGTCGCCCGATTGGCCAGCCGATGCCGAGATGAAGTCCGAAACCGTCCGCGAAGCACTTCGCGATGCGATGGCCGAAGAAATGCGCGGCGACGAAGACGTCTATCTGATGGGCGAAGAAGTCGCCGAATATCAGGGTGCCTACAAAATCTCCCAAGGTCTGCTGGACGAATTCGGCAGCAAGCGCGTCATTGACACCCCGATCACGGAACACGGCTTTGCCGGCATCGCGGTCGGCTCGGCCTTCGGCGGCCTGAAACCCATCGTCGAGTTCATGACCTTCAACTTCGCCATGCAGGCGATTGACCAGATCATCAACTCCGCCGCCAAGACGCTCTATATGTCCGGTGGCCAGATGGGCTGCCCCATCGTATTCCGCGGCCCCAACGGTGCCGCTGCCCGCGTGGCCGCGCAGCACAGCCAAGACTACGCCGCATGGTATATGCAAATCCCCGGCCTGAAAGTCGTCATGCCTTACTCGGCTGCTGATGCCAAAGGTCTGCTGAAATCGGCGATCCGCGATCCAAACCCGGTAATCTTTCTGGAAAATGAAATCCTCTACGGCCGGTCCTTCGACGTACCACAAGTGGATGACCTGACCATCCCGCTGGGTAAAGCGCGCATCTGGCGCGAAGGGGCAGACGTGACCATCGTCAGCTTTGGTATCGGCATGCAATACGCGCTGGAAGCCGCCGACAAGCTGGCCGAAGAAGGTATCAGCGCCGAGGTCATAGATCTGCGCACCATCCGCCCGATGGACACCGGCGCGATCATCAACTCGGTGATGAAAACCAACCGTCTGGTGACGGTCGAAGAAGGTTGGCCACAAGGCTCGGTCGGTAGTTATATCAGCTCGGTCGTGATGCAGGAGGCGTTCGACTATCTCGACGCGCCGGTCATCAACTGCACCGGCAAAGATGTTCCGATGCCCTATGCTGCGAACCTCGAAAAGCTGGCGCTGATCACCACGGATGAGGTGATCGCGGCCGTCAAACAAGTGACCTACCGGTAAGGAGCGACACAGATGCCCACAGAAATTCTGATGCCCGCCCTGTCGCCGACCATGGAGGAAGGCACCCTTGCCAAATGGCTGGTCAAAGAGGGCGACACCGTGTCGTCCGGCGACCTGCTGGCCGAGATTGAAACCGACAAGGCCACGATGGAATTCGAGGCCGTTGACGAAGGCACCATTGGCAAAATCCTGATCCCTGAAGGCTCCGAAGGGGTCAAAGTAAACACCGCCATCGCGGTTCTGCTGGAAGATGGCGAAAGCGCTGACGACATCAGCGCAGCACCTGCCACAGCGCCCGCGGCTGCCCCGGCAGTCGCCGCGGGTAACGAGGCCGCCCCAGCGGCGTCTGAGGCGCCCGCCCCTGCCCCGGCTGCTCCGGTCAAGGCCGATGGCGGTCGTATCTTTGCCTCGCCTCTGGCCCGCCGGATTGCCGCGCAAAAGGGCCTTGATCTGGCGCAGATCACCGGCTCGGGTCCGCATGGACGTATCGTCAAAGCAGATGTGGAAGGCGCAACTGCGACGGCCCCAGCGGCAGCGCCCGCACCTGCAGCAGCGGCTCCGGCGGCGGCAGCTCCGGCTGGCCCCTCGGCAGATGCCGTAGCCAAGATGTACGAGGGCCGCGACTACGAGGAAATCAAGCTCGACGGCATGCGCAAAACTATTGCTGCACGCCTTTCCGAGGCCAAGCAAACGATCCCGCATTTCTATTTGCGTCGCGATATCAAACTGGACGCGCTGCTCAAATTCCGTAGCCAGTTGAACAAGCAGCTGGAAGGTCGGGGCGTCAAGCTCAGCGTCAATGACTTCATCATCAAAGCCGTCGCCAACGCGCTGCAACAGGTTCCGGCCTGTAACGCGGTATGGGCCGGTGATCGGGTGCTGCAACTGAAACCCTCGGACGTGGCCGTTGCGGTTGCCATCGAGGGCGGGCTGTTCACCCCGGTTCTGCAGGACGCCGACACCAAATCGCTGTCGGCGCTATCGACCGAGATGAAAGATCTGGCCGCTCGCGCGCGCGAACGCAAGCTGGCGCCTCATGAATATCAAGGCGGCACCTTTGCGATCTCGAACCTGGGTATGTTCGGCATCGACAATTTTGACGCCATTGTGAACCCGCCTCACGCCGGAATTCTGGCTGTGGGCTCGGGCGTAAAAAAACCGGTTGTCGGAGACGACGGAGAGCTGACCGTAGCAACCGTTATGTCCGTCACCATGTCAGTGGATCACCGGGTTATCGACGGTGCGCTTGGGGCTGAATTGTTGCAGGCCATCGTGGAAAACCTTGAAAATCCTATGGTTATGCTGGCTTGATTCCCGCAAACTCGCAGAGGCCGCGTCGGGCAACCCCGGCGCGGTTTTTTTATGGCCTGACGGGATGTGAGCCGACGTGATCAGGCGTACTATTGCTCGGGGACCTGTGGGGCTCCAGATTGGTGGCACGACATTCAAGGACGCACAGGTGCCATATGACCATCACTCAAATTACACGCACATTTCTGGTTCTTCTGATGCTGGCGGCGCTTGCCCCTGCGGACGCCTACGCCAAACCAAACAGCTATCCAGGAGAGAACTCGAAGTTCAATTCCAAGAGTGCGGTTGGCAAATGGGAGGCCGAACGTGCCAAACGCATTGAAGAGCGTAAACAGCGCCGGGAAGAACGTCGTCTCAAGCGGTTGAACGAAAAGAACAACCGCTCGAACTAAGACTGTTTACTGGTTTTTACCCAGCATGTGGTCCATTGAGATCGAGGGCTGATCGCACCCGGCCTCGCCCACGATCTTGGCAGGAATACCCGCAACGGTTTTGCAGGGGGGGACCTCCTGCAGAACAACCGAACCGGCCGCTATGCGGCTGCAATGGCCGACTTCGATATTCCCAAGCACCTTGGCACCCGCACCAATCAGAACTCCGTTCCCGATCTTAGGGTGACGTTGTTCCTCTTCTTTGCCGGTTCCGCCCAGCGTCACCGAGTGCAACATCGAGACGTTGTCGCCCACCACGGCAGTTTCACCGATCACTATGGAATGCGCATGGTCGATCATGATCCCCTTGCCAATCTTCGCTGCAGGGTGAATGTCGATGCCAAAAATCTCGGATGAGCGCATCTGGAAGAAGTAAGCCAGATCATAACGACCCTTACGCCACAGCCAATGCGCCACACGATAGGCCTGCATCGCCTGGTAACCCTTGAAATAAAGAATCGGCTGCAGCAACCGGTGGCAGGCCGGATCACGTTCATATACGGCCATCAGGTCTGCGCGCGCGGCTTCGATCAGTGATGGGTCGTCGGCATAAGCCTCGTCCACGATTTCACGCAGAACCATCATCGACATCTCGTTCGAGCACAGCTTGGCGGAAACACGATATGACAACGCCCGCTCAAGACTTTTGTGATGAAGGACACATGCATGGACAAGCCCGCCCATCAGCGGTTCATTCTCGACGGCCGCCTGAGCTTCGGTCGTGATACGATCCCAAACGGGATCGACGGGGGTCACGTGACTGCGCTTTTCCAACATGGCTTTTCATCCTTTGCTGCGCCTAAGATGCCATTTAGTGGCAAAAACGCCAAACGCAAACCCGTGATCCGCACGATAACGAAAATGAATGACTCGGAACTGGTACATTTTAGCGCTTTGATCCTCGCTCGTCTGGACGAGTTGGCAGACAGCACTGCATCGGGCAAAAGCGCGCAGGCTGTTGTTGAGTTGGATCAGCAGGCTGTTGGCCGCCTTAGCCGGATGGACGCGTTGCACAACCAGGCTATGGCCAAAGCACATCAAGCCAGTCGCGATCTGGAACGGCGCAGACTGACCGCCGCCCTGAACCGGATTCGGGACAGCGATTATGGTTTCTGCGAAGATTGCGGAGAAGAGATTCCTGCAGGTCGGCTAAAACTGGATCTGGCAGCCACAAAATGCGTCAGCTGCGCGTCTGGCTAAGATGAAGCCGTACCAGACTGTTCAAAACCATCGCGGAACACTGACAGTATTGTAGATCGTCAAAACTGGGTTCAACGTCCAAAGGACGGATACACGCTGCGGTTACCAGCAATCCATTGCCGAATACCGGATGAAGATGACCGGTTTGACGCATGTACCGATCTGCCAACTCGGCCTCGGTAAGCATGCGCCGACACAGGCAAAACCGGTCAGGTGCCGGCGCACGCAAAAGCACGCGCGCCGCAGCACTTACATCTCTGAGAAGAGCCGGACGTATGACTTAGCTTACGTCAAGGCTGACAGGTAGACCTGGACCATAACTGGCCGAGACCTGCGCAACCTGCACGGTGTATCCTGCGCTTACACCGTCGGCTGATTTCATTGCGGCCGTGTATATCCAACTTGGATTGGCTGAGATCAGTTCGCGCACCAACGCGCCTTCGGCGAGCACTTGCACCAGATAGGATTCCGTTTCTTCGCCTAATGGCACGTCGATACCCGACCAATCATCACCGTCGATGCGCGTGCGACGTATCCACGACAGCTGATCGTCACCCGCAGATTTGGCAACCCGCAGGTGGGATGGCGCATAAGGACGTAGACCATTGCCGTTGAATGCCTCGACCCTGTGGACGAAAGACGGATCGTCATAACTGCGCGCCGCAGGGCCTATCCGGTAGTGCTTGGCCACACGGCGCTCAGACCTCAGCAGGTTGGTTTGATACACCCGTTGGTCCAAAAGCACAAAAGTCGAGCCTTCAGGCCATACCTCCGGTATTTTGGCATCTGTCCCCAGTTGTCCGCGAAGACGGCCTGACAGAGTGTATATACCGCGTTCTTGCAGAGTGGCGCGTTCAAACTGAAACAGTTCCCAGTTATCCGGTGATCCATCGCCGATTGCCGCAAGGTTTGCCCCGTTCAGCAACGCGTCGCGCGGTCGGGATTCCAGAACACCCGCAATCAGTTCGACAGTCAGGGGTGCCCCCTCATCCCACAGCCCGGCACCTGCCCAGCGCATCGGCGACTGCGTGAATCCGACAATAGCTTGCCCGCTGACCACCTCTTGCAAAGCATAGTCCTCATCAGTCGCAGAGGAGTAAACCGCTGCACTTCCCGGCCATGGATCAGCCGAGATCGCCAGATAAGGTGCGTGGGGCACCTCGGATCCTGTGATAAGCGGCAAGTCCAAGAAAACTGGAAATACGGGGACTGGTGCCACAAACGGGTTTTCCGAGACGTCGTTGTCTGGCAAATCGGAAGGCGTATAAACACCCGGTTCAACGCGAACAGCGTCTGCCATCTGCATTTCGGCCTGCTCGAGCCGGTCGATACGATACCGCGCGCCCTGTTCGCCGGACAGGGTGATGATATCACCCGCACCGACATTCAGCATCGAAGGCGGCAATGCAAACCGGACGCTCTCTCGCGACACGCGGGATTCGCTCAGCCACCGCTCGGCGGTTTGACGGCCTTCGGCGCGTGTCATCGACAACGGCATCTCATTGACGGAAACCGAATGGGTACTGGTATCCGGCAAAACGGCCTCTTCCGAGACGATATCATGATCCGCGTCGGACTGGACAAATCGCAGTCGGACACGACCGGTCATCTCCGCCTCGGCTTCGCGGCGATGTTCGATGGTGCCATCGATCTCGGAACTGGCTGCAAGCAGTTCGCTATCAAGCTGAACCGGAGCCCGCCCGTTGCGCATCTGAAAACGCAACACACCGTCGCGTTCGACAGCGTCAAAACCATACCGAAGCATCAGTGGCTGCAACGCGGCGCGCCCGTCCGAAACCTGTTCGATCACGTATCCGCGCACGACCCCGTGCAGCTCCGTGGTGTCGATATCCGTGACGCCCGCGCCATGACAGATCTCGGCGACCACAGAGGCCAAAGTTCGCGATCCCGAGCGCCCATTCAGCCAATGGCCGCGGGCATAGTTTTCGCCATCGCTCCATTGACTGCGCAGGTTCGGAAAGGCGGGAAATGGGCGCGCGTCCCAGGCCCAGACATAGGCATTGGACATGTCCACCATCGGGCCGCTATACACGTCTGAGATCGGGTTGATCTTTGGTTCGGACCAATACCCCAGAACCGCTCGTAGGTATTGAACTTGCATAAAATCGTCACGCTGGCCGTTGGAATACACGGGCAAGCTCGACTCCGACGACTTTGGGTCCAGAAATTTGTTCGGCTGGTTTGTTCCTTTGTCTATCGCGGCACAACCCAATTCGTCTACCCAAGCTGCATCGAACTGAGGCCCTCTCAACCCCTCGGGATCATGCGCCGAGAACGCCTGCGCCTCGGCCCCGTTGGGCCAGATCAGCTTGCGCTCCGAAGCCTTCCACTGAGGTCGCCGGTCCGGTGGCGAACAGCGCAATATCCCGCTGTCGCCAAAGATCATCACATCGCGCACTTGATCGAAAGTCTCACCGACCAGCGCCACCCGACTGGCCTCTCCGCGATCCAACGGTTTCGACCCTTCGACCATCGACCGCACCCATTCGGCCCCCGCGCGCGTCTTACCCGCACCGCGCCCGCCCATGATCACCCAGGACCGCCAGTCACCCTCAGGCGGTAGTTGATGCGGCAGCGCCCAGAATTCAAACAGGAAAGGGAGGGCGCACAGCCCCCCCTCCCCGATCTCACTCAGAAATCTGTCCCGAACCGCAGCATCGGCGGAGGCGAGCCAACCTGCACCCGATTTCAAATCGAGCGCGCTCAAGGTCGAGCGCATATCCCCCTTGGGCAATTCCGGCTTGTTTGTGATGTTGTTCGACAAAGCTTGTCTCCACTTTCTGACAACTTCGGATCAGCCCCTCTAACTGACCGAGTTGCTTGGCTGTTCTAGCCAGGTCTGCATCCTCCCCGGTTCCGATTTGCCTGCGCAGTTCTTCCGCTGCCTGGCGCAAACCGCGAATGGATGTTTCCAGCGACTGCAACAGTTCCGCCGTCTGGGACATCCGCTCTTCCGGGGTAATCAAAGTCATGTGTGCCTGTGACCTCATGCGTGAGTTTTCTCCGCACGACAGAAACGAAAAACGGCCTCCGGGGTCACCCCGGGGCCGTTGCCCATCTCTCCTAGCATGACACAACTTATAGGTGAAAAAGCGCGCAAAGTCAATATGTTGCGCAACACCCATGCAACGGGAACCGAACTGCCCGTTAAGACTTTTAGCGTTTGACCTGTCTATCCACCGGTAAACTCGCTCAGCCCCGAGCGATCTCCAGCACTGCAGCACTCACAATCAGTACCGCCCCCGCGGCCTCGCGCAGCCCAAAGGGCTCGCCCGAAAACACAGCAGCCGAAATTAGGCCAACCACAACCTCGCTCATCAATAACAACCCCACCCGGGCCGGTGTCAGTAAAGTCGCGGGCCAGATCGTCAGAAAGATCATCGGCAGAGTGTACAGCACCGACAGCATCGCAATGGGCAGCACACCGACAACAATCGCGCTTTGCTGTTGCACCCCGCCTGCGCTGAACACCAGGCTGATCAGCGACAGCAGCAGAGCCCCAGTTATAAACGCAAACACCTGCCCCGGAACCGAAATGCCCGAGGAGCGATACAAACCCAGCGTGCCCACCGCCCAGGCCATGCCGGATACCAGCGCCGCCCAATCTCCGACATTGCTGGGCCAAGGGATGCCGTGGCCGCTGCCAAGGACGATCGCCATGCCGCCAAGACCGGATATCAACCCCAAAACGCGGGCTCTGGTCAGACGCTCGCCAAGAAAAACCCGGCCTAAGATCGTGCCCCAAACCGGCGTCAGGTAGAACAGCAGGATGGCTCGAACGACATCCGTATAGACCAGACTGATCGTGAACAGACCAAAGGCCGCACCGGTGAACATGCCGCTGAACATCAAGTCCTGCCAGCGCCGTGCCAGATCGTGCCGGTCGCGCCACAAAAGCGGCAAAAGGCCAAGCAGCGCTACCGAATACATCACAATCCCCGGCCAAGCCCCGTCCAGCCCCTGATCCACGAAGAAGCGGACAGGGATCCAGTACAGCCCCCACATCATACCGCCTAGAACCAGGGCGCCGCTGGCGAGTTTCAGGCTATCGCCCTGCTGTGCACTTCCTTTCATTTCCAACCCCAAACTTCGCCCCGTAGTGTTACAACGCGCTAAACCGCCACTCGGAAATCGATGGCTCAAACTGATTGAGAACGCCAGCAGAATTTAGAACTCCGACCGCCAGTCCATCAGACAAATACTTGACAATGCCCGCGCCAACCCTCATGTGCACGCCATCAGCGCCGCCGCGTGAGCATTCGGGCCTTAGCCCCACCGGCGCACCATATCTCTCCTGGTTCCCCTTCACGCAGGGTTCTTGATGCGACGGCCGGACGGTGCAGGATACGCCTGTGCGTCCCGAGGTCTCGCTAAACCCTGCCTGCCGTGCTTTTGCGCGGTCACACGCATCCGCGCTCAAAGCTGCGGATATCAAAGGATTATTACGTGTTCGACTTTGACATGCTGGGCCTTGCCCCGGCTTTGAACGACGCCCTGAAACGGGCGAACTTTACCCAACCTACCCCGATCCAAAACCAGGCCATCCCGATGGCGCTGAATGGACATGACATTCTTGGTCTGGCCCAGACCGGCACCGGTAAAACGCTGGCCTTTGGCCTGCCGCTGATTGATCACCTGCTTGCGCAACCGGCCAAACCTGCACCCAAGACGGTCAAGGCTCTGATCCTTGCTCCGACGCGCGAACTGGTGAACCAGATCGCGGACAGCCTGCGTGCCCTCACGCAAAAGACAAAACTACGCGTCGCCACCGTTGTCGGTGGCCAATCCATCGGTAAGCAGATTTCCTTCCTGTCGCGCGGCACCGATATTCTGGTCGCCACCCCAGGCCGTTTGATCGACCTGATGGAGCGCGGAGCCGTCGACCTTGGTTCAGTGCGCCATCTGGTGCTGGACGAGGCCGACCAGATGCTGGACATGGGCTTTATCCATGCGCTCCGAAAAATCGCACCCGCATTGGGCACGCCGCGCCAGACGATGCTGTTCTCGGCCACCATGCCGAAACAGATGGAAGAGCTGAGCCAGTCTTACCTCACCAACCCGCAGCGCATTCAGGTCTCGCCCCCGGGTAAAGCAGCGGACAAGATCACTCAGTCCGTTCACTTCCTGTCGCGGGCGGACAAGCCTCGCAAGCTGCGTGAAATCCTCTCCGCCGATATGGACGCTCTGACGTTGGTCTTCTCGCGCACCAAACACGGGGCCGAGCGGCTGATGAAAGACCTCGTCAAAGACGGGTTCAACGCGGCTTCAATCCACGGCAACAAAAGCCAAGGTCAGCGCGACCGGGCAATCAAAGCCTTCCGCGCTGGCGAGGTCAATGTGCTGGTCGCAACCGACGTTGCCGCGCGTGGCATCGACATTCCAGGCGTCGCTTACGTGATCAACTATGACCTGCCAGAAGTGCCTGACAATTATGTCCACCGCATTGGCCGCACGGCCCGCGCAGGGCGCGAGGGTGAGGGCATCGCTTTCTGCGCCCCGGATGAGCTGGACCAGCTGAAGCAAATCCAAAAGCTGATGAAAATCGACATTCCGGTCGCCAGCGGAACTATGCCTGAATTCGCCGAGCCCAAGAAGCCACGCAAACAGGGCGGTTTCCGGGCGCGTAAGCCACAAGGGGCTAAGTCCGGGCCCAAACCCGCCGCCTCTAAACGGCGCCGCCCACGCAGGCGTCCAGCAGCATAATTAAAAAAGGCCGCGTTTCGGACGCGGCCCTTTTTTAGTTGCCCGAGCTGTTCCTCTGGGCTTCAATCTCGCGCCACTTGGCGACGTTTCGGTTGTGCTCGTCCAGCGTTTCCGCGAAAGCGTGCCCCCCTGTTCCGTCCGCCACGAAGAACACATAGTCTGTCTCCTCCGGTGCTACGGCGGCCTCAAGACTGGCCAACCCCGGATTGGCAATTGGCGTCGGCGGCAAGCCGTCAATCACATAAGTATTCCAAGGGGTTGCCCGACGAAGTTCACTCCTACGCAATCCGCGTCCCAACGTGCCTTGTCCCTTGGTAACGCCATAGATCACCGTCGGGTCGGTTTGCAGCTTCATGCCGCGCTCCAAACGGTTGACGAACACACTGGCCACCTGCCCACGCTCATGTGGAACACCGGTTTCTTTTTCGATGATCGAGGCAAGGATCAGCATTTCTTCGGGGTTCGAGATCGGTAGATCACCTTGACGGCTTTCCCAGATCGCGTTGATCCGAAGTTGCTGCTTGTCCTGCATCCCCTTCAGCACGGCCATCCGATCAGTTCCGCGCGCGATGTCGTAGCTGTCAGGCGCCAACATCCCTTCGGCCGGAATCTCAGTCACTTCGCCGGTCAAGGCCCCAATCTGTTTCAAACCTTCAACCACCTGCCACGAGGTCACGCCCTCGGCAACTGAAACGCGATAGCGCGTGTCCGCATCTTCGCTTTTCTCAGTATACGCGGCGGGCACGTCTTCATCGGTGACGTCAAAAGATGCAATTTCGTCAAAGGCCAGAGTGGCAGGATTCAGTTCACGCACACGGGTCTGGATACGGGTCACACCGATGCGATATTCGATCTCAGATCCGCAGGTGCTGGCGCCACTGCTGGTGATTTCGTTGATGATCTGTTCCATCGACGCGCCTTCGCGCACCAGAAAGCTGCCAGCCTTCAACTGCTGGGACCGGTCAGTGTAATCCGCCGCCATACGAAAGACCGTGGCACTGCTGATTGCACCCTGATCCTGCAGAAGCTGGCTGACCTCGCCCATATTCGATCCGCGTTCGACCCTCAAACAGATCGCCGTTTCCAACGGGCCTTCGCTTTTGTACCGCGACTGCCCCCACAGGATCAGACCACCCATCAAGAACAAGCCGACCACTAGAATGGTCAGCATGTTAGATGCCAGGGCCCGCCACATTTAGCTGACCTTTCCGAAGATCACGCTGGCATTGGTGCCGCCAAAGCCGAAAGAGTTTGAAAGCGCCACATCGATCTTGCGTTCGCGCTTGGCGTTAGGGGCCAAGTCGATCGGAGTTTCAACCGCCGGGTTATCCAAGTTGATCGTCGGAGGCGCAACCTGGTCACGAATTGCGAGGATCGAGAAGATCGCCTCAATCGCGCCTGCAGCACCTAACAAGTGACCCGTTGCGGATTTTGTCGAGCTCATCGTTGCATTCAACGCATGATCGCCCAGCAAACGCTCGACCGCGCCCAATTCAATGGTATCCGCCATGGTCGAAGTACCATGCGCGTTGATATAGTCCAGATCTTTGGGCTCAAGGCCCGCGCTGCGCAGCGCGGCCTGCATCGAGCGTTCAGCCCCATCGCCATCTTCGCTAGGCGCGGTGATGTGATAGGCGTCACCAGACATGCCATAGCCCAGAACCTCGGCATAAATCTTCGCACCACGCGCCTTGGCGTGCTCGTATTCCTCCAGGACCACGATCCCAGAGCCTTCACCCATGACAAAACCGTCACGATCAATGTCATACGGACGGCTGGCTTTCTTGGGGTCATCGGCAAATTTAGTGGAAAGCGCTTTGCACGAATTGAAGCCCGCGATGCCGATCTCGCAGATGCAGCCTTCGCCACCGCCAGCAACCATGACATCCGCATCACCTGCGCGGATGATGCGGCTTGCATCACCGATGGCATGCGCACCAGTCGAACAGGCCGTTACAACCGAATGGTTTGGCCCCTTAAACCCACGTCGGATCGACACTTGCCCAGAGGCCAGGTTGATCAGTGCACCCGGAATAAAGAATGGTGAGACGCGGCGCGGACCCTTGTCGCGGATCAGATTGGCTGTTTCCGCAATGGACCCAAGACCGCCAATCCCGGAGCCGATCAGGACTCCGGTGCGTAAGCGCGCTTCTTCATCTTCGGGCATCCAACCCGCATCTTCGCAGGCCATATCGGCCGCTGCGATGGAATACAGGATGAAATCCTCGATCTTGCGCTGCTCTTTCGGCGGCATCCAATCGTCGGGGTTAAACGTCCCATTGGTGCCGTCCCCGCGCGGGACTTCGCAGGCGTAGGTCGTTGTGACCCCACTGCCTTCGGCATCAAACTGAGTGATCGGACCAGCGCCGGATTCTCCATCCAGCAGCCGCGACCAGGTTTCCTCGACCCCGCTGGCCAACGGAGTGACCAATCCCAGACCGGTTACAACGACTCTGCGCATGAAGTGCCTCTTGCCTGCTTCGTGTTTAAGAAACGCTCATACCCCGGCCCGGGGTGTGGGGGCAAGAGCAAGGGTACATTCCGCCGGAAAGCTGTTCGCGCCATCTTGGTATCGGCACACTGGCAAACAGCATAAAAGGCGGAAAACCGCCCTTGCTATAGCTTGAAAGGGCGGCGTCCTTGGGTTGGTCTTCGATTATTGGAACTCTGCGACCGGTTCATGCGCAGCGGTGGCAACCTCCAACGCATCGGACAGTTCCAATGTCTTGCGGAATAGCGCGCGCCCAACCAGCGCACCCGAGATATTCGGGATGTAGGCCAGCCGTGAGATATCGTCGGCAGAGCGCACCACGCCACTGGCAATAATCGGCGTGCGTGACTTTTCTGCCAACCCGGAAATCAGACCCAGCTGAGCTTCGACATCGCTCATATCGCTATCAATATCGGTCACCAGAATGGCCGCAAAAGGCGTGTCTGCAAATGCTTCGACAAATGCGTCCGGCGTAAAGGCGCTTTGGCTGCGCCACCCCTCTGTCATGACGTAGCCCTGCCAGACATCAACAGCCAGAACGATTTGATCCGGATACAGCTTGGCCAATTCCTTCACCAGATTGGGGTCCCAGGCAGCTAACGTCCCGATGACGATCCTGCCCGCTCCCTTGTCAATCCAGCGTTCTACCTGTTCGCGCGTGCGCATACCGCCAGCCAACTGCACCGGGATTTCGGCTGACCGGATGATCTCTTCGACCAGTTCCGAATTGGTATCACGCCCTTCGATGGCGTCGAAATCTGTCAGGTGCATCCATTCCGCCCCTGCGGCCGCCCAGCTACGGGCTGTTTCGGCAGGGTTCACATGCCAGATCATAGCTTCGTCCAGACGGCCCTTGTCCAGCGTGACACACCGGCCGTTCTGCAATTCCATAGTGGGGTAAATCCTCATGAGCCTGATCCTCCGCTCAATCCTTTGCACATGGGATCAGCATACACGCAGTACCGGTCCGCGAAATTACCAGTTTCGGCAAACTGCGGACTTTTTGCGGCATCGCAAACTGCACTGTCAGTGCCGCGTCGGAGGACCGTTTCGCCGCAACAGGCACACACGAGACCCCTGAAAATCATCCTCGCGCATTTCGACATATCCCAACCGCGCCGCCAGTTTTTGCGAAGCCAAGTTGTCGGAATTTACCATTGCAACCAATGGACCGGGCATAATCCGGTCGAACCAGTCATGGGCGGCCTGCGCGGCCTCAAGGCCCATGCCCTGCCCTTGGGCTTCTGGGGCAAGCACCCAACCTGCTTCGGGAAAGTCGTCGAAATCCTCGCCCAGCGCGCGATTGCCGTAGAAAAACCCGGCCTGTCCGATCATCTGCCGATTCGATTGCTGAATTACAGCCCATTGGCCGAATCCGGCCATCTGCCAATGCCCCGCATTGCGCAAGAACGAATCCCAGGCTTCGCCGCGCGACCGTGGCTTGCCCCCGATATGCCGCACGACACACGGATTGCGCCAGATCTCGGCGAACCGGTTGAAATCCTCAGGCCGCATGGCGCAGAGCGTCAAGCGAGCCGTGTTTATCATCGGGGTGGATCGTATCATGCCCTGCCCGCTCTGAATTTTTTTGCCTCAGCGGAAAGGGTGCGGACGAAAACAGCCTCTGACAAGCCCGAATAACGTCCACGCAACAAAAAACGGCGCCTCCGTTGCCCGGAAGCGCCGCTTTTTAGGATTCTCTAAGGTATTAGGACGCTTCAGAGATGAATTTGACGGCGTCGCCAAAGGTCTGGATGGTCTCGGCTGCGTCATCGGGGATCTCGATGCCGAACTCTTCTTCGAAGGCCATGACCAGCTCAACAGTGTCCAAGCTGTCTGCGCCCAGATCGTCGATGAAGGAAGCGTTTTCCGCTACTTTGTCTTCTTCAACACCCAGGTGCTCAACAACGATCTTCTTAACGCGATCTGCGACGTCGCTCATGTCTATTCCTCATTCCATTTCAGGGCATAGTGCCCGGTTCTGCCCTTGCCCGCTCAGGCTGGCCTTGATGTGCCCGTCTGGGCGGTTTGGGTTCCCGATTGCCGGGAAACTAGAAGGCCGACCCTACGGCCGACCCCCGAATTGATGCGCCGCCTATAGCACAGACAACGCCCAAGGCAAACGCTTTCGCGCCTGCCCCGACAGGTGGTCACAACATGGCCATGCCGCCGTTTACATGCAAGGTGGTTCCGGTCACATATCCGGCCTCGGGGCTGGCAAGGTACAGAACTGCCGCGGCAATTTCCGACGCGTCCCCCATACGTCCGGCCGGAACCTGACCCAGGATGCCCGACTTCTGATCGTCGGTCAGCTTGTCGGTCATCGCCGTGGTGATAAAGCCCGGCGCCACCGCATTGGCCGTGATTCCGCGGCTTGCGACCTCGTATGCCAGCGACTTGGTCATCCCGACCATCCCCGCCTTGGACGCGGCATAGTTCGCCTGACCGGGGTTGCCCGTCGCGCCCACCACGGACGAGATGTTGATGATCCGGCCCCAACGCGCCTTCATCATGCCGCGCAGCACGCCTTTGCAGAGTTTCGCGGTCGAGGTCATGTTAACGTCGATTACGCTCTGCCATTCGTCATCCGACATGCGCATGAACAAGTTGTCACGCGTGATACCCGCGTTGTTGACCAGAATATCGACCGACCCCATCGCATCCGCCGCCTGCTTTGGCAGGGCGGCCACAGCCTCAGGGTCGCTCAGATTACAGGGCAGCACATGGGCACGATCGCCGAGTTCGGCGGCCAGCGCCTCCAGCGGTTCAACACGCGTGCCCGAAAGCGCCACCGTAGCGCCTGCGGCATGCAGAGAGCGCGCGATCTCACCACCGATCCCGCCCGAGGCACCGGTGATCAGTGCGTTCTTACCTGTCAAATCAAACATTCTCTTATCCTTTAGCTACGCGCCACGCGACGCGCGGTATCTTACGATTCGGCTTGAGTCACATTCTGCACGTCATCCGGCGTGCCGACAGCTTTACCCGCGATCGAACGGTCGATTTTGCGGATCATCCCGGACAGAGCTTTCCCCGCCCCGATCTCCCACGTCTCGGTCACGCCCTGCGCGGCCATATACTGCACGCTTTCACGCCAGCGAACCGAGCCGGTGACCTGCTCGATTAGCAACTGCCGGATCAGGTCAGGGGCGTTGACCGCTTCGGCGCGCACGTTAGCAATCAGCGGCACGGCAGGCGCTTTGATTTCAACCCCTGCCAAAGCTTCGGCCATCACGTCAGCAGCAGGCTGCATCAAGGCACAATGGAAGGGCGCGCTGACAGGCAGCATGACCGCGCGCTTGGCGCCCTTTTCCTTGGCAATCTCGGCCGCGCGTTCCACAGCAGCCTTCGCGCCAGAGACCACAACCTGTGTCGGGTCATTGTCGTTTGCGGCCTGACAGACTTCACCCTGCGCGGCCTCATCCGCCACGGCGCGCACAGCCTCAAGGTCCAGCCCAAGGATCGCCGCCATCGCACCTTCGCCCACTGGCACAGCGCTTTGCATCGCCTGACCGCGGGTGCGCAGAAGACGCGCAGTATCCGCAACCGTCAGCGCACCAGCAGCGGCCAGCGCGGAATATTCCCCCAACGAATGCCCGGCAACAAAGACTGCATCTGTGATCGAGACGCCCTCGGCCTCCAGCGCCCGCATCGCCGCCATGGACGTGGCCATCAGTGCCGGCTGTGCGTTTTGCGTCAGGGTCAGCTCGGCAATATCACCGTCCCAGATCAGGCTGCTCAACTTTTCGCCCAAGGCTTCGTCCACCTCGTCAAACACCGCCTGTGCGGCAGGGTAAGCCTCGGCCAGAGCTTTGCCCATTCCGATGGTCTGGGCACCTTGCCCCGGGAAAACAAATGCGCGTGTCATTGCAACCTCTTGGATGACGTTAGGTTGCGGCGGGGTGTAAACTGTGTAACCGCGCGGCACAAGCACTGCCTGATCTCTGCACAAAGGCACCGTAGCTGTGCGCCCTGCCCCCTTGAGTCCTGATCCCATGGCTTTAGTTTGAGCAAAGCCACCTAACCCCCGGAGCGCCAGATGCCCTCGACCAATACATTCTCAAGCTATGGCAGTGTCACCAAGGCCTTCCACTGGCTGACCGCATTGCTGATCTTTACCGCGTTCCCTCTGGGGTATTTTGCCAACGAACTGGCTCAGGCGATCTATGATCCGAACGTCCCAACGACAGAAGATGACATCTCACGTGCAGCGCGCCTGTTCTCGCTACACAAGACTGTCGGCGTGGCCGTCTTTTTCGTCGCCCTCGCACGCATCCTGTGGGCCCTGACGCAAACCAAACCCGGCCTTCTGAACGCCGACAACAAGCCCGAAGCTTTTGCCGCGGAAACCGTACACTGGCTACTGTACGGCTCATTGGTATTGGTGCCGCTGACCGGATGGATTCACCACGCGGCGGCCGAGGGATTTGCGCCGATCCTTTGGCCATTTGGGCAAAACCTGCCTTTGGTCCCCAAATCCGAGCATCTGGCCGAATTCACCGCCAGCCTACATTGGCTTTTCGTATGGACGCTTGGCGGTTCTCTAGTGCTGCACATTGCCGGGGCGGTGAAACACCATGTCATCGACAAGGACAGCACGTTGAGGCGTATGCTGCCCGGTTCTGCGCAGTCACCGGAACCTCCAGCTCAGCATCATTCGGCAACACCGGCGTTTGCCGCGCTGGTTGTCTGGGGTGCCGTGTTGATCGGCGGCTGGGGAATCGGCGCATTCAGCCATCACTCTCACGCCCATACCGACACCGCCGAACTGGCCGAGGTACAATCGGAGTGGCAGGTACAAGAAGGCACATTGGGTATCACCATTAGCCAATTAGGCAGTCCCGTAACTGGCAGTTTCGCCGACTGGACTGCTGCCATCGCGTTTGACGACCCAGCGGAACCCGGTTTGGCTGGATCGGCTAATGTAACGATCTCAATCCCTTCTCTAAGCCTCGGCACAGTCAGCGGACAGGCAATGGGGGCTGATTTCTTCGACAGCGCGCAATTCCCTACGGCGCAATTCACAGCCGATCTGTTCAAGACCGAAACCGGGTACGAGGCACGCGGGCCTCTGACCATTCGCGACAAATCTGTCGACGTGGTGTTGCCCTTCACTCTGAATCTGCAGGAAGATACCGCCACAGTGTCCGGCAAGTTGGAGTTGAACCGAATGGATTTCGACGTCGGCACCTCGCAGCCTACCGAGGACTCACTGGGGTTCACGGTCATCGTTTTGGTAGACTTGATCGCGGCACGCGGCGAGTAAAAGAAAACCGCCGGAGCCTGCACTCCGGCGGTTTCAATTTCAACAGATAAAAGCGGTTTATTCTGCTTTCTGCGCCTCAACCGAAATCTGGATTTGAACTTCGTCGCTGACGAACGGGGCAAACTGGCCCAGATCAAAATCGCTGCGGATCAGAGTGGTTGTTGCGTCGAAACCGGCCCAAGGTTTGCCAGCCATCGGGTGTTCTCCGACTTGGTTCAGTTTGGCGTCCAGCACGACCGACTTGGTAACGCCGTTCATGGTAAGATCTCCGGTGATGTTGGCGGTGTTCTCACCAGTAACTTCGATCCCGGTCGACGTGAATGAGATCAGGTCGCCTTCGGTCACGCCAAAGAAATCTTCGGTCATAAAGTGATCTTCACGCGGTTTCCAACCGGTGAACATCTCAACGACTGGCATAGACACAGACACGCTGGACGCTGCCGGGTTTTCCTGATCGAACATGATCTCGCCTTCAAAACCCGAGAACATGCCATAGGTCGTCGAGAAACCAAGGTGATTGTAGTTGAAGATGACCTGGCTGTGGCTTGGGTCCAGAACGTATTTCTCGGCGCTGGCAAACGCCGAAGTCGCCGACACGGCCAGTGCAGCAGCAAGAAGGGTGGATTTCATGACAAACTCCGCATTGTTGTGGATGCAAACCTGTTGGGTTGCTCGATAACAAAAATGTGCCGCCCAAGGGCGGCACACAAGCTTTATTCTCTCACAACTTCTGTTCCTATATGAACAGAATAAAAATCAGGCGAAGATTGTTACACTTCCACTCAGTTGGCCCTTCAGCGCTCGGCTGACATCCGCCGATTGCAACGGCAGCTTCATCAACAAGCTGCCGTCCACGTCGAACAGCTCGACCTGATCATCGCTGAACTTGGCACCACCCAGCGTATCATAGCTGCGGCGCAGAACAGTCTGGGGCCGACCGTTTTCGTTCTTTTGCAAAACGCGCACCTCACGGCGGATCGGATCGAAATACGCATCAGGACGGGCATCCATCACCTGAATGGTCAGAAGACTGACACCGACAACAAGAAAGGCAAGCGACGCGGCCAGTTTGATCGGCCAGACTTCGGTGGCCATGGCAGAGCCCGGAGCGAGCCACATTGAAAATGCCATCACAATCAGGAACGCACCAACCATGCGCGCCAGGATCATGCGGACTTTCCAGTTCGGCGCGAACGCGATCAGAACTGGAACGGATTTCTCAAAACTCGCGTTTGACGCGGTCTGTTCGAGTGTATTCGTATTAATCGCGGTCATTTCTCTCACCCTGTTTCTCAGGTTGCCGACTTGGGTCCGGTGTGTCCGGTTATTGTCCCGGTATGAGAGTTAAGATCGAATTGAAAAGCGTCAGGAATTGGGCGTCGCAGTGAAAATAGCACGACTTCACCAAGGCATATGTGACGGGACTTGCCCCGTCGCAATAAACGTGTATACGGGGCCATCCTTCGCTAATCGTATGAATCGCGCAGCCTCTCGTGGCAGGGTCGCGAAGGACCAGATGGCCCCGCCTATGAAATGCGCCTTGATATAAACAGGAGTGCACATGCCACTGTATGAGCATGTAATGATCGCGCGTCAGGATCTGTCCAACGCGCAGGCAGAAAGCCTCGTCGAACACTTCGGCACCGTTCTGGCTGACAACGGCGGCAACGTCGTCGAAAGCGAGTACTGGGGTGTCAAGACGATGGCCTACAAGATCAACAAAAACCGCAAAGGCCACTATGCCTTCCTGAAAACCGACTCGCCTGCTGGCGCGGTTCAGGAAATGGAGCGCCTGATGCGCCTGCACGAAGACGTCATGCGCGTTCTGACCATCAAGGTCGACGAACATGCCGAGGGCCCCTCGGTCCAGATGCAGAAGCGCGACGAGCGCGAAGGCCGCCGCGAGCGCCGTTGATCAACGCCTGACGAAAGGACATTAAACCATGGCCGCAAAACCATTTTTCCGCCGCCGCAAGGTCTGCCCGTTCTCGGGCGATAACGCGCCGAAGATCGACTATAAAGACACCCGTCTGCTGCAGCGCTACATCTCTGAGCGTGGCAAGATCGTACCTTCGCGCATCACCGCCGTTTCGGCGAAAAAGCAGCGTGAACTGGCCCGTGCTATCAAGCGCGCCCGCTTCCTCGCCCTGCTGCCCTACGCCGTTAAGTAAGGAGAGACTGACATGCAAGTTATCCTGCTGGAACGCGTTGCGAAATTGGGTCAGATGGGCGACGTCGTTGACGTCAAGCCCGGCTACGCCCGTAACTTCCTGCTGCCCCAAGGCAAAGCCCTGAGCGCGTCCGAGTCGAACATCGCCTCGTTCGAAGCCCGCAAGGCGCAGCTTGAAGCGCACAACCTGGAAACCAAGAAAGAAGCTGAAGCACTGGCTGAAAAGCTGGACGGTCAGCAGTTCATCGTGATTCGCTCGGCATCGGATGCTGGCGCTCTGTACGGCTCGGTGACTCCGCGTGACGCCGCAGAGGCCGCGACCGAAGCTGGCTTCACCGTCGACAAGAAACAGATCGCCCTGATCGCACCGATCAAGGAACTGGGTCTGCACTCGCTCGCAGTCAAACTGCACCCCGAGGTCGAAGTCGAGATTCAGATGAACGTCGCCCGTTCGGAAGAAGAAGCCGAACTGCAAGCTTCGGGCAAGTCGATCCAGGAACTGGCTGCCGAAGAAGAAGCAGCCGCTGAATTCGAAATCGCCGAGCTGTTCGACGACATCGGTTCGGCCGCGTCGGACGACGATGACCTGGTTGCTGACGAAGCACCAGCTGCGGAAGAAGACGAAGCAAAAGCCTGATCTTCTTCACTGGATTTGAGAAAGGCCGCGTCATCATGCGCGGCCTTTTTTCATTCAAGGTCCCAACGGCATATTTCAGCCGGAATCTTCCGCTACCCTTGCGGACGAAACCAAGTTTCCTAGTATCGCGACAAACGCCGGAGATCTCGATGACCAAAATCATGCGCCGTAATCTGATTGCCCTGTTGCTCGCCGCGCCTCTTGCTGCATGCGGAAGCCCGGACACCCCGACACGTGCCGCATTTGATCCTCCGCTTTATCCCAATGAGACGCCCGAGTTGCGGGCCTCGATCAACAAATGGGCCGATCACTACGAGCTCCCGCGAGAGTTGGTTCACAAGCTCGCCATCCGAGAAAGCACACACCGGCCGTGGGCGGTGAACCGTCCCTATTATGGCCTGTTGCAGATCCTTCCGGCAACAGCCCGGTCCATGGGTTACAGTGGTGACCCACAGGGCCTGTTGGACGCCGATACCAATCTGGAATTTGCGGGCAAATACCTACGCGGAGCATGGTTGTTGTCCGACGGCGATCAGCAGCGCGCGATTTTCCTTTATGCCAAGGGCTATTGGCCTGAGGCCAAGGCCCGCGGATTGCTGGTCGAGACTGGGTTGAAACCCGAGTGAGACAACTTGTCCTGCAGTCGGCAACAATCCGCAAAATACCGCTGCAAAAACAGGCCAATTCCTACGTATCTATTGCCATTTCACTGCATTAACACCATGCAAAGCGAACTATTTGCTCGCGTCACATCATCAAGGTGACGCAACGTATGCTTTAATTTGGACAGATACGACTATGCTCTGGGGAGAGGATAGTTATCACGAAGGTTAGACACTTGAAGCTCATCGACCTAGCCAGGATCGAACAAGAAGAAAGGTCTGCGGCGGACATTATCAATGCCGTTTGCAACGAACTTGGCTTTGATTACGCATCCTATGCAACTTTCAACCCCGTCAAAGGGGATGTTCAGGGCTATGCAAATTACCCCGACGAATGGAAGATCCACTACGGAAGCCAAGGGTTTCATCACTTCGATCCAACTTTGTACCAATCCATGCTTAGCATCGCACCGGTGGACTGGAGTCGTTTTAGCCAAGATGAAAAGTTTCACACGGTTTTCAAAGATGCCCACGACTTTGGAATTACCCCGCGGGGGCTGACCGTTCCGGTCCGGGGTCCCTATGGCGAATGTGGCTTGCTGAACGTGACCCGCAACTGCTCGGATGAGGAATGGGAAAGACTGAAGCGACACGTTATGGGAGACCTGCAGTTGGCGGCAGTCCAGGCGCATGACACCGTCATGCAGTCCGGGCTTTTGGCAAAAGCCCTGTATCTGCCAACCCTGTCCACGCGTGAGAAAGAGATTTTGCAATGGGTAGCGGAAGGGAAGTCGCAACAGGACATCGGCGATATTCTTTCGATCTCGCACCGCACAGTTGAAGTTCACGTTAGGTCCGGCCGCGAGAAACTCGGGGCTTTGACCACGCCACAGGCGATTGGTCGCGCCATAGGACTTGGAATAATCGCCCCTGGTTAACCAAAAAACCGCTTCTCTACGGGAAACCCCCAATAGTCTCAGATCATAACTTGGTTAATTTTCCATTCACGGTAACCAATCTGTAGGGGGATGGAAATGATCATCGTGATTGATGGTATAAACCAATATAAATTCAAAGACGTCTTGGACGAAATGTATCAACTGCGCGCGCGCGTTTTCGGCGACCGCTTGGGGTGGGATGTGAACATCCGCGACGGTCGGGAAGTCGACAAATTTGATACGCTTAATCCTGCACACGTGGTCAGCCTAAACGACGAGGGGGACGTCGTAGGCTGCATGCGGTTGCTGCAGACCACGGGGCCACATATGCTGGCAGACGTGTTTAACTCGATCCTGGACGGCGAACCGCCTCTGCGCAGCGCGCAAGTGTGGGAAGCAACCCGTTTTTGCGTCGACACAAAGAAACTGGGGCGTGGCAGGGGCGAAAACTCGGTCTCGTACGTAACCAGCGAGGTCATGATAGGGTCGTTCGAATACGCAAAGATGGCAGGAGTGCTGGATTCGATCGCTGTGATTGATCCTGTCATGAACCGGGTTCTGCAACGGTCTGGTAACGCTCCGTATGACTATTTAGGCTCTGCCAAACCAATGGGCAAAGTTGTTGCCATGGCCGCACTTATGGATTGCTCGGACGAAAGGATTTCCGGAATTCGGAAATATGCAGGAATCGCGCACGATGTGTTTCTAAGCGACGAACAAGCACGCACGTTGTTCGACACGACCAAAGCAGCGCCCAAGGCTGCAAACTACGACCGTAAGCCGCTCAATCAGCTCGAAAAGTACTTTGTGGAACAAATGGGTGCAGCCACCTCGAAAGACGAAGTTGACGCTGTTCTGAGGCTGATTGAAGAACTTTCGGATAAGTTTACGCCAGAGCAGAAGTTCGCTCTGCTGAGTACCCCCCGCGCTTTCGCTCATGAGGCCTGACCCCCTCACCTCATAGCGTAAGCCACTCAAGCGGAGCCGTTGTTTCCAGACGGCTCCGCGTTTTATCTTGCTTGCCCGAAAGGGGCGAAAGAGAATTATTCCTCTTCCAAAGCCTCGACAGCTTTCTGCAGGTCGTCTTTGCTGACGTCCTTGTCGGTGACCTGAGCCAGCTCGACAATGTAGTCGATGACCTTGTCCTCAAAAATCGGGGCACGCAGTTGCTGCTGCATCTGAGCGTTCTGCTGCACGAACTCAAAGAACTGACGTTCCTGACCCGGGTACTGACGTGCCTGGTTCATGATCGCCTGAGTCATCTCGGCATCGGTGACTTCAACTTCGGCTTTCTGCCCCAGCTCGGCCAACAGCAGGCCCAAACGCACGCGGCGCTCGGCCAATGTGTTGTGCTCGTCGGTGGGTTCAATCGGATCGTGGTCATGACCTTCAACGTCCGGGTTTTCTTCGTGCCACAGCTGGTGTGCGATCTGTTTGGCTTCCGCCTCAACCAACGACGGCGGCAAGTCGAACGAGACTTTCTCGTCCAGCGCATCCAGCAGGGCACGCTTCATGACTGCGCGCGAAGCGCCAGCATATTCGGCTTCCAAACGCTCGGCGATCTGGCCCTTCAGGGCATCCAGGTCTTCAGCGCCAAACTTGGTGGCCAGCTCGTCGTTCACTTCTGCAGCGACGGGTTCTTTCACCTCTTTCACGGTGCAGGTGAAAACAGCGTCTTTTCCGGCCAGATGCTCGGCACCGTATTCAGCCGGGAAGGTGACGTTAACGTCTTTTTCTTCTTCGGCTTTAACGCCAACCAGCTGCTCTTCGAAACCGGGAATGAAGCTGTTTGAGCCCAGAACCAACGGGTAGTCTTCGGCCGAGCCACCCTCGAATTCTTCGCCGTCAACCTTGCCGACAAAGTCGAATACGATCTGGTCGCCATCCTTGGCTTTCGAGCCTTTACGGCGCGCTTTGAAATCCTGCGCGGTTTCGGCCAGGTTGTTCAGCGCCTCTTCGATGGCTGCGTCATCGGCTTTGACGACCAGTTTTTCCAGCTCGACTGATTTCAGGTCAACCTCGGGGATCGCGGGCAGAGCCTCATAGGACATTTCGACATGGACGTCGTCGCCTTCTTTCCAGTCCTCGTTGGTCATCTTGACCTCGGGCTGCAGGGCCGGACGATCGCCGCTGTCTTCAAAATGCTTGTTCATCGCACCGTCGATGCTTTCCTGCATCGCTTCACCCAGCAGACGCTGGCCGAACTGCTTTTTCAGCAGCGCCATCGGCACCTTGCCTTTGCGAAAACCCTTCATTTCGACTTCTGGCTGCGCTTCAACCAGTTTCTCATTCACTTTGTCGTCCAGCTCGGCGGCGGATACGACAATGTTATAGCCGCGTTTCAGACCTTCGTTCAGCGTCTCGGTAACCTGCATTATGGTAGTCCCCATAGGATTCGGGGCGCGCAAAACGGCGCGCCGGGCAAATTTGACGCCTTCTATTTGCCCAGCCCCCCGCGTGCAAGAGGCAACTGCCCGATCAGCCTTGTTTTGACCGTCTTTTGTCTAAAATTGTTGGTGACTAGGTTCCCGCGACGCGGAAGAGACAGACAGCAATACAAGCCTGCCTCAAAGCGGATCAGGCTTCGATCTTTTTCAAAACAGTAGGCAACTGCTCGGGCAAATCCTCGGCGATCAGACCCGGACCAAAGTTGCACGCGCATTCCACATGCAGCCAAGCGCCCGTTTCCGCCGCCTGCATCGGACTGAACCCGCGCGCCGAAAGGCCCGTGATGAACCCTGCCAGAACATCCCCTGACCCGGCCGTAGCCAACCAAGGTGCAGCACGATCATAGACAGCAGCATTGATCGAACATCGCCCATCCGGCGCGGCAATCACCGTGTCTGGCCCCTTGAACAGAACCACACACCTCGCCCGCTTGGCGGCTTCGCGCGTGGCGTCCACCTTGGAATAGGCCGGGCCTTTGGTTGGCGTAGCCGCCAATTTCTCGGCAATATCCGGGAACAGGCGCGCAAATTCGCCCCCATGCGGGGTCAGAACGCAATTCTCGTGCAACTGCCCAAACAGGGCCGCCGGATCATCTGCAAACGCCGTCAGAGCATCCGCATCCAGCACGGTCGACCGCTTGGCCTGCAACGCAACCGGCACCAGTTCGCGCGCCCGCTCCAACCCCATTCCAGGCCCAAGACACAGCGCATTCAACCGCTCGTCGCCCAGCACATCCGCAAACCCCTCGGCCCCATCAACGCGTTGCACCATCACGGCCGTCACCTGCGCCGCCACCTCCATCTGAGCCGAGCCCGGCACCCCAAGCGTCACCAACCCAGCCCCAATCCGCAAAGCCCCCCTCGCCGCTAACCGCGCAGCTCCAGTTTGCGCAGCGCCGCCTGAGAGGATCAGGGCGTGACCGTGGGAGTATTTATGCTCGTAAAGCTTTTTGAAGAGATACTGTGGCAAGTTGCTTTGATCTGCTTCCGTACACAGCACCCGAACCAGTTTTTCCTGATCGTAGAGCTTAACCAAAGCACTTCGGGCCGCTGAATCAGGCTTTTCCAGTGACGGCAGCCCAATGCCAGCCACAACAGTCTTCCCACAATATCGGGGACCATCCGCGATTAGATGACCAATCTTTCTAGTATGAAATGAAACGGTCAAATCAGCCGAAATTGCGGAGCCTATCGCCCGACCGCTGTCTGCGCACAATCCACTCGGTGTGTCTACGGACACAACCCGAACACCTTTCTTTGTTAGCAAAGTTTTCACCGCCTCTTGAGCCAAAAGGCTAAACGCCCCCCCAAAAGGACGAGTCAAACCGGTTCCAAACAAGCTATCGACAATCAGGTCCAAATGATCCGGGAAAGGCAGATACTCATCCACCAAGGGTGGTGGATCAATCTTTCGAGCTTTGACGGCCCCCAACTCCATCCAACGCTCATAATTCACTCGCGCATCCGGCGGCAGCTTCTCAGCATCCCCGTACAGAAACACCTCAAGGTTCCACCCCAACGCATGCAGCAGACGCGCAACAACAAACCCATCACCGCCATTGTTCCCTGGCCCGCACAACACCACGGCGCGCAGCGGATCCCTTTCATCTGGCCTCAAATACCTCGGGGAGCTCGAGGGGGAGCTCGAGGGGCTGGCCCCTCGATCCTTGAACTCGGGCCACTCCTCATAAATCGCGTCGACAACGCCCTGCCCGGCCCGCTCCATTAGCTCCAGTCCGGTCAACTCACCAGACTCAATCGCGGCCTGTTCGATGGCCCGCATCTGAGCAGCCGTCAGCAGTTTCGTCATCTCAAAATTCCCGGTCGATTCAATTTCGATTACTTTTTGTGCAACCTGATTAAAATTTAAACCTAAGCCCATTTTCCCAACAGCCAAACGGGGCCAAATTCGCAATCCGATTGCCGCCCGATCTTAGACGTGATCACTGCCATCCTTACAAGAGTTAAAGGGAGCCCGGTATGAAGAAGATCGAAGCGATCATCAAACCGTTCAAGCTGGACGAAGTAAAAGAGGCGCTGCAGGACGTAGGCGTCCAGGGTCTCAGTGTGATCGAGGTCAAAGGCTTTGGCCGTCAGAAAGGCCACACCGAACTCTATCGTGGCGCGGAATATGTCGTCGACTTTCTGCCCAAAGTGAAAGTCGAGGTCGTTTTGGACGACGATCAGGTCGATGCTGCCATCGACGCCATCGTTTCGGCCGCTAAGACCGACAAGATCGGCGACGGCAAGATCTTTGTGTCGCCCGTTGAGCAAGCCATTCGCATCCGGACCGGTGAAACCGGCTCGGAAGCGCTGTAATCGAACACTCCAATCAGAGGAAAATAGAGTATGAGCAAGGACGCAGTTCTTCAGCTGATCCGTGATGAAGACGCAGAATACGTCGACATCCGCTTCACCGACCCGCGCGGCAAGCTTCAGCACGTCACCATCATGTCGGACCAGGTTGACGAAGACTTCCTGGAAGAAGGCTTCATGTTCGACGGCTCGTCGATCGCTGGCTGGAAGTCGATCGAAGCATCGGACATGAAACTGATGCCCGACACCGAAAGCGCTTATGTCGATCCGTTCTACGCAGAAAAGACCATCTGCCTGCACTGCTCGATCGTTGAGCCCGACACCGGCGAAGCCTATGAGCGTGACCCACGCGGCACCGCCCAGAAAGCCGAAGCCTACCTGAAAGCATCGGGTATTGGTGACGTTGCCTACATGGGCCCCGAGGCAGAATTCTTCCTGTTTGACGATGTCCGCTTCTCGAACAGCATCAACAAGGTATCCTACGAAGTTGATGCGACCGACGCGTCGTGGAACACCGACACCGAATACGAGATGGGCAACATGGGCCACCGTCCGGGCGTTAAGGGCGGCTACTTCCCCGTGAACCCCGTTGACGAAGCGCAAGACCTGCGCTCGGAAATGCTGTCGACCATGAAGCGTCTGGGCATGAAAGTGGACAAGCACCACCACGAGGTTGCGTCCTGCCAGCACGAGCTGGGCCTGATCTTTGACAGCCTGACCAAGCAGGCCGACGAGCTGCAGAAGTACAAATACGTCATCCACAACGTTGCACATGCCTACGGCAAATCGGCCACCTTCATGCCGAAGCCGATCGCAGGTGACAACGGCACCGGTATGCACGTGAACATGTCGATCTGGAAAGACGGCAAACCTCTGTTCGCTGGCGACAAGTACGCTGACCTGTCGGACGAAGCGATCTACTTCATTGGCGGCATCCTGAAGCACGCCAAGACCCTGAACGCCTTCACCAACCCGTCGACCAACAGCTACAAGCGTCTGATCCCCGGTTTCGAAGCACCTGTTCTGCGCGCCTATTCGGCCCGTAACCGTTCGGGTTGTGTCCGTATTCCGTGGACCGAAAGCCCGAAAGCCAAGCGCGTCGAGGCCCGCTTCCCCGACCCAGCCGCGAACCCCTACCTGGCGTTTGCTGCTCTGCTGATGGCTGGTCTGGACGGCATCAAGAACAAGATCGATCCGGGCGAAGCCATGGACAAGAACCTGTACGATCTGCCGGCCGAAGAACTGGCCGACATCCCGACCGTATGTGGTTCGCTGCGCGAAGCGCTGGAAGCTCTGGCATCCGATCACGACTTCTTGCTGCAAGGCGACGTGTTCACCAAAGACCAGATCGACGGCTACATCGCGCTGAAGATGGAAGAGGTCGAAACCTACGAGCACACACCGCACCCTGTAGAATACGGCATGTACTACAGCTGCTGATCCAAGAATTTTCGATGAAAGTTCTTTCAAGGGCGTCCAACCGGGCGCCCTTGTCTCATTCCGGGTGATCTTCCACACTAGCGACAGGAGGAGATCGCATGGACGCCGAATTCACCAACTTCGTGACCACACCCGAAGAACTGGAACGGATCACCGGCGCTCCCCTGCCCCAGATCATCGCCAAGGAACTGCCCGCGCTTGACCAGATGTGCCGCGACTTCATCGCGACCTCACCGTTCTGCCTGATCGCCTCGGCCAATCCGGACGGGCATCTGGATGTATCCCCGCGTGGGGATCCATGTGGCTTTGTTCAGGTGCTGTCGGACGACTTGATCGCCATCCCTGACCGACCCGGCAACAAACGGGTGGATACCTTTCACAACATCCTGAAAGACCCACGCGCCAGTGTTATCTTCTTCGTGCCAGGAAAGATGGAGACGCTGCGTATCCGAGGAACTGCCCAAATATGCGCTGATCCAAAACTACTGGCCTCGATGACTGTGCAAGCCCGACCGCCCAAACTTGCACTTCTGATTAAGGTGCAAACTGTTTTTGCGCACTGCCCTAAATGCGTGATCCGCGCGAACCTGTGGAGCCCCGAGGACTGGCCGGACTCGTCCAACCTTCCGAACATGAACGCCATGATGGTCAAACATGCCAAGATCAACAAAACGCCGGATGAGTGGTTTGAGGCCCTCAAGCACAGCGGAGAGTTGGACCTGTACTAAGCCCTTTGCCAGACCAAAGACGCATCGTAAGGTTGGGGTGTGTATTTTGGGATTATTATGATGTTGCGCTTAGCAATTGCTCTGACCGTTTTCCTTCCTACAGCTGGGCTTGCTGCCCAATGCGGAAACACCAGCGCCGGGTTTGAAGCCTGGAAAAAGGACTTCTCGCGACAGGCAAAACGTGCTGGCGTCAAGAAAAAGGGGCTTCAGGCATTGGCCCAAACGACCTATGCCACCCGAACAATTGCCGCAGACCGTAATCAGAAAAGCTTTAAGTACTCGTTAGACAAATTCATGCAAGTACGCGGAGCAGATACAATCGTCGCGCAAGGGCGCAAACGAAAAGCACGAAACCCTCAGTTTTACGCCACTCTCGAACGGCAATACGGAGTGCCCGCAGGTGTTCTTATTGCCATCCATGGGATGGAAACGGGCTTTGGTGGTTTTATGGGCGACAGTCAGGTTGTATCGGCTATCACCACGCTGGCCTATGATTGTCGTCGGTCCGAGTTCTTTATTCCCCACGCAATTGGTGCCCTAAAACTGGTCGATCAAGGCAGCATTACGACAGCCACCAAGGGCGCGAAACATGGCGAATTGGGGCACACACAGTTTCTACCCGGCAATGCGTTGACCTATGGAGTCGACGCAACAGGTGACGGTAACGTCGACTTTTACAACATGACTGACGCGCTGGCATCGACAGCCAACTTTTTGCGCAAAAAGGGTTGGAAACCGGGGCGCGGCTACCAACCGGGGCAGCCGAACTTTGCGGTCATCCAGCAATGGAATGCCGCCACCGTGTACCAACAATCGATCGCGATAATGGCTGCCCGAATCGACGGCTGACCCTGGCCACATTTCCGCGCAACTGCCCCACATTTTGGTCACATTCTTGCCATGAACATTAAACGGCCCCCAAAATGCCTAGGTTTCCTGAGCGTAATCAATCTTTGCAATTTGTGATTTTTTTCCATTAGCGCCCAAATCTGCCCTATTTTCCTTGCTAGGCTGTATTTCGACACAACATGCGGCAGAGGAATGCGCAGTGACTCCGAAGAACAGCTATCATGGTGGCCTGCAGTTTGACGGCGAGACCGATGGTGCGATCGAGCGTTTCAGCGCGATTGTGGCTGCGACTTTGGAAGATTATGGCCATCTGGTAGAGCGTAAAAGCGTTCTCGATTCCACCGAAGCCAGCATCGTTTGCAGCCAGTATCTTGTGCGGCTGACTCTGGACACTCAGGTGCCAGCAAGCGAGACGCGGATCGAACGTGTGGACCGCGCGGCCGGGTTGAAAACGATTAAGCGCCCCGCCGTGACCTTGCCGCAAAATCGACTGACAATAACTGTGTCTCCCGTCTCAGAATTGCTGGATGACACTGAAATCTCAGAACTAATGCTGGTGGTGATCCTGTATCGCATGGTCGACATTTGCGCGACCAAACGGGTCGAGTGGCTATCGCCCAACACGGTTCTGACCATCGAACAATTCATGAGTGCATTTGACACTCTGCCCCCCGCTAAAAAAAAGCGGAATAGAAAGCAAGTTTTCGAGGCGGTTTCTGGCCCATTTGCGGAGCTGGACACTATTGAGGAAGACCCACTGGACGAGCCACAAAAAAAGGCGCCGCCTCCGGCAGCCCGGCCGATCCAGTTGTCGGATGAGCAGTTGCTCAGCATCGCTTTTCGGACAGAACCTATCAAGCAGCCAATAGATCGGGAGGACACGCCCCCCCTCGACCACGAACAACCAAGTGACATCCTGCGACTGACCAGTTGGGGACTAACCGGTGCCGTGGCCAGTGTGTCTGTCCCGATCGCGGCCTCAATGGCCGCTGTGAACCTGATAAGGGGCGAAGACTTTCGCCTGAACACCCAGGTACTTGCCTATTCCGTAGCGATCTCTGCTCTCAGCACAAGCGGGGCTTTCGCGGGCGTTGCCAACGCTTTGGGCATGTAACTCACAAAACAAGACCCTCCTAGGAGGCCCCGCCATCAGGCGGGGTTTTCTATTTTGCGCAGACGCTCTGCTGCCAAAACGTATGTGTGGATCGAAAATATGACTGCCTGCGATTTGGGAAGACGCAGCAGGGTTTGGCGCTCGCTTCGTAAATAAGGTGCAGTACCGGGGTCCTTGATGTGGCGTGGTTCTTGAGCACTGCGCGGCTGGTACAACTCGGCGTTGTCGTACCACAAAGCATTATAACGCCACAGTGGTCGGCCGGGTTGAATTCCATCAAACAGGCGTTGCACGCGGCGCGCGACGTTTTCGTCATATCTGTCCACTGGCAGGTGGATGTCGATCAACGGACGCATGAATTTCTCGGGCAATCGCCAACTGGCCGGAAAGCACAGGATTGCACCGGTCAGAACGTGCTCTTCACCCCGCTTTTGCAGGATGCAAATATCCTCCTGCACCAAATTGCAAAGAGTCTCCATCGGGTGTTTGCGATCAATGCAAACCTCTTGCCCATCCGGTCTAATGACAGTGCAAGAACACCCCGGATAAGCGTGGTGAAGCACCAGATCCAACACTTCTTGCGCGGCAGGCTCGGCGGCGGGATCCAGCGCCAAAACGTCAGCGCGACGATCACGCAGCAACGCCCCTCGATGTTGCATCTGTGCGGCGAAGGCATCATCACGATGCAGCCACGTCTCCATGCTGGTAGGTTGGATGCCAGGCAGGGGCCTTTCCGAAAGAGGGTCGTACGGGATCGAGCTTTGCAAAATCGTCATGAGGTCGACTTACCACCACGCCATTCTGTTGTCGGTCAAAAAGCGACGAGCCGACCGTCGCAAAATATCAAGACGACAGCGCAATGATTCTCCACGCTTAATAAATAGGCAGGGAGGGCCGCCATGAACACTCACTACCGCGATGGTCGAAAGATCGACCCGACAAAGGGCGCGACCCTTGGCGACGGTACGCCAAACGATTTGGACCGGATTGAGATAGGCCCAACACAACTGGCCTTTGCCGAATGGGAGGCCGCTGGCCTGACCCTGCCCAATCTGGCATCAATGCGCGAATATCGATGGAAACGTCTGACCCAAGCAGTCGTTGATCGTGGTTATGGCGGCTTGCTGATGTTTGACCCGCTCAACATCCGCTATGCGACCGACAGCACAAACATGCAGCTGTGGAACACACATAACCCGTTTCGTGCCGTGCTGCTATGTGCGGACGGCTACATGGTGATCTGGGACTACAAGAATTCTCCGTTTCTTTCGACTTTCAACCCCTTGGTACGCGAACAGCGCTCTGGCGCGGATCTGTTCTATTTCGACCGTGGCGACAAGGTGGATGTGGCGGCAGATGTGTTCTCAAACGAAGTACGCGCCCTGATCGAAGAACATAGTGGCGGCAACATGCGGCTGGCTGTCGACAAAATCATGTTGCACGGGCTGCGCGCTTTGGAAGCGCAAGGGTTCGAGATCATGGAAGGCGAAGAGGTCACCGAAAAAACCCGCGCCATCAAAGGACCGGATGAGATTCTGGCGATGCGCTGCGCGAACCACGCCTGCGAAACAGCCGTCGCCGAGATGGAGAAATTTGCCCGTGCCAATGTGGGCGACGGCAAGACGTCCGAGGACGACATCTGGGCTATTCTTCACGCTGAAAATATCCGGCGCGGAGGCGAATGGATCGAAACCCGACTGCTGGCCTCGGGGCAGCGTACGAATCCTTGGTTTCAGGAATGTGGTCCGCGCATTACGCAAGCCAACGAGATCATCGCCTTCGACACGGATCTTATCGGCTCGTACGGGATTTGCATCGACATTTCACGCACATGGTGGATCGGTGATCAAAAACCGCGACCCGACATGATCTATGCCATGCAGCACGCCCATGAGCATATCATGACCAATATGGAGATGCTGAAACCCGGCGTCGTGATCCCAGAACTGACGGCCAACAGTCATCGACTGGACGACAAGTTTCAGGCGCAGAAATATGGTTGCCTGATGCATGGGGTGGGGCTGTGTGACGAATGGCCTCTGGTCGCTTATCCGGACAAGGCAGTGCCGGGCGCGTATGATTACCCTCTTGAGCCCGGCATGGTCCTTTGCGTCGAAGCCGCCGTCGGCGAAGTGGGCGGGGACTTCTCGATCAAACTGGAAGATCAGGTTCTCATCACCGAAGACGGGTATGAGAACCTTTCGACCTATCCCTTTGACGCCCAATTGATGGGGCTCGTTTGACCTTTTAATCCGGCCAGGTCGAACGCTTGACGTTACCATGCCAGTCCTCGGCCATCACTGCGCTGGCCGAGTGCGTGTTCGGCCAGTTCTGACCGGCTGAAAAACCGATAACCCCCGCCAACGCGATAACGATCAGAATGTCTGGGCGCAGTGTTGCGCCACGGGGTGCGGAAGTGACATGTGCCATGATTGCCTCCTTGGCTGCTTTGCTTCACAAGCCCAAGATGGGGAAGGTTCTTCCTTTAATAAATCGAATATTTGAAAGTCTATTCATCACAATTGGTGATGCTTCAACTTCTCTGCTTTAACTGCCATGATCTATAGGGGCGATCTTTCCTCACCTTCCCGTGACGGCCATGACAAATGGGTTGAGCGACCCCAAGTAAGCCCACAGTATTAAGGCAACTCGCGACGTAAGGAACTGCCATGCCCACCGAACGTATTACTTTTGCCGGTCACGACGGCAACCAACTTGCTGCGCGCTTTGACCTGCCGGACGGTCCGGTTCTGGCCACCGCTTTGTTTGCACACTGTTTTACCTGCTCCAAAGACATTCCCGCCGCCCGCAGGATCGCTGCTCGTCTGGCTGGGATGGGTATTGCTGTTCTGCGCTTCGACTTCACCGGGCTGGGCCATTCCGATGGCGAGTTTGCCAACACCACGTTCTCATCCAATGTCGAGGACTTGATCGCGGCGTCGCATTACCTAGCAAGGCGCGACATGCCACCGTCTCTGCTGATCGGACATTCGCTGGGCGGCGCCGCTGTTCTGCGCGCGCGCGCTGGAATTCCCAGCGTTAAGGCCGTGGTTACGCTGGGTGCGCCTGCCGATCCGGGCCATGTATCGCACCATTTCCAAGCAGCGCTGCCCGAGATCGAGCAAGAAGGCTCGGCCGAGGTGACATTGGGTGCGCGACCCTTCCGCATTGGCAAGGCGTTTGTTGACGATATCTCGGAATCCGCAATGACGCCCGCCATCAAAGAGCTGAAGGCGGCGCTGCTGATCTTGCACGCTCCACTGGACGAAACGGTCAGCATCGACAACGCCAGCAAGATTTTCCTGACTGCCAAGCATCCCAAAAGCTTTGTCACGCTGGACGACGCCGACCACCTGATCACCCGCGCCTCGGACGCTGAATATGCTGCGGACGTTATCGCAGCCTGGGTGACGCGCTATGTCGCGCTCCACCCGCCTGCCCCGCCGCCCGGCGCGCCCGAAGGCATCGTCCGCGTGACCGAGGCTGATCCGAATGGCTTTTTGCAGGATATTCAGTCCGGCCCCCGACACCACGCAATCGCGGACGAACCCGCGTCCTATGGCGGCACTGACCGGGGCATGTCGCCCTACGGTTTCGTGTCTTCAGGTTTGGGGGCCTGCACCTCGATGACCATACGGATGTATGCGCGCCGTAAACGGTGGCCCTTAACTGGTATCACGGTCGATGTCTGTCACAACAAGGTCCACGCGCAGGACGCCGGATTGATAGGCGACGGCAAAGTCGATCTGTTCCGGCGCAAAATCCGGTTGGAAGGCCCACTGGATCAGGAACAACGCGCAAGGTTGCTTGAGATTGCCGACAAATGCCCCGTTCACAGGACACTTGAAGGAACGGCTCAGATCACCACCGAATTGTTGGCTTGACGCCCGTCACCGTCGCGGCGACGGGCGATGAATCGGTGGGCGCGCGGTTGGCGGGCGCGCGACCGGCGGGCGCGGTCGTGCCGGAGGTTTCGCAACCGGCGGACGGGGCCGTGCGGGTGGTTTACCAATTGGCGGCACGGGTCGCGCAGGGGGACGCCCCTCAGGCGGTCTTGGACGAACAGGGCGATCAACATCAATATCGACGTCGACATCGTGATAATAGTCGTTCCATAGCAGCGAGTCATAAAACGGGTCATACCCGTAGCCGACGCCTACGGTGACTCCGTCGCAAGCCGAGAGCGTGAAACTGGCGGCGCCCAGGCTCAGCGCCAGAAAGGTTCTTCTGATCAGTTTACTGGTCATGTCCACTCTCCTCACCGCGCTGCCCGGAACGAGTCGAACACCGCGTTCAGGTCGTCCACGTAAGCCGGATCCGCGCCGTCGCGCAGAACAGCGACAGCAACGGCCACACGGTCGCGCGGCAGGTCGATCACCGTTGCGGTAAAGTTGACCCCTCGTCCTTCACGGGTTCCGGTGCCACGGATAACTTGTGCAGGCAGCCCGCCGATCCGCGTCGAGACGGTCTCGGATACAACCGGGGACTTAACCAGAAACTTGTCAACGTCCTGCAAATACCGCAGCCCGCCATCTATAGAGGCTACCCCGGCCGGGGATACGAACCCGATCCAGACCGTATCATCGGTCACAGGCCGGACGCCCATCACCCGCGCGACAGCACGCGCATCACCCAGTTCGGTATCCTCGATCTCGCGCGGGCCACCGGTGCGGACCGCCCAAAAGTCGGGCACAGAAAAGCTGAACAGCGCGCGCCCGTTATCGGTATACGTGACCGGCGTTTCGGCCAAGGCCGAAACAGCGCTTAGCCATATCGCCGCAAAAGCAGAGCTCAATCGCAAAAACATATCCAAATAACCTATTGTTTCTTTTAACGTAGACTGACCTGTGATCTTCGGGTTTGTCCAGTCTTGGCATAACAAAAAACCCGCGCCGGGATTGCTCCTAGCGCGGGTCGTAAATGTCAGTTGTGCGGAAAATCAGGCGCGGGCGTCGCCCACCAGCTTCCACAAAGCGGGGATCAACAGGGCTGCAAGCGCCAGTTTAACCGCATCGCCCACCAGGAACGGAGTCATACCCCACTCCAGAATCGGTTGGTCCCAGCCATAAAGCTGACCCAGCCACAGCAGGCCCGGAACGTAGATCAGGACGTTCGCCAGAACCAGCGCCAGCGCCAGCTTTCCGACCGAACGGTCCCAACCGCGTGCCGCCAAAGCGCCCAACAGAACGGTCGCCATCAGATAGCCGACAAGGTAGCCGCCAGTGCCACCCATCATGTAGGTCAGGCCAAATTTCTCGGCCGACGATCCCGCGAATACATCAAAGCCCAACGCACCAATCAGCAGATAGCCCAGCATGGTCACAAGACCCAGACGCGCGCCATATGCGGTGCCGATGCTCAGCACTGCAAAGGTGCCCATTGTCATCGGTACCGGAAACATCGGTACTTTGATTTTCGCGGCAACGGCCAGGGCAACGATGCCCAGCGCGACCAGAACCACTTGCTTGACGCGCAGTGCTGTGCCCTCACGCGGGCCAATCGCGTTGGCCAATACGTTTGCATTCATCTTCACTTCTCCCCAATTCGGATCGGAATTCCGCTACAGCAATGCCCAATCCGGGCGATCACTTCAAGGTGATTACGTTATCGCGGGACGTATTGCGTGTCCATTTCATAGGATTTTCGCGGCCCGGATACGACCCAACGCACATTCCAGCGCGGCCAGTCCTTGAAATCATAGGTCGCGTCATAGCTGTCAGGTGCGCAATCATGGTGATCGGCAACCTGCTGCAAACCTAGTTTCAACCGGTGAAAATACCGTCCGTCGTCGAAATGTATCGCGATCCCATCACGATCCGCGTGCCACATATAGCGCCGGGTCCCCTTCATCTCGGCCTGACCCGGAATGCGCAGCGTGACCTCTTCGTCATAGACCAATCCGTGATCGGCGCGGCGCAGAACGGCCATTCCGTCAGCCTGCACCACCTGCCCTGCCCGCGCATCGCGGATTGTCCGGGTTAAGGTCCATTGGCCTTCAAAATCAAACAAATCGCTGGGTGCGTTCATTCGGACAGATACCCATCCGTGATTTCACCATTGTCATCAATGAAGCGAATGATCAAACCACTTTGCAAAACGTCATAACAAGCCCACAGCTCGGACGGTGGCCAGGTCGAGCAATACCTGTCCTCTCGCACCGCCCAACGTCCAGCACTGGGTCGCCCCGAGAAGTAATGCGTCACTCCGCTTGCTTCGAAGTTCTGCGTTACGCCCTCTGCGTAGCTGAGTGTCTGCCCGGCCAACGTCGACTGAATCTCATCTCCGGTCAGCGGCCAGAACTCGGTCGCGGCGGCAAAACCGGGCCAGAGAGCCAAAATCAGGGCAAACCGTCTCATCTGCGCACTCGCACCTTGTTCCTGTGGCGGGTCGGGTTTAAACCCCGCCGCAACGCCTCCTGCCAAATCACAATAAGGTGCCGCTGCCAATGATTCCACGTTATTCCCGCCCTGAAATGGTTGCCATCTGGTCGCCCGAAAGCAAGTTCCGCATCTGGTATGAGATCGAAGCCCATGCCTGTGACGCCATGGCCGATCTGGGCGTGATCCCGCGCGAAAACGCCGAGGCAGTGTGGAAAGCCAAGGATGTGGAGTTCGACGTAGCACGGATTGATGAAATCGAAGCCGTCACCAAACATGACGTCATCGCCTTTCTGACCCACCTAGCCGAACATATCGGCAGTGAAGAGGCACGCTTTGTGCATCAGGGCATGACCTCGTCCGACGTGCTGGACACCTGCCTGAACGTGCAGCTGACTCGCGCTGCTGACCTGCTGATCGCCGATCTCGAAGGTCTGCTGGCCGCCCTGAAACGCCGCGCGATCGAACATAAGAACACCGTACGCATCGGCCGCAGCCACGGCATCCACGCCGAGCCCACCACCATGGGTCTGACCTTCGCGCGTTTCTACGCCGAGATGGACCGCAACCTGTCCCGGATGCGCGACGCGCGGGCCGAGATTGCAACCGGCGCAATCAGCGGCGCGGTCGGCACCTTTGCCAATGTCGATCCCGCAGTTGAGGAACATGTCTGCGACAAGCTTGGTCTGGTGCCCGAGCCGATAAGCACGCAGGTCATCCCCCGCGACCGTCACGCGGCCTTCTTTGCCACACTGGGCGTGATCGCCAGCAGCATCGAAAACATCGCTATCGAAATCCGCCATATGCAGCGGACCGAGGTGCTGGAAGGGGCCGAGTTCTTCTCGATGGGCCAAAAAGGCTCGTCTGCTATGCCGCATAAGAAGAACCCTGTCCTGACCGAAAACCTGACTGGTCTGGCGCGCATGGTCCGCGCCGCCGTGATCCCCGCGATGGAGAACGTAGCGCTTTGGCACGAACGCGATATCTCACATTCCTCGGTTGAGCGAATGATTGGCCCGGATGCGACGATCACGCTGGACTTTGCGCTGGCCCGTCTGACCGGTGTGATCGACAAGATGCTGATCTTCCCTGAAAACATGCTGGAGAACATGAACAAGTTCCCCGGTCTGGTCATGAGCCAACGGGTTCTGCTGGCCCTGACCCAAGCGGGTGTCAGCCGCGAGGACGCCTATGCCATGGTTCAGCGCAACGCGTTGAAGGTTTGGGAACATCGCACTGATTTCAAAGAAGAACTGCTGGCCGATGCGGATGTCACTGCCGCCCTCAGCCCCGCCGAGATCGAAGAGAAATTCGACCTTGGTTATCACACCAAACATGTAGACACGATCTTCGCCCGCGTCTTCGGCGAGTGAGCTGACTATTATCAATCCTTTTAAAGGCCCGGACTGCATTGGCGGATCCGGGCCTTGTTCTTTTGAAAATTCGACCAAATTCAGATAGTATGCTTGTGTATTTCCAATCAGGAGAAACACAATGATCCGATCTCTTATCTGCGCGATGGCGCTGGCAAGTTCGACCACCGCCGCTTTGGCTTGCGGTGCGCACACGGAACAAACACAGTCCTGTGCGCCCGGAACCTCTTGGGACGCGGTAAGCCACAGCTGTAAAGAAAACGTCAGCGGCTAAGAAATTATTTCCTACTCGTGAATAAAAGCGAGCCTGCGGTTGTTAGCTTTTTGTCAGATCGCACTATGATTGATCAGAACAGCCCAGAGAACGGAGTAGGAATATGCGCCTCGTACTAGCTTCTGCCATTGCCCTTCAGGCATTTGCATTCGCACCCGCCGTATATGCAGCGGGTGGAAACGACACCCGTCCCCCCAAAACAACGAACACGACAAAGAAATGCCTGTTTGGTCGGGTGTATGACAAAGACCGTGGCCGTTGCGTAAAGCCCGACAAAACCAGCTTTTCGGAAGACGAACTGTATAGTGCGGTGCGCGAACTTGCGTATGACGGACAATTTGAAAATGCCCAAAGCATTCTGCGCATCATGGATCAGGACGATGATCGCGTGCAGACATATTGGGGCTTTACCTTCCGCAAGATGGGTAAGCTGGAACTGGCAAATGCCTATTACCAAGACGCCATCAAGACGAACCCTGACAACATTCTTGCACGGTCCTATATGGCGCAGGGCTTTGTGGCCGCGGGTAAAACTGATCTGGCCATCGAACAATGGCGCGAGATCAAGGCACGCGGTGGTGAGGGTACTTGGGCCGAGGCATCCCTGCGCGAGGCGATCCGCACCGGGCTGACCTTCAACTACTAAGCTTCAGCTTTTCTTTACCCGACTCTCTGTAATCTGCCTGCGGAACAGCAATTTGGCACCGCAGGCAGATGCAGGACACAAACACATTGATACAGGTGGCACCGGGGGCCACACCTTCCGCAAGCGACAGTGTTGACGATGCCCCGCGCGTTGTACCACGCGCACTCAACAGCCGGGAAAAGGCTGCCGTCGTTGTCAGGCTATTGCTGAACGAAGGTGCCGACATTCCGCTGGAGGAGCTTCCCGACGAGCTACAGGAAAAACTGACTCATCAGCTGGGGCAAATGGGGCTGGTGGATCGCGTAACACTGGACGCCGTCGCTGCCGAGTTTGCCGAGGCTCTGGAAAGTATTGGCTTGTCCTTCCCTCACGGATTGGCGGGCGCATTGGACGCCGTGAACGGCAAGATCGCTCCGGCAACAGCGGCACGATTGCGCAAAGTGGCCGGTGTACGCCAGGTCGGTGATCCGTGGCAGCGTCTCAGGGAAATTCCAGCCGAAGATCTGGCTCAGATCGCGCAGGCCGAAAGCATCGAAATCGCCGCTGTCATGCTGTCCAAACTGGAAACCGCCAAGGCTGCGCAAATGCTGGGGCATCTGCCCGGCCCCGTGGCGCGGCGCATCACTTACGCCGTGTCAAAAACCACCAATATCACGCCCGAGGCTGTTGAACGGATTGGCTGGTCTCTGGCGGCGCAGCTTGATCAACGACCAGCAACCGCCTTTAACGACGGCCCCGGAGAACGGATCGGCGCTATCCTAAATCAATCTGCGGCCTCTACCCGCGAAGGCCTGCTAACGGCATTGGACGAAGAAGATTCCGATTTTGCCAGCCTTGTGCGACAATCGATTTTCACCTTTGCTCATATCCCTGCCCGCATCTTGCCAAGGGATGTTCCCGCAGTCTTGCGGGGTGTCGACCAAACCGTGCTTGTCACCGCCCTTGCAGGGGCCGATACCGAAGGCGACAAGGCCTCGGTCGAATATCTTCTGACCAACATGTCTTCGCGGATGGCAGACAATCTGCGGGAAGAAATGGCTGAGCGCGGCAAGGTCAAGCAGGCAGAGGGTGAAGACGCCATGACACAAATTGTCGGCGCCATTCGCGCCCTGGTGAACGACGGTGCCATCTCTTTAGTGGAAGACGAAACCGAAGAATGACCCCGCCTTCAGCGTGTTTCGCTGGACGCTTGTGGTTGCGACCGTCGGCTTGTATGTCTGACATCCAATTCGAAGCAGCCGCCGAGACCCCGAATGCCCGTTGAAAAGTCTGAACTCAGCCGTTTTGAGCTTGGCAAATACTATGTGTCCGGTCTTTTTCTGAGGGGCGTAATCGGCGCAATGCGGCTGTTGCCCTTCGAGCGGCGGATAGCAACCATGGGCGCACTCATGCGCGCTCTGGCACCTGTGGTCGGCTTTACAAAACGCGTGAGAACCAACCTCAAGCTGACCTGCCCAGAGCTGCCGGAAGAAGAGGTCAGCCGAATCTGCAAGGCAGTACCCGACAATGCCGGGCGCGCGATAATGGAGCATTTTTCGCCCGAAGGCTTCACCGAACGCCAAAGCCACGCTAAGATTTCTGGTCCTGGTATCGCCGCGTTTGACGACGCGGTTGCACAAGGCAAGCCGGTGATGATGATCACGGCGCATTTTGGGCATTATCTTGCCGCGCGGATAGCCCTACAAACCCGCAGCGGGCAACCCATTGGATGCCTGTATCGCCGTATGGCGAATCCGTACTTCAACGATATGTATGTCGATGCTTTCTACAAAACCGGTGCCCCGATGTTCGAACAGGGTCGCCGAGGAATGGTCGAAATGGTTCGCACGCTTAAGAAAGGCGGGATCATTGCGATTGTGTCCGATCTTCACGCGCATGGCGGTGAAGAGTTGACGTTTTTCGGCAAGCCCGCTGTCACCTCGGTGCTGAACGCGGAATTGGCGATGAAATACAAGGCCGTTTTGATCCCTTGCTATGCTGTACGCCAACCTAACGGTATTGATTTCGAAATCGTCCTGCACGACCCGGTCGAGCACACCGACCCCAGAACCATGACTCAGTTCACCAATGACGATCTTGAGGCCATGGTTCGCAAGAACATGGGTCAGTGGTTCTGGATTCACCGCCGGTGGAAAACCTGGAATGGGCTGGGGGTGCAGCCCGAGGACATGCCCTGATTACTTGACCTTAGCGGCCGCAACAATCGGGCCGTGTCCGGCCATCTGTACCAGAACGACCGCGGGCAAATCCGATGTCAGCTGCGCCGAAAACTGCTGCGGCGCGACCCCATCCCATTTCCCGGCCATCTGCCAGGCTTCGACCACATTGGCATAGTCAAGCTCATGCCCCGCCAGCTCTCCGCGGCGGATCGAGGCATGGCGCATGGGTGAATACTGCACCACCCGCACGTCGTAGGTCCCGCCACCTGGCAGGTCGACTGGGGTGACATCCACAGTCACTTCGTTTCCAACACGTGCGGCCACGACCTCGGCCTCGGGCGCGGCGGTCAGATGGGCGTCGATGATCCGTTCAAGCTCTTGCGATTTCGCGCCGACAACATCTTGCTGACCGTTGATGACCATCTGCGGCGTGTAAATCATCGAGCGCCCCCCCCAACGGGCATAGGCCCGTTGGCGCAAGGTGTGGTCGGGCTTGGCATATTCATCCTCCCAACCGATGTAATCCCAGTAGTCCACATGCAGGGCCAGACCGATCACATCATCGCGCTTGACCAGCTCGTGCATCAGCTTGTCGGCAGGCGGGCAGGACGAACAACCTTGTGAGGTGAACAGCTCGATCACGACCGGGTCGCTTTCGGCCGCTACAGGAGCGGTCAAAACAAGTGAAAGCAAAGAGGCAACGGCGGCGGTTCTGATCATATCTGACCTCGGGCTGATAACTATTATGTCTGGATGCGATAACCTGCGTGAATGGTGTACCATTCTTTGCGCTTCACCCACCAATCAAGGTTTCTTGAGAAACCGCAACAGAAGCCTCTTGAATTGCATACCACCGCATACAAAATAAATGGTAAGGGTTTCCTGCGCCCATACAGGAAACAATCATGCTACAGAAAACCCATAGCGAATCCCAATTTCCAAGTCATTTGAAAGGGAGGCCACCTGATGCCCATCAAAACCGGACAGGACACCGCCAAGACACGCCGCAGTCTAAGCGTGAATGGCAAGTCCATTGCCTATTATTCAATCCCCGCCGCGCAAGAGGCCGGGCTTGGCGATTTCTCGCGCTTGCCTGCCGCCCTGAAAGTGGTGCTGGAAAATATGCTGCGGTTCGAGGATGCGGGCTTTTCCGTCTCGGTCGATGATATCAAGGCGTTTGGCGAATGGGCCAGCAATGGCGGCAAAAACCCACGCGAGATCGCCTATCGCCCGGCCCGCGTATTGATGCAGGATTTCACCGGCGTTCCTGCGGTGGTCGATCTGGCCGCGATGCGCGACGGGATCAAAGGGCTGGGCGGTGACGCGCAAAAGATTAACCCGCTTAACCCGGTCGATCTGGTCATCGACCACTCGGTCATGATTGACGAATTCGGCAACCCGCGCGCGTTCCAGATGAATGTGGACCGCGAATATGAACGCAATATGGAACGCTACCAGTTCCTGAAATGGGGCCAGTCGGCGTTCAACAACTTCCGCGTTGTGCCCCCCGGCACCGGCATCTGCCATCAGGTGAACCTTGAATATCTGGCCCAAACCGTCTGGACGGACACCGACCAAAACGGGGATGAGGTCGCCTACCCTGACACGCTGGTCGGCACCGACAGCCACACCACGATGGTCAACGGCATGGCCGTTTTGGGCTGGGGCGTCGGCGGGATTGAGGCCGAGGCCGCGATGCTGGGTCAGCCGATCTCGATGCTGATCCCCGAGGTTGTGGGCTTTGAATTGACGGGCGCAATGGTCGAAGGCACCACCGGCACCGATCTGGTTCTGAAAGTCGTCGAGATGCTGCGTGAAAAGGGTGTGGTGGGCAAATTCGTCGAGTTCTTTGGCGAAGGTCTGGACCGTCTGCCGCTGGCCGACCGGGCCACCATTGCGAACATGGCGCCGGAATATGGTGCGACCTGCGGGTTCTTCCCGATCGACGGCGAGACCCTGCGCTATATGCGCAATACCGGCCGGGATGAAGACCGTCTGGCGCTGGTCGAAGCCTATGCCAGGAAAAACGGGCTCTGGCGGGATGAGAATTACAACCCGATCTACACCGACACGCTGAGCCTGGATATGGGCACCATCGTTCCGGCGATCTCGGGGCCCAAACGGCCGCAGGACTACGTCGCCCTGACCGACGCCAAATCCGCGTTCGAGCGTGAAATGGCCGAGACGTTCAAGCGCCCGATGGGCAAGGAAGTGGCCGTCAAGGGCGAAGACTATACGCTGGAATCGGGCAAGGTCGTGATCGCCTCGATCACCTCTTGTACCAACACCTCGAACCCCTATGTGATGATCGGCGCGGGACTTGTGGCGCGTAAGGCCGCCGCGCTGGGGCTGGATCGCAAGCCATGGGTCAAGACCTCGCTCGCACCCGGGTCGCAGGTTGTGTCGGCCTATCTTGAGGCCGCCGGGCTGCAAGCCGATCTGGATAAGATCGGCTTCAACCTTGTGGGCTATGGCTGCACCACCTGTATCGGCAACTCGGGCCCGATCCAAAAGGAACTGTCCGAGGCGATTGCCGAGGGCGATCTGGTCGCCACCTCGGTCCTATCGGGCAATCGCAACTTTGAGGGGCGGATTTCGCCGGATGTGCGCGCCAACTATCTGGCCTCGCCGCCGCTGGTGGTGGTCTATGCGCTGGCAGGAACGATGGATATCGACCTGACCTCGGAACCGATTGGACAGGACAACGACGGCAACGACGTCTTCATGAAAGACATCTGGCCAACTCAAAGCGAGATTGCCGAGCTGGTGCAGCAGACCGTCACCCGCGAGGCGTTCCAATCGAAATATGCCGATGTCTTCAAAGGCGACGAGAAATGGCAAGACGTCGAGGTGCCCCAGCAGGAAACCTATGACTGGCCGCCCACATCGACCTATATCCAGAACCCGCCCTATTTTCAGGGCATGAGCCCAGAACCAGGAACAATCTCGAACATCGACGGGGCCAAGGTGCTGCTGATCCTTGGCGATATGGTGACGACCGACCACATCTCGCCCGCCGGGTCATTTGCCACGCAGACGCCTGCGGGCAAATATCTGACCGACCGTCAGGTGCAACCGCGCGAGTTCAACTCCTACGGGTCGCGCCGGGGCAATCACGAGGTCATGATGCGCGGCACCTTCGCCAATATCCGCATCAAGAACGAGATGCTGGATGGCGTCGAGGGCGGCTATACCAAGGGGCCGGATGGTCAGCAGACCTCGGTCTATGAGGCGTCGATGGCATATCAGGCGCAGGGAACGCCGTTGGTGGTCTTTGGCGGTGAGCAATATGGCGCAGGCTCCAGCCGCGACTGGGCCGCCAAGGGGACTGCTTTGCTGGGCGTTAAGGCGGTGATCGCCGAAAGCTTTGAGCGTATCCACCGCTCGAACCTTGTGGGGATGGGTGTTATTCCGCTGGAATTCACCGGCGGCGATACCCGCAAGTCGCTGGGTCTGACGGGGGATGAGACGGTCTCGATCACCGGGCTGGACAGTGTTGAGCCGCTGCAAGAGGTGCCCTGCACCATCACCTATGCGGACGGGTCCGAGAAGACCATCACCTTGAAATGCCGCATCGATACCGCGCCCGAGATTGAATACATTGAAAACGGTGGTGTACTGCAATATGTGCTGCGGAACCTCGCCAAAGTGGGGTGATCTAAGGCCAGGTTTGAAACCAGAAAGGACGCCAGCAGGCGTCCTTTTTTGCTTTACGAGGCTCTGCCCCCCGCTCCGAAATGTTTTTGAGCAGAAGAAGGGGCGGGTTTTAGTTGGCTGCCGCCTTTTCCAAAGCCGGGCGGATCGTACTTTCGATCACCCGCTGCGTGATCGGGCCAGCAAAGCGCAGGATGATCGTACCCTCGCCGTCGATCACATAGGTTTCCGGCACGCCGTAGACGCCCCAGTCCAGCCCCATGCGGCCCTGTTCATCTCGTCCAATCCCTGCATAGGGATCACCCAGTTCAGCCAGGAAGCCTTCGGCATTGTCCAACTGGTCCTTGTAGTTGATGCCGTAGACCGGGATGCCTTCGTCGGACAGCGCCTGCAGGTTCGGATGCTCAACCCGGCAGGGCGCGCACCAACTGGCCCAATAGTTGACCAGCTTGACTTCACCATCGCGCAGGGTGGCATCGTCGAAATTTGGCTTGCCCTCGAACTGTGTCAATACAACCGGCGGCGCGGGTTGTCCTTCGCGGGCTGAGGGGAGCGCGTTCGGATCGTCGCGAAACATTCCCACGGCGGCCAGCACGGCGAACGCCCCAAAAATCAGCGGTGGCGCAACCATCAGAGGCGAGATTTTAGCCATTGCGCGTCATCCTTTGCTCGACCTTCTCCATCTCGGCGCGGACTTTTCGGCCTCGCATCACGCTGAACACGATCAACGCGACCAGCAAAGCAATCGAGACGACATAGGACCACATCACCGTGTCGGCGTATTTTCCAAGATCAGGGATCATCCGTTTACCCTTTCTCGCGCCAGCAGCGCCTTGATCCGGCGCGCGCGGATCTCCGTACCCGTGCGATACAGCACCAGCGCGATGAACAGCAGGACAAAACCGATCATGCACAGAAGCAGCGGATAGAAATAGATATTGCTGACCTTTTCCTCGGTATCTGCACCGGTCACTGCGGCAGCCCGCATGACAGACGCACCCTGATGTAGCCCCTGATTCCAGAAATTCACCGCATAGCGGCTGAGGAGCGCAAAGACGGATCCCACTAGACACAGAACCGAGGTCAGATCGGCGGCGGTATCCGGGTCTTCGATCGCTTCCCACAGGGCGACGTAGCCCAGGTAGAACAGGAACAGGATCAGGAATGAGGTCAGGCGCGGGTCCCAGGCCCACCACGTGCCCCACATGGGCTGACCCCAGATTGCGCCCGTCGCCAGTGCGATCAGTGTCATCACGATGCCAATGGGCGCAGCCGCGCGGGCAGCCAATGCGCTGACATGGTGGCGACGCACCAGCCAAACCAGCGAGGTGGCCAACATCATCAGCCAGCAATTGATCGCCATCAGCGCCGCCGGGACGTGCAGGTAGATGATCTTAACGGTTGATCCCTGTTTGTAATCATCCGGCGTGAAGAAGAATCCCCAGATCAGCCCCACGACGATGCAGGCGATGGACGTGATCCAGAAAAACGGCATCACCCGTTCACTTGTGGCAAGGAACTTGCGCGGATTGGCGTATTCCCAGAGGGTGTTGGCTTTGGCTGCGATAGACATGGGCCTTATCTAGTCCGAGTCGGGCGTGTTCTCAATTGACCTCAGTCAAAGTTTGAGCACGTCACCGAAGGTTGATACGCAAAACGGCGGCGCTGGCAAACGGCAGCAGCGCAATAGTGGCGGCAGTGATCCCCGCCAGCATGAGCAGTGGGGTCTGGGTTTCCATCCCCGTGGCGCCTCGGCGGGCGACTTCAGCGCCGAAGATCAGCGTGGGGACGTACAGCGGCAGGACCAGCAGCGACAGCAGCAAACCGCCGCGCTTCAGGCCGACGGTCAGCGCGGCACCGAAGGTGCCGATGACGCTCATGGCCGGGGTGCCGATCAGCAGCGAGATCACAAGCCACGAAAACCCCGGCACCGGCAGGTTCAGCAGCACGCCCAGAAAAGGCGCGGCCAGTACCAGTGGCAGGCCGGTGGTCAGCCAATGGGCCAACGCCTTGATCGTGACCACCGATTCCAGTGGCAGTGGTGCCGTGGCCAGCAGGTCGAGCGAGCCGTCCTCCCAATCCAGCGCCAGCAGGCGGTCCAACGACAGCAGGCAGGCCAGCAGAGCGCCCAGCCACAGGATACCCGGCGCGATGGTCGAGAGCAGCGAGGATTGCGGCCCCACTGAGAACGGCACCAGCACCGTGACAATCAGGAAGAAGGCTAGACCAAGGCCGAACCCGCCACCCGCACGCAGCGCCAGTTTCAGGTCCCGCAGCAGAAGGGCTATCACAGGAAGCCTCCGTCGAAATCGTCGATGGGTTTGGGTTTGGCCTTGTTGGGGCCGACATCCAGAACTTCTCCGTCCAGGCCGAGGTCGATATGGGTGGCAATCAGGGCCGAGCCCCCCTGCCCCAGATGCGTGCGTACCGCGTCGGCGAACATCTTCACCGCGTTTTGGTCCAGCGAGACGGTCGGTTCGTCCAGCATCCAGATCGGCCGCCCCGTAACCAGCATCCGCGCCAGCCCGAGACGCCGCTTCTGCCCAGCCGACAGGTTGCCTGCGTGGCGGTCGGCCAGATCATTCAGGGCAAAAGCGTCCAGCGCGGGCTGGATGCCTTGCGTTCCAAATACCGAGGCCCAGAAGTTAAGGTTCTCGACAACCGTCAACGTGGGTTTCAGCCCGTCGGAATGCGAGGCATAGGCGATCTGATCCTCGGCCCCTTCAATGCGGCCTTGCAATGGAGGCTGTAGCCCGGCCAGCGTACGCAGAAGAGTGGTCTTGCCGATTCCGTTTGGCCCACGCAGGATCAACGCTTTGCCGGCAGGCAGCGTAAAGCTGAGCCCTTCGAGCACGGGAATGCCGCCACGGGTGATGGCCAGATCGGTCACGGTCAGTGTCATAGCGCCCGCTTAACGGATTGTGGAGGCGGACAAAAGGTGGGAATTGCCGCAGAGCTTTGACGGTGGCTTCGTGTGGTCAGGTCATGAGTGAGGGGCCAGCCCCTCACGCTCCCCGAGGTATTTATGGCCAGATGAAGGAGGATCCTTTAGACAGGGAGTGCGGCCATCGCGATGCGGCGACCCTCAGACAGTAACACATTGTAGGTGCGGCAGGCGGCCGGGGAATTCATGATCTCGACGCCGATGCCTGCGTCTTCGAGCGTGCGGCGCAGGGTGGCCGAGATATGGGTCAGCTCGGCACCGGTACCGATGAACAGCACGTCGATGTGATCGGCGAGGTCTAGCAGAGGTGTTTGGTCGTCATACCCGTTCCACCCGGTTGTTCCGTTTGGACCGGTTAGAACCGGACCATCATGGACCTGTCCGCCGATGCGAAAAAAGCCGGGGCCGTAGCCGTCTATCGGGGTGGCGTTGGTATAGGTGATCTCGTTCAGGCGCATGGAGGGGTTTTTAGCCCCAAACTGGCAGGCCCGACAAGGCGGCAAGTGCAATCGCAACATATGCGGCGGCGCGGTATAGCCGCTCGTATTCGGGGCGGAACAATTTCCCGCCCAGCCAGTTGCCGATCAGATTGGGTATCGCAAGCATGAGGCCCAGCAGCGCGGCCGCGAGGGTTACGCGGCCCATTCCGGTCAGATAGCCGAACAGCAGGAAGTCAAACGCGAACAGAAACAGCAGGATCGTTGCGCGGATGACGGTAACTGGCAGAGGGCGCGACATGTAGAACAGGATCACGGCGGGGCCTGGCAAGCCCGCTACTCCGCCCAGGAACCCCGCCGCGCAGCCGATCCCGACCACCATCGCGCGGCCGACAGGACCGTGGTAGCGCAGGCCCAGGACAAGGATGGTCAGCATCGCGAGGGCCAACAGGCTGACAGCGTATCGAAACACATACGGGTCGACCTGCGTCAGCACCCAAAGGCCAACCGGCAAGATCAGCGCGCATCCGGCCACAAGGCGGATCAGATCGCCCCGCTCAACCTCGCGCCACGCGCGGCGCAGGTTGGGGAGCGGCCCGAAGATGTCCATGATGGTCAGGCCGATCAGCGCGCCGAACGGGCCGAGATAAGGTGTCGCGATGGGCAAGAAGATCAGAGCGGTGCCAAAGCCGGAAAACCCGCGCACGATACCGCTGAGGAAGGCCGCAAAAAGAATAACGGCCAGCCCCGCCGGGGACTGGCCGATAAAATCAGGCGTCGACGTTTGCAAACTGGTTGCCCGCCGTATTCGACGGCTTGGACCAGTCGCGTTTGACACCCAGCCACAGCAGGATGGTCGAGGCCACAAAGACCGAGGAATACGTCCCCACGATCACGCCCCAGATCATCGCAAAGACAAAGCCACGGATGACGTCTCCGCCCAGCACATAGAGCGAGATCAGCGCCAGCAGGGTTGTGACCGAGGTCATGACCGTCCGGCTGAGGGTCTCATTGATCGAGATGTTCAAAACCTCTTTCAGGTCTTTCTTCTTGTACTTCCGCAGGTTTTCACGCACCCGGTCAAAGACAACCACCGTGTCGTTCAGCGAATAGCCCACGATGGTCAGCAGAGCGGCGATGATGGCCAGATCGAAGCGGATTTGCAGTTCCGAAAAGATGCCGATGGTCAGGATCACATCATGCACAAGCGCGGCCACCGCCCCCAGGGCAAACTGCCATTCGAACCGTAGCCAGATATAAACCAGCACCGCGCCGATGGCGAGAACCACAGCGATTACGGCAGTCTGGATTAACTCGCCCGAGACTTTGGGGCCGACGGATTCGACGGACACGAATTGAATATCGGGGGCTGCCGCCTTCAATGCCTCTTCCACAGCCGTTACCGTCGCGGCCGAGACCGCCTCGGCGTCGTCCTGCGCCTGAATGCGGATCATGGCGACGTTTTCGTCCTCGCCAAAGGTCGGGTCGAAAATCTCGGTGATGGTGACATCTCCCAATTCCAGCGGCGCGATGGCGTCGCGATAGGCACCGACGTCGATCTCTTGCGCGGATTGGGTGCGGATCGTGGTGCCGCCCCGGAAGTCGATGCCGAAGTTCAGACCTTGCAGCATGAAGGACGTGAAGGCCACGACCATCATCAGGCCGGAAATGCCCAGCCAGACCTTCCAGCGGCTGAAGAAATCGAACGAGGTTTCCTGCGGGACAAGTTTCAGTCTCATGATCAAACCTCGATCGTTTTCGGGCGGCGGCGTTCGAACCAAATCACGATCATCAGACGCGTCACGAAGATCGCGGTGAAGACCGAGGTGAGGATACCCAGACCCAGCGTGATGGCAAAGCCGCGCACCGGTCCACTGCCCATGGCAAACAGGATCGTTGCCGTGATGAATGTGGTGACATTTGCGTCCAGAATGGCCGACAGTGCCTTTTCATAACCCAGTTCAATTGCACGGGCCGGACCTCGGGCGGATTTCAGTTCCTCGCGGATACGTTCAAAGATCAGCACGTTGGCATCCACCGCCATGCCGACCGTCAGCACGATCCCCGCGATCCCCGGTAAGGTCAGCGTCGCCCCGATCAGTGATAGAAGACCAAACAGCAGTCCGACGTTCAGGATCAACGCGATATTGGCGAAGATACCGAACAAACCATAGCTGAGCGCCATAAAGACCAGCACGGCTACAAAAGCCACGATGGTCGCCACTTTGCCAGCGTCGATGCTATCTTGCCCCAGTTCCGGGCCGATGGTGCGCTCTTCCAGGAAGTCCAGCCCGGCAGGCAGCGCGCCCGCGCGCAGCAGGACGGCCAGATTAGTGCTTTCCTCGACGGTAAAATTACCGGTGATGATGCCCGACCCGCCCGGAATGTGGCTCTGGATCACAGGGGCCGAGATCACCTCATCATCCAGCACAATCGCAAACGGCGCGCCGATGTTTTCCAGCGTATAGTCGCCGAATTTACGCGCGCCCGAGGTGTTGAACCGGAAGCTGACCGCCGGGCGGCCGTTCTGGTCGAACGCGGGCTGGGCATCGACCAGCTCCTCACCCGTTACAACAGGGGCCGAGTCGATGATGTAATACACGCCCTCTTCGTCAATCGAGGGTACAACTTCCTGCCCGATACCCGGCGTTGCATCTGCGTCGGTGGTGCGACCGCCGACGGGATTGAAGGTCAGTTGGGCTGTCGTGCCGATGATGTCCTTCAGCTCACCCGCCGAGCCGATGCCTGGAACCTGAATCAGGATACGATCCGCGCCCTGGCGTTGAATCGTGGGCTCGCGGGTGCCGACCTCGTCAATCCGGCGGCGGATGATCTCAAGCGACTGTCGCACCGTGCGATCGTCTGAGGCCAGCTTTTCGGCATCCGACAGTTGCACAACGATGGTGTCACCCTCGGCGCGGGCTTCGATATCCGTCGCGCCAACGCCCGAAAGCGTCTGGACCTGACGGGCCAAACCGCGCACGACCTCAAGAGCACGGGCCATCCCCTCGGGCTGGCTGATGCGCACGCGAATCTCGTCGGGGGCCGAGTCCTGACGGCGGATCGTGCCAACCGTAGCCCGCTCATCGCGCAAAGCGTCGCGGATTTCCGGCCACATGGCATCCATGCGGGATTCGTAGACGTCCTGAACCTTGACCTCGGCCAAAAGATGCGCGCCGCCGCGCAGGTCCAGCCCCAGATTGACCAGCGAGGACGGCAGCCAATTCGGCCACTGCGCCGCCTCAGCCTGCATGTCTGGGGTGTCTATGCCAAGCTCGATCGCGGCTTTGGCATCGTTGGATTGCTCGACGCGCGTGTAGAACGCATTCGGCAGGGCCATGAGCAGGCCGATCACGCAGACCGACCAGATCAGAACCCGCTTCCAGGTATCAATTTGCAGCATTACCCTGCCTTTTCAACGAGATATCGCGCGAAATTACTTCGCAGGCTCGGTCTTGTTCAGAACCTGAGCGATGGTCGATTTGACAACACGGACCTTGACGTTTTCAGCCAGCTCGACCTCAATCTCGTTCTCGCCTTCCTTGACCTTCGACACTTTGCCGATCAGACCACCTTGGGTGACGACCTGATCGCCCCGGCGCACGGCCTCGACCATGGCCTGATGTTCCTTCATCTTTTTCTGCTGCGGACGGATCAGCAAGAAATACATGATCGCAAAGATCAGGATCAGCGGGAGAAACTGGGCGATTGCGCCACCTTCCATGGGATATTCCTTTTGGTTTGGTGTTTGCGGAAAGGCCCGCAAATTTTGCGAGAACCTATTCTTTGAACTGACTGTTTGCAAGGAATGGCGGTACAGGTTTTTGCACCCAAACTTAGATAATGCGCAAAGATTTGGCCAAGCGTTGCAGTTAAGTCCTAGAAACAAGCGCTTGCGTCGATATAGTTGAACCGCGGGGGGGTCCAATGGCGCACATTCATCTGAAACTGGGATTGCTACTTCAGATACTGGTCACGACAGTATGGGTTTGCCTTTGTGCGGCGCCTGCTTCTGGTCAGGAAACGGTCGAAGTCCCTGTCGAAAATGAAGAACAATCCGAGACTTTCAAAGCACCCGTTATCGTAGACGGTGATACTCTGTTTTTCTTACGTGGTTCCAGTGCACTACCAGCATCGGAACGCGCCGAAGCAGTACAGGAAAAAATAATAGAAGCGGCCGAAGCTTCGGATAGCCTCGAAGTCACAATCACTTATGAGGATACTGAACTCGGCACACGCATACTGGTCGACGGACTGTCGGTATCGGTTGTGACAGTCGCCGACGCGGAACTGGAGCAAATTGAACTGGAAGTTCTCGGTTTTCTCCATGGCGAGGCCATTGAGCAAGCGATCCAGGCCTACAGGTCCAATCGAACTGATCAAGCGCGAGTTTCCGGAGCGATCGAAGCCACCGCATGGACAATCGGCTTTGCTATCTTTGTTGCCATAATCCTTTGGCTGCATCGCAGGATCAGACGCAAGACGCTGAAATTCGTACAACGTCATCTGAAGGACGTAGAAACCGCCACCGCAAAAAGCGTTCAGGCTGAAGCAATTGCCGCACTGGTGCGATATGGCCTGAATTTCGTTCTGCTGGTGATCTTCTTTCTGGGTTTCTACTATTATCTGTCCTTCGTGCTGCTCGCCTTTGCAGAAACCCGGTACTTCGCCCAGCTTCTGCTGACCTACCTGACTGAACCTGTTCTACTGATCTTCAAGGGCATCCTTAGTTACATACCCAACTTGATCATGCTGGGTCTAATCAGCTGGGTCACGCTTTACATCATTCGGGGCATGCGAGTGTTCTTTGACGCCGTCGAGGCCGGGTCATTCGATCTGGGGGATTTTGAAAAACACTGGGTGAGTCCAACTTTCAACATCGCACGCGTCGTCGTCATCCTGATCGCGCTGGTCTTTGCCGTTCCTTACATTCCGGGATCAGATTCCGCTGCTTTTCAAGGCTTGACCATTCTTGTAGGCGCGATGCTGTCACTAGGTGCGAACTCGGTCGTGTCGAACATGCTGGCCGGGCTGTTCGTCATTTACCGCCGCTCGACCTCAATCGGGGACCGCATTCAGATTGGCGACCACATTGGCGACGTGGTTCAGATCAAGCTGATGGAGACACATCTGAAATCCATCAAGAACGAACTGATCTCGATCCCCAACGCGCAGCTGATGAACTCGGACGTGGTGAATTTCTCAAAGAAAACCGATGGCAGCGGGCTGCTGCTGCACACCACCGTCGGCATCGGATATGAAGAACCGCCCGAAAAGGTCGAGGCCATGCTGATCGAGGCCGCCCGCCGAACCAAAGGGATCAAAGCCAAGCCCGAACCCTTTGTTTTGTGGACGGCTTTGGCCGATTACGCGATCAATTACCAGATCAACGGCTATAGCACGAGGGGCAGCATCATTCCCAAGATCCGATCCGACCTGCACCGCAATATTGTGGCCGTTTTTAATGAAAACGGAGTACAGATCATGACCCCATCTTACATGGCTGATCCACCCGAACCCAAGATCCCGGTCGAAGAATGGGATGGCCATCTGGCGCATGAATCCCACGAGGGCGCGGATAAGTCGTAACCGGTGCTACACCCTGCCTTTCAGATGGTGCATAAGCGGTCTCAGTGATTCACGCATTCAAGGATCTGAGACATGCACGACATCCGCGCCATTCGCGAAAACCCTGCCGCCTTTGACGCCGCCCTTGCGCGCCGTGGGGACGCGCCGGTGTCGTCGGACCTGCTGCGGTTGGACGAAAGCCGCCGCGCTAAAATTTTGGCCGCTGAGACCGCACAGGCCGAACAGAACAAGGCCAGCAAAGAGGTCGGTGCCGCCAAAGCGCGCGGTGATGAGGCAGAGTTCGAACGCCTGCGCGCGCTGGTCGCCGAGAAAAAGGCCGAGATCGCCCAAATGCAGACCGAGGCCAAGGATCTGGACGCGCTGCTCGCGGATCAACTGATCCGTATCGCCAATCTGCCCGCCGAGGATGTGCCCGAAGGCGCGGATGAAAACGACAATGTCGAGGTCAACCGCTGGGGCACCCCGCGCGAGCTGGATTTTGCCCCGAAAGAGCATTTTGAGATCGACGCCGTTCAGACCGGTATGGATTTTGAAACCGCCGCCAAACTCTCTGGCTCGCGTTTTGTACTGCTGTCCGGCGGCGTCGCCCGCATCCACCGCGCGTTGGCGCAGTTCATGCTGGACACGCATATCAACGAAAACGAACTGACCGAGGTGAACGGCCCCGTACTGGTTCTGTCGGAAATGATGCAGGGCACCGGCCAATTGCCGAAATTCGGAGAGGACAGCTATCAGACCCGCGAAGGCTGGTGGCTGATACCGACGTCTGAGGTTTCGCTGACCAATATCGTCAACGACACAATGATCGAGGAAAGCTACCTGCCCCGCCGCTATACCGCGCATTCCCTGTGCTTCCGGTCCGAGGCTGGCAGCGCGGGAAAAGACACACGCGGCATGCTGCGTCAGCACCAGTTCGAAAAGGTCGAGATGGTCTCGGTCACGCATCCGGACAATTCGGACGACGAGCAGAAACGCATGCTGCGCTGCGCCGAGGGTATTTTAGTGAAACTGGGCTTGCCTTACCGTACCGTGATCCTGTGCACCGGCGACATGGGCTTTGGCGCGCGCCGCACCTATGACATCGAAGCGTGGCTGCCCGGTCAGAACACGTATCGTGAGATCAGCTCGGTTTCGACCTGTGGTGATTTTCAGGCGCGCCGCATGAACGCGCGCTTCCGTCCAGAAGGCGGGGGTAAACCGGAATATGTCCACACGCTGAACGGCTCGGGTCTGGCGGTGGGGCGTTGCCTGATTGCGGTGCTGGAAAACGGCCAGAACGCCGATGGCACCGTCACCCTGCCCGAGGTGCTCTCTCCCTATCTTAGCGGCAAGCTGACGCTGCAAACGGACGGCACACTGGCATAAGAAAACCGGCGCGCCGCAGCCGCCGGTTACAACAAAATCAAGGGGCGAGGAGGTCTTACTTCTTCGCCTTTTTCTTATCCTTTTTCTTGCCGCCCTTCTTGTCATCTTTTTTCTTACTGTCTTTGGCTTTGTCGTCCTTTTTGGACTTTTTGCCCTTTTTCGTCTTGGCCTTCACCTTATCCTTGGCTTTCGAGAACACGGCTTCCATCTCGGCCCGTTTCTTCGCCGCCTTTTCAGCCTTGGCCTTAGCTTTGGCCTTTTTCTTTGCCTTTGCTTCTGCAGCTTCTGCTGCTGCTTTCTCCTCGGTCGCTTTGCGCGCCGCCTCTTGCGCACGCTTTTCAGCGGCGGCAGCGGCCACGGTCTTGCGAGCCGCAGGTTTACGTGTGGCCGGTTTGCGTACGGCCGTCCGACGTGCTGCAGGTTTGGCAGTTGGTTTGGTTGCAGGTATGGACGACACCGCCTCTTTCGCGGCGGCAATCAACAAAGGAGCGCGCGCCGCCCCAATTCGCGGGACCTTGACCAGATCAGCGGGGTTTGCCTTGGCAATGGCTTCGGCTGTCTTGAAGCCATTAGCTACAAGCGCTTTTCCCAACGCTTCGCCTACACCTTTGACATTGGTCACTGCGGTCATTCTTTATCCTTTCTTCATCACCCAAGGAATTGTATATACACAGAATATACAATTCCGCAAGCGATATGATCTATAGGCTAGCTGCTATGGGCCAGGTTCGTTGTCCGCGTCTTCTTTGGGAACGGTACCAGTCGTTTGGCATCCTCGTCCCACAGCTTGAGGTTCAGTGCCGCGACGGCCTCGGGGAACTTGATCCGGCGGGGCGTATATTCGGCAGGAAGGTTATAGTGGCATTCGCGCAGCCGATAGGATGGGATACGCGCATTGAAATGATGGATGTCGTGCAACGTGATGCAAGCGACAGCATTGTCGAACCACCAGCCGAAATCCAGCGCAGAGGAACCGTGCAAAGCTGCCAGCTTGGGGTCAAGGTCGGGACGGCGGTCCCAGTAGGTATCCTCGAAATTATGCTGGAGATACACGAGGAACACACCCAGCATCCCGCCCAGAAATGAGAACACAATCCATACCAAAATGCCGGTACCGCCAGCGATGAAGTAAAGCAGACCCAAAAATACGACGATCGACAGGTTATGCAGCACCACACCTGCCACCCCAAACCGGACAGTGTTTTTGGGCCAGCGATAACGAATGAAATAGGTAAACAACGCACCTACTGGAACCAGAATGAACGGATTGCGATAAAGCCGATAGAAAAAACGGGTTTTCCAGTCTGCCTCATTCCATTCACGCAGGGTCATGGTGTGGATTTCACCGGTTTCGCGATGTTCCAGATTGCCTATGCCCGAGTGGTGAAGGTTGTGGTTCTGCTTCATCACTTCAAAAGGGGCAAATGTGAAGGGGGACAGCCCGTGCCCCGCCCACTCGTTTTGCTGGCGCGTCTCGAACAGTGAGTGATGCCCGCAATCATGCTGCAAGACGTAAAGCCGCACAGCTGAGAAGGCAAAAACAACTCCGGCAGGGATCATGATGAACCATTGATCCACATATGCAATCGCCAGCGCCAGCGACGTAAAATAAACGGCAAAAGTTCCAAAGTAACTAAGTGCAGCAAGGCGATTGTCCTGCACTGCATATCGTCGTGTGTATTCCCTAAGATCCATCCAGCCCGCCCCTCACGATGGCCCGGTTCAATATCAATTTGAAATTAGGTGCGGAATCTCCGCATGCAACCCGTGCGTGCAAAAACAGATGCACGCGCTTGAATGCTAGCGCGCAGTTCGCGGCATGTCACGCCCTACCGCCGAAAATGCTGAAAATTGGCGCAGTTACGCGCGACCTTTGAGATGCTTGGCTAAAGCACCGGCGTTTTTCTTGCGCCGCCCCTTGTAGGGGTTCTTGTCACCCTGCCCGCGCAGCGTCAGGCGGATGGGTGTGCCGGGCATGTCAAAATCCTCTCGCAGACCATTGACCAGATAGCGGTTATAGCTTTCGGGCATCTTGTCAGGGTGCGAACACATCACCACAAACCCCGGCGGGCGGGTTTTGGCCTGTGTCATATAGCGCAGTTTGATTCGGCGACCTTGCGGCGCTGGCGGCGGGTGCTGCTCCAGCATTGCGGTCAGCCACCGGTTCAGCGCCGCAGTCGGTACACGGCGGTTCCACACATCATGGGCCCGCAGGATGGCAGCGCGCAAGCGCTCCAGCCCCCGGCCTGTTTTCGCAGACACGGTGATCAGAGGCGCGCCGCGCAACTGCGGCAGCAGACGTTCAAAGGATTCCTTGAGGTCGCGCAGTTTCTCTTGCTTGTCCTCTTCGATATCCCACTTGTTCACCGCGATCACGACCGCGCGGCCTTCACGCTCGGCCAGGTCGGCGATGCGAAGGTCTTGCTGTTCAAACGGAATCGCCGCGTCCAGCAGGACCACTACGACCTCGGCGAATTTCACCGCGCGCAGGCCGTCCGAGACGGATAGCTTTTCCAGCTTTTCCTGCACTTTTGCCTTTTTGCGCATACCCGCCGTGTCGAAAATCCGCATCGGCGTGCTATCGCCATCTGGGTCAGCCCAGTCAATACGCAGGCTGATCGCGTCGCGGGTAATCCCGGCCTCGGGGCCAGTCAGCAGACGATCTTCGCCCATGATCTTATTGATCAACGTAGATTTTCCGGCATTCGGGCGACCTACTACGGCCACCTGCAACGGCTTGGCCGCAGTGATCAGAGGCGTTTCGCCCTCACCATCTTCATCCAGTTCGATATCGGTTTCCGGTGCCTCATCCTGCGCCTGCTCTTCGGCCGCGTCGGCCAGAGGCATCAACTGGGTATAAAGGTCTGTCATCCCCTCGCCGTGTTCACCCGACAGGCGGACGGGTTCACCGAGACCCAGATTATAAGCCTCAAGCACACCGGCATCGGCGGCCGAGCCTTCGGCCTTGTTCGCCGCAAGGATCACATGTTTCGAACGTTTGCGCAGGATATCCGCGAAAAGCTCATCGGTCGGTGTCACGCCCACGCGTGCGTCGATCATGAAAAGGCAGACATCGGCCATGTCCACCGCACGCTCGGTCAGACGGCGCATCCGGCCCTGCAAGCTGTCATCGGTCGCGTCCTCAAGCCCAGCGGTGTCGATCACGGTAAAGCGCAGATCGGCCAGACGCCCCTCGCCTTCGCGCAGGTCTCGCGTCACGCCTGGCTGGTCGTCGACCAGGGCCAAGCGTTTGCCCACAAGGCGATTGAACAGGGTGGATTTGCCCACATTGGGGCGTCCCACGATGGCGAGGGTCAGCGACATGATACCAAACTTTCAAGACTCAGACGCGCCCTTTAGCGCATCTTTTCGTCAACGGAAAGCGTGTAGATCACCTTTGGTCGATACGACATACAGCGTCTGCCCCGCCACAACCGGCGCCGTTGTCGCCCCGCCAGGTACTTCCACACGGTTTAACAGTGTCCCGTCGACGGGATTGAAGAACCGTACAAAACCGTCGTTCGAGGCAACAACAATGCGCCCCCCAGCCAGAATGGGCCCATAATGCGCAACGATCGGTCCTCGGCGATTGGGCTTGTCCTTGACAAAACCCGGCAGATCCTGCGCCCAGATGATCGACCCATCGGACGAGTCCAGACGCACCAACTGGCTGCGGTCGCTGATCTGAAACAGGCTTCCGCCAACTGGCCATACAGTGTCAATTGCACCTTCATCGGCGGTCCATTTCCGCTCGCCCGATCCGATCTCGAACGCCACAGTCCGGCCCGAGTGGTTGCCGATATAAATAGTGTCCCCGGCCACCATCGGCCCTCCGGTCACATCCACGATCTGAGCCGCCGCCCGTCCACGACGCCCTCCAGCGACCGAAGCATTCCAGCGACGAATTCCGCCCTTGCGGAAAGTAGCCGCCACATCGCCGGACCCAAATGCAAACACCGCAAAATCCTGCGCGATCACAGGGGCCGGAGCCCCCAGAACATTACCCACGCTCGGTGTGCCTTGAATCTGCCAGGCAATGCGTCCGTTGCTGGTATCCACGGCCCAACCTGTTTCGTCCCCTGCGACCAGATAGAGCAGCCCATCGTTGACCAGTGGCGCGCCACTTCCTGTTGCGTTCAAGCGCTTTTGCCAGCGGATTGCCCCAGTCTTGCCATCCAGTGCTGTCAGACGGCCAAACCCGGACGACACGTAAAGCACCCCATTCGCATACGCCATTCCGCCGCCGGTTGCGTCCTCGTCACCATCATTTGCGGGAATAAGGTTCGTGCTCCAAGCTTTCTGACCCTGGGTCGAGGTCGCGGTCACATTAGCCTCGGAATCAAGCGTGTAGATCAATCCGCCTGCGACGACGGGCTCTGCTGTGATCCGTTGTTTGCGCGAATCCCCTTTCCCAATCGACGCCGACCAAACCCGTTGAGGGGTCGCGCGCAGTTGCGGGTGCGTTGTACGATAGGCAACAGTGCCGGGACTTTGCGACCAATTGGCGTTGGCCTGTTGTGCCGGCAGGCTGATCGGTTTCGATCCGCGTGTCTCGACTGCTTCATTGTCCGAAGCTGGACGAATATCCTCGCGGACGCCGGGCAGGATGACCTGAGGTTCCTCACATGCCGCCAAAAGCGTGACAGAGGCCAATGCGACCGACACTCCAACGCGAGAAAAGAGACTTGTTACCATGATGATCCGAACTCGTCTGTCAGTGTTGTTTGCGCCGCAGTTCAGCCCTGACGGGCCACCAAGGGTTCCGGTACGCCCCCAAGGGCCACAATCAGTTGCGCAGCGCGCTGCTGCAGGTCAGCACCGATCTCGGCATCTTGGCGCAATGTCTGCAACCGTTCGATAGCCGCATCGGTGTTACCCTCGGCGACGTCTATCAGCGCCAGCTGTTCTTCAGCCAGCAACCGCAGCGGTGCACCGGGCGCAGCCAGCGCTTCGAATTGTTGGCGGCGGTCTGCCGCGGGCATCGTATCGCTTTGCAACAGCAGCGCTTTGAAAGCGGCAATTGCACGGTAGATTTCTGGCAGGTCCCCCTGAACCGCAATCGTGTTCAGGCTATCCACTGCATCCTGCTCGGATCCGGCTTCAACCTGTGATGCGGACAGCAGCATGTTTAGAACAGCGTCACCACCCGGCGAGGCACTCTCGACTGCTGCAAGATCAGTCGCGCGTTCACCCGAGTCGTTCTTTGCCAGCGCCGCAAGAATCGCGTCGCCTAAATCCTGAGCCTGCGAAGTTGCCCGCGATTTGCGGATTTCGTTGAACGCGGCACCGCCGACGATAAGAACCACAAGCAGGACACCAATCCACCCCCACCGGCGCAACAGCAGGTAAAGGCGGTCTCGGCGCACCTCTTCGGTCACCTCATCAATAAAACTGTCGACGTCGCTCATCCCTGCCCTCCGGGCTGTGTCAGTAGTGTATGGCGCCATGTCATACCCCGGCACCCTTGCCAAGCCAAGGGTCGGAATTCGCACATTTTCACCCTATCCCGTCAGGGTTGCGCAAAAATGTGAACCAAACTATTCAGTTCAGCGTAGAAAAGATACATAATCAGGCCCACATTTATGCCTGAGCGCCGAAGAAATCTTGGCGAAGAATTCTGGGAGAAATTCTACATGCGTTTGATTTCAATGGTAAATGCCTTGCTCGTTGTCGTCGCACTGTTTCTGCTAGTTTTCGAACGCGACGCCCTTTTCGCTTTGGCTGGCCGTGCAGAAGCCGACGAAAATGTTGCTTCTGACGCACAAGGTGAGGCTGTTTCGGGGGCTTCTCAGGCCGTCGTCGGTGTTGTTGCCGTTAGGTCATCCGCACGCGAAATTGACAGTGCTGTTCTGCTGCGTGGGCAGACGAAAGCCAACCGGCAGGTCGAAGTTCTGGCCGAAACAACCTCTACCGTGATCTCAGATCCCAAACGCAAAGGCAGCTTTGTGAAAGCCGGCGACTTGCTGTGTGAACTTGATCCGGGCACGCGTCCAGCCAGCCTGGCCGAGGCCATGGCGGGCAAGCTGGAGGCCGAAAGCCGTATCCCCGAAGCCGAAGCCCGTCTGGAAGAGGCGCACGCCCTGGTCGCAGAGGCCGAGATCAATCTGACCGCCGCCGAGCGCCTGTCTGAAACCGGGTTCGGCTCGGAAACACGCAAAATTTCAAGCCAGGCGGCCATGCGCACAGCCGAGGCGGGGATCAAGACCGCCGAGGCTGGGCTTGAGGCGACCCGCGCAGGCATAGAAGCCGCCATCGCCGAAGTCGAAGCCGCGCGGCGCGAAATTGATCGTCAGACCATTGAGGCACCTTTTGACGGCCTGCTGGAAAGCGATACGGCTGAACTGGGTAGTCTCATGCAACCGGGGTCTTTGTGTGCGACCGTGATCCAGCTGGACCCGATCAAGCTGGTTGGCTTTGTCCCCGAAGCCGAGGTCAACCGTGTGATTGTCGGGTCCGAGGCCTCGGCAACATTGGTGACCGGGCTGCAGGTCGCCGGTCGCGTCACATTTCTGAGCCGATCGGCCGACGAAACCACGCGGACCTTCGAAGTTGAAGTTACCGTTCCCAACCTCGATCTTTCGATCCGCGACGGTCAGACTGCGGATATCCGCATTGCCGCGGAAGGCGCCAAAGCCCATCTGCTGCCGCAATCGGCCCTGACCCTGAACCACGAAGGAAAAGTGGGCATACGGACGATCGGCAGTGGCAACGTGGTCGACTTCAAGCCTGTCAGTCTGCTGCGCGACTCGTCAGAGGGCGTGTGGTTGGGGGGGTTACCCGAAACCGTTGACGTGATTGTTGTTGGTCAGGAATTCGTAACCAGCGGTGTGACGGTTGAGCCTACATACAAGGAACCCTCCGAATGACCGGTATCGTCAGTTGGGCCGCTGGCCGGGCCCGCATGGTCCTCGCCTTTATCGCGATTTCGCTGGTGATCGGTGGTTTTGCCTATGTTGGCCTGCCCAAGGAAGGCGAGCCGGACATCGAAATCCCTGCCCTGTTCGTTTCGGTTCAGTTTCCAGGGATCTCGGCCGAAGACTCTGAGAACCTTCTGGTCAAACCGATGGAGACCGAACTGGCCGACCTGGACGGCTTGAAAGAGATGACCTCGACGGCGGCAGAAAGCTATGCCGGGGTCGCGCTCGAGTTCGACTTTGGCTGGGACAAGACAGCCATCATGGCCGATGTGCGCGACGCGATGAACAGCGCTCAGGCCGAGTTTCCGGACGGGGCCGAACAGTATTCCCTAACCGAGATCAACTTTTCCGAATTCCCGATCGTGATCGTCAACCTGACCGGAGCAGTCCCCGAACGCACGATGGCGCGCGTTGCCAAAGATTTGCAGGACGATCTTGAGGCCATGGACTCGGTTCTGGAAGCCGGCATTGCGGGCAACCGGGACGAACTGCTTGAGGTCATCATCGACCCGTTGCGGCTTGAGGCTTATGACGTCACGGCCGCTGAATTGATCAACGTCGTCCAGAACAACAACCAACTGATTGCAGCCGGTGAGGTCGAAACCGAACAAGGTACCTTCTCGGTCAAGATTCCTTCATCGTTCAAAACGGCTCAGGACGTGTATGACCTGCCGGTCAAGGTGAACGGTGACCGCGTCGTCACGATGGGAGAGCTGGCGCAGATCAATTATACGTTCGAGGATCGCGAAGGCACTGCCCGGTTCAACAGCGAATCCACCGTCGCCTTGCAGGTGGTCAAGCGCAAGGGCTTCAACCTGATCGACACGGTTGAAGACGTCAAAAAGACCATTGCCGAGGCTCGCACTAAATGGCCGCCCGAGATGCAGGCCGCGATCCAGCTTGGCACATCGAACGACCAAAGCCGCATCGTCGGATCAATGGTTAGTCAGCTCGAAGGCTCGGTCCTGACGGCGATTGCACTGGTTATGATTGTGGTGTTGGCCGCATTGGGTACACGTGCAGCCCTGCTGGTCGGGTTCGCCATTCCGACCTCGTTCCTTTTGTGTTTCGCCTTTCTTGCAGTCATGGGTGTCAGCATCTCAAACATCGTTATGTTTGGTCTGATCCTTGCGGTGGGCATGCTGGTCGACGGCGCGATCGTTGTCGTGGAATATGCTGACAAACGCATCAAGGACGGCGTCGGGCCAATGCACGCCTATGTCGAAGCCGCCCAGCGGATGTTCTGGCCCATCGTGTCCTCGACCGCGACAACGCTGTGCGCGTTTCTGCCCATGCTGTTCTGGCCCGGTGTACCGGGTGAGTTCATGGGCATGCTTCCGGTCACCCTGATCTTTGTTCTGTCAGCCTCGTTGATCGTTGCCCTAATCTACCTGCCGGTCATGGGCGGTGTTTCGGGCCGTCTGAGCCGTATGTTTGACCGCGCCTCGCACTGGCTACGTGCGCGGTTCTCATGGAACATGCGCGCCCTGATGGTGCCGCCCGCCCTTCTGCTGATGTTCCTGGGCGCGATGCAAATGTTGAACCCAGCCTTCCTGATCCCTGCGGGTGGCCTTTTGCTGGGCGCGGTTCTGTTCATCCTCGGAGCTTTTGCTGGGTCGATCACTCTGAGCGCGATCAAGATCGAGCGCGCTCCGGATCCGCATGTACATACTGTGCGCGAACACACTCCGTTCGGGCATGTCATCAAATTCCTGGTTGGCAACCCGATCATGCCGGTCGTTTCCATCGTCGTCGTTGCCATTCTGGTGATGGCGGTCATGTTCGCCTACGGCAATAACAACCGCGGGGTCGAGTTCTTTGTCGAAAGCGAGCCGGAACAGGCCACGGCCTATGTCCGCGCGCGGGGCAATATCTCGTTGGCGGAAAAAGACGAGATGGTGCTGGCTGCCGAGCAAATCATTGGTGCCCATCCTGCGGTCATCAATGTATTTTCGTTTGCGGGTGAAGGGGGGCTGAACCAGAACAACGGTGGCGCACAGGCACCGGCCGACACGATCGGTCGCGTACAGTTCGAGATTATCCCGTGGGAGGACCGCCCTACCCTGTCCGAGCCGATCCTCTTTGGCCTTTTGGACCGCCAGACGATCGCTCCGGAGTATGACGGTGACTTCGTTCTGGATCAGTTAAACGCGGAACTGGCGACGTTGCCAGGGATTGTGGTCGAAATCCTGCCCTTGGAACAAGGCCCGGCTTCGGCTAAACCGGTGCACCTGCGCATCAAGGGCGACAACCGAGAGCAGCTGACAGCCGCCACTACTGCCGCGCGGGCGGTGTTCGATAGAACTCCCGGCCTGATCAAGATCGAGGACACCCTCCCGCTGCCGGGTATCGACTGGCAGATTGACGTAGACGTCGCAAAAGCGGGCCGGTTTGGCGCAGATGTAGCGACCGTAGGGGCGATGGTGCAACTGGTCACGCGCGGCCTTTTGCTGGGCGAAATGCGCCCCGAAACGGTCGATGAAGAGATCGAGATCCGTGTCCGCCTGCCCGATGAAGATCGCGTCTTGTCGACGCTAGATACTCTGAAAGTCCGGACAGCCGACGGACTTGTCCCGCTTTCCAACTTTGTCACCCGCCAGCCGGTTGCAAAACTGGCCGAGATCAACCGTGTCGACCAGCAGCGATACTTCGATGTGAAGGCGGATGTGGAACCGGGCCTCAGCAAGGTTACAACTCAGGCCGCTGACGGTACCTCCACAAGGTTGGCCGTGCTGCGACAGGTCGCTGAAGACACGACTGCAACGGATCTCAGCCTGACTGGCACCAACGGTGTTGAATACGATGTTGTGTTGCTGTCTGGGTCCGAGGACGTGGGCGCCCTTCAGGCGTTGATCGACGAAGGGTCCGCGTCGATCTCGCCGGTGAACCCCAACGAACGCATTGCAGCGCTGACAGAATGGCTGGACACGAACCCCTTTGGTCCGGCGATCTCTTGGGAATGGACCGGCGACCAAGAGGAACAGGCCGAATCCGGGGCTTTCCTTGCCAATGCATTCTTGGGTGCGCTGGGGTTGATGTTTGTGATCCTGTTGGCGCAATTCAACAGCTTATACAACTCGGTTCTGGTGCTGTTGGCGGTGGTGCTGTCGACCACCGGTGTGTTGCTGGGCATGATGGTTATGCAGCAACCCTTCTCGATCATCATGACGGGGACAGGGATCGTAGCTTTGGCCGGGATCGTGGTGAACAACAACATTGTTCTGATCGACACCTATCAGGAATACAGCCGCTACATGCCTCGGATCGAGGCGATCATCCGCACCGCCGAGGCCCGTATTCGTCCTGTTCTGCTAACCACCCTGACCACTATGGCAGGTCTGACCCCGATGATGTTCGGCCTGTCGCTGGACTTTATCAACGGTGGTTATTCCATCGACAGCCCGACTGCGCTGTGGTGGAAGCAACTTGCAACAGCCGTGGTCTTTGGTTTGGGAATTGCCACCATCCTGACCCTGATCGTCACGCCATCATTCCTTGCCCTGCGCGTCTGGGTTTCGACCTATGCAGTGTTGCTTGCGAAACTTGTGGTCCGTGCGTCCAGCGGTCAGTCCAGCCAGGTCGCCAAAGACATGGAGACCGATAAAGCTGCACTTGAAGCACAATCGGCCGAAGTGATCTGGGACGACAAACCCGAAGACCCGCGCAAGGACACTCCACCGGGGTCACCTCTTAGGGCCGCTGAGTAATACATCGGGGTCGGCAGTGCCGGCCCCGCTTCTTTACAGGCGCGTCCAGGATTGATGAGCGCAGATATGATGCTCGCAGCCCTTCACCCGCAAAGTATCGCCCTCAAGCGTCATCTGCGGCACGGCATCAACGTCAATCAGGGGAACCCAGAATTCGCCCCCTCCGTATTTGCCATTGCCTTCGCTGGTCACATCCCAAAACAGTTTCTTACCGATGTTGGGCGTCTGAACCTCTTTGCCCGACGCGTCATACGCCGACAGGATTTGCCCGCAAAACGCATCGCCACACGCGGTGATCTTGATGTGCGACGTCAGGTTCTTGCGATCCGGCTCGGTCTTCCAGACGCCTATGATCGGGTCATCTCCGGCCCAAGCTGCACTGCATGTCAGCGTCGCCACGCAAACAAAGGATATCCACGAAAACTGACGCATTCCAACACCTCCGGAGAATATCCCGAAGTCTAGCACAAGATTACGCTGCTTGCGCATCCGATTGCTGCCGGTTCCACAATTGCGCGTACCGACCTTCAAGCTGCAGCAATTCGTCATGAGTGCCTTGTTCTATGATCTCGCCACGCTCCAACACAACAATACGATCGGCCTCGGCGATTGTGCTAAGACGATGGGCAATGGTTAGCACCGTGCGTCCTTTGCCAGCTTGGGCCAACGCGTCCTTGATCTCTTGCTCAGTGTCGGTATCCAGCGCCGAGGTCGCTTCGTCCAGCAAGAGGATCGGAGGGTTCTTGAGCAACGTGCGCGCGATCCCTACCCGCTGCTTTTCCCCGCCTGACAGTTTCAGCCCACGTTCCCCAACCTTAGTGTCATACCCTTCGGGCAAAGTAACGATAAAGTCGTGGATTTGCGCCGCTCTTGCGGCGGCTTCGACATCCTCTTGTGTGGCACCATTGCGGCCGTACGCGATGTTGTAGCGGATCGTATCGTTGAACAATACGGTATCCTGCGGGACAACTCCAATGGCCGAATGCAGGCTGGTTTGAGACACGTCCCGTACGTCCTGCCCGTCGATTTTCAATGCCCCGCCGGTCACATCATAGAACCGAAACAGCAGACGCCCTATTGTGGATTTACCCGACCCTGTTGCCCCCACGATTGCCACAGTCTGCCCCGCAGGAACGGTCAACGACACGCCCTTCAGGATTTCACGGTCAGGATCATACCCGAACCGGACATCCCGCAGCGTCACCTCGCCGCCAGTCACATCCAGCGCGGGCGCATTGGGCTTATCCGTTACCTCGGCCGGCTGCTCTAACAGATCGAACATCTGCCCCATATCAACCAGAGCCTGCCGGATCTCACGATAGACCGTTCCCAGAAAGTTCAAAGGCACTGTAATCTGGATCATGTAGGCATTCACCATCACGAAATCGCCCACGGTTAATGTACCCGCTTGCACGCCTAGCGCGGCCAGCACCATGACCCCGATCAACCCACAGGTAATCAGGAAGGACTGCCCGAAATTCAGGAAAGCCAATGAGTACGCCGTTTTGAGCGCGGCCCCAGCGTAAGCCTTCATCGACACGTCATAGCGTTCAGCTTCGCGTTCTTCCGCATTGAAATACTTGACGGTTTCAAAATTCAGCAGACTATCGATGGCGCGTTGGTTGGCTTCGGTGTCCTGATCGTTCATCTCACGGCGCAATTTTACGCGCCATTCAGTCACCGCAAAAGTGAACCAGATGTAAAGCGCGATGGTGACCGCGACCACAACCAGATACCACACGTCGAACAACCACATAAGGATGATCGCAACCAATAGCAGCTCAAGGATCAAAGGCCCGATAGAGAACAACAGGAATCGCAGCAGAAAATCGACCCCCTTGACGCCACGCTCGATGATCCGGCTAAGGCCACCGGTACGGCGGGTCACGTGATAGCGCATCGACAATTGGTGTATGTGCTGAAAGGTCTCAAGCGCCAAGGCCCGCAATGCCCGCTGACCGACAGGTGCAAACGCCGCATCTCGCAACTGCTGGAACCCCACCGTCATCATCCGCGCAACACCGTAAGCGACCGTCAGCCCAACGGCTCCGAGTGCAAGCGGAGGCACCCCCTCGGCGGCAAGGCTGTCAACCGCGCCCTTGTAAAGGATGGGCGTGTAGACAGCGATCAGCTTGGCGATAACCAACATACTCATGGCGATAACGACACGTCGTTTCACCCATGGCTCATCCTCGGGCCATAGATAGGGAGCGACCTTGCGGATCGTTCGCCAGCCGGAACGGCGTTCGTCGACCTTGGGCATGTCTTCAGAATGCATATGGGCTGCTCGTCTCATCACGTACCAAAACTGCGGTCAGAGATTGGCCCCTGACCCAAGAGGGTCAGAGGTACAGGATTACTCGGGAATGGTGAAGACCTGCCCTGGATAGATCAGATCAGGATCACGGATCGCATTGCGGTTGGCTTCGAACACACGCACGAACAAAAGCCCATCCCCATAGCGATCACGCGAGATTGCCCACAACGTGTCGCCCTCCTGAACAGTGACCGAACGGATGACCGGCGCATCGGGTGCGGCAGACCCATTGGCGGTATCAGCAGCACGCAGAACCTCTAGCGGTTCGCGTTTGAAGGGCGTCTCAAGACGGCTGACGACGGTTCCGTCCGTACCGACCTCATCCACCCGCAGGGTGTAAACACCGGGGTCGACCCCCTCAAGCTCGCTGCGCCACTTACCGTCATCGGTTGGCGGCAAATCCGCAACCAATCGGTTGTTCAAGTAAAGGCGCACCACCGAACCGTCAGGTACGCGGCCCGTCAACTCGACATCACCGGCGTCAGAATACCCGATAGTGTCCAGTGCAACCTGATCCGATGCGTTGTCCTGCGGAGACGCAGGTTGCACCAGCTCAACCCCGTCTTCACCCGAACGCAGTATCGCAACCTGTTGATTTTGGGTTTCTTCCTGCACAGGCTCTTCCGGAGCGTCAGGCACAGCATCCGCGGTCGGAGCGGTTTCCGCTTGCGCGGTGTCAAGCTGTTCGCCGCCCTGTGTCGGGGCGCTCGTCTCGTTCTGTTCATCGTCGGACTGCTGACTGGCGCTCGCGACCTGATCATCCTCGGGCGCTGACGTCTCGGTCTGCGCAGTTTCAGCACCTGCCGAAGAGGATTCCTGCGATTCGGGCGTTGCTAGCGCGTCTTCAGCGGGTTCAGCCGCCGCAATTTCGACCTTGGGCTCGGGCAAGGCGGCGATCAAGTAGTCATCCGACCGGACCGGCTGATCGCCTCTGTCTGTCTCCAACACAAGCCCCCGCGCGGTGTTGGCGAACGGGATCGTGACGAATACGGCAAACTCGCCGCTGCCGTCGACCGTAAAGCTGTGCAGAGTTTCCCCATCCAGCAGGACGCGCACCAAAGCACCTGGCTCAGCCGAGCCGGACAGAACCGCGTTCCCGTCCGGTTCAACGAAAATCTGATCAAGAGTCGGCGGTGACAATTCGGGCGCCGCTTCAGTTTCTGCTTGGGCCGTTTCGGCTTTCGGCTCTGCGGGAGTCTCGGTCTCTTCCGCTTCTGTGTTTTCCGAAGGGCTTGGTTTGCTGCCTTCACCCTCGGACACGGCCGCGCTTTGCTCTGTTGCGGTGTCTTGAACCGGCTGATCGACTACATCCGTTTGAGCGCCCGACCCTTCGGGCTCTTGGTCAAACACCCCGGACATATAGGCCCCCGTGGCCCCGACCAGAACCAGTATCCCGATGATCACCCCCCAGGTGACAGGACCGGTGCTTTCGCTTCCCGACTTGGCGTCCATTTTTTTCCTTTCACTCCGCAGCGCAAATGCTTTGACTTTCACACATTCTGCGTGACGGTTGAGCCAATCTATCAATCCCGCTATCAGGGGTCAAAACCGCAGTTACAACCCCGGAGAGCCTATATAATGACCCAGAAATCCGTCTGTGTGTATTGCGGGTCACGCAATGGTGTTAATTCGGCCTATGCACAGGCTGCGCGCACATTCGGGCAGCACCTTGCCAAAGAAGGCTGGCGTCTGGTCTACGGCGCCGGAGATGTGGGGCTGATGGGAGAGGTCGCCCGCGCCACACAAGACGCAGGAGGCGACACGTTCGGCGTCATCCCAGTTCACCTTTTGCAGCGCGAGGTTGGCAAGACCGACCTGACCCGTTTTGTGATCACCGAAACGATGCACGAGCGTAAGAAGGTCATGATCATGAACGCGGATGCGGTTGTCGTCCTTCCCGGCGGCCCCGGATCGCTGGACGAGCTGTTCGAAGCGTTGACATGGCGCCAGTTGGGCCTGCACGACAAACCCATTCTGGTGATGAACGTGGACGGGTATTGGGACGCCCTGCACGATCTAGTGCAGCAGGTCATTGGTCAGGGCTTTGCCGACGCTTCGCTGGGCGATTTCATTACGTGGGTCGACGGGCCGGAAACGGCCATGGCAAATCTGCGGACACTGTTGGCCGCCTCCAGGGGATAAGCAGGCGAGCGTGTCGCCTGCTTTCGGAATTTAGTCTAAGTTGCAGGCTTCAAACGGTTAATCAAAACCTGCTCGACCTTATGGAGTGGGTGGTTGGTCAAAGTCTTGTCAACTTCGGCCACGACCTTGCCCAGCACTTCGCTGTGCAGACGCCGACGCAAAAGGCCCAGGACATGAGGGCTGGCGACCAGGACAAGCCGTTTATACGCTCCCTTCAACCCCTTTCGGTTCAACAGGTTAGCAACGTCTTGCACGAACAGAGACTTTGCCTGCGCTTTCCACTTGGGTTCTTCAACCGCGGATTTCTGGTTCGGACCAGCATCAGCGCGCCGCCCTGCCCGATCCGATGGTCGGCCTGCCGGCCCGTCGGTCTCTTCGACGGAAACAATCATCAAATTCGGGTCTTCCGCGTCCGTAATGTTCTCCATGAACAGTGCTTTTTCGCCGTCAGCAATGACAATCCAAGTTCCCTGTGAAAGTGCGACCATCGTGATCTCCTGTTGTGGTTTTATGTGACCATCCCTTGTTCAACGGACATAGGTATCCCTTTGCGCGCCAACGGTTTTTCAGCGCGCTGCTTGAGCTTTTTTAGTAGATTGGCGGTTCTCTCCCTCCGCCTAATATAGCTAGGGACGACCGGGGCCCGTACAATACTCATTCAGATTAATTCGAATTTATCGGCGGGAAAATACCGATGGGTACGCTACCGAACCAGAAGCGGATGAAGATGCTAATATGCGAACCGGCAAACAAAGTTTGCCGCACAGTGCAACCAATTCAATTTCTGCCCTGCGAGACAAAGCTGCCGTTGGCCGCACCGCAGCACGCCTTACCCGAATGATTGTCCGGTTGGCGGACATTGGTGCCATTCGAGGAAAGCCTTTAGCCCACGCTCTCAAAATTCCGCTTGCTAAATCTGAACTTTGACGGGGACACGAAACCCTCAAGCTCCGGTCGACCGAAATCAATGGCGGTAGACGTAGTCAAACCGATGCTGTACCGTGAGCCGACGGCAGAACAGGCAGAAGCAAGTCCTTACTATTTCCGGGGGGGGGGGGGGAGATAATGCCGCGAAAACCACCGAAAAACGATAGCGAAAGCTCTGTAATTTACTTAGACGTGCTTGCGTCCAAAAAGAACTTCGATAGCTTTATAGATCACCTTTATACTGACGAGGAGAATGTTCCTCACTTCGATTTTTATTCCGCCAAAGGAAAACAGGCTCCGGTTCATGTTGTTGGCAGCGATGTCAGTGAGGATGTTATTCTCACTGACTTGGACGATGTCGCCGAAATGGGTGACGGTAACGATGTGGTCGTCGGACTGTATGGGAATGATACGATCTCGGGCGATGACGGTGACGACTACTTGTTCGGAGATACGGATTGGGCAGTTGGCTTCGGCCAGAACTCCGACGATGTTTTGAACGGCGGAGCAGACGACGACCTGATCGTAGGCGACGCTCCGAACCTGTACGGCGACACTGTCGGAGGTAACGATATCATTGTCGGAGGAACTGGAAACGACGACCTCTGGGGAGATGGTTCTCTCTTTGAACAGGCCCAAGGAGGAGCCGACAGTTTCGTTTTTGAACCGGACAGTGGGCTAGATACCATCCATGACTTTGAGGTGGGAAAAGATAAGCTGGATATTTCCGGGTATGGTATTGCCGAGACAGAGTTCTTGTCGCTGGATATTCAAGAGATAAACGGTAATACCATCATCGACCTTGATGGCACCGCTTTGGACTTGAACGAAATTACACTTCTAGGAGTCGTCGGTGTAAGTGCTGATGATTTCGTCTTTGCCTAGTGTGGAAAGTCGCGTGAACCACCATTGATGCAGTCATTCGCTGCGCTTGATCCAAACGTCTCCTTTGGGCTCAAAGTGGTCATAGAAATGAAGAATGCTGCCGATTCCTCAACCTCCTGCAGCAACCGTTAATTTCAAAAGAAAAAGGCCTGCTCACTTACGCAAGCAGGCCCTCAATAACGTACTACCCGTCAGCCGATCACATCCGCGAGGCGACGTTTTCCCAGTTGACCAGATTGTCTAGGAAGTTGGTCAGGTAGGCCGGACGCTTGTTGCGGAAGTCGATGTAGTAGGAATGCTCCCACACATCGCAACCCAGCAACGCGGTCTGACCAAAGCACAACGGGTTCACGCCGTTTTCGGTCTTGGTGACAGCCAGCGAGCCGTCTGCGTTCTTGACCAGCCACGCCCAGCCCGAGCCGAACTGGCCAGCACCTGCAGCGCTGAACTGCGACTTGAATTCGTCAACCGAACCAAAGCTTTCGACCAGAGCCTTCTCCAGCTCACCGGGCATGGCGTTATCGCCGGGGCCCATCATCTCCCAGAACTGGTTGTGGTTCCACAACTGGCTGATGTTGTTGAAGATACCGTTCTGGGCGACAGCATTTGCGTCATAGGTGCCCACGATGATCTCTTCCATCGACTTGCCGTCCCATTCGGTTCCGGCGATCAGCTTGTTGCCGTTGTCGACATAGGCCTTGTGGTGCAGGTCGTGGTGATATTCCAATGTTTCCGCGGACATGCCCTTGGCTGCCAGCGCGTCATGTGCATAAGGAAGATCAGGAAGTTCAAAAGCCATCTCGGCCCCCTGTTGAAATGATTGTTGCGGTTCCAAAGGTTAAATGCTTTGGCAACGGCCATAGGTCAAGGGCAGAGACAAGAAAACCCGGAGGTCCGCGATGCTGACACAGGCGCGCAAGATGTTTTACCGCGCCCGCGGATACTATTCAGGCAGTCTGAATGGAGAACCGTTTCGACTGGACCCCTACCATTCGAAATTCTGGCGCAAAGCCACTGCTGGCCTGTGGGAGCCCGAGACTTTTGCCGTGTTGGATGCTCATCTGAAACCCGAAAGCGATTATTTGGATATAGGTGCATGGATCGGCCCCACCGTTCTTTACGGCGCGCGGCGCGCGCGACATGTATGGTGCTTTGAGCCTGACCCCACAGCTTACCGGTACCTGGCCTGGAACATGGATTTGAACAACGTCCGCAACGTCTCGGCCTTTGGCGTAGCCCTGTCGGATCGGTTCGGCGTTGCACGTATGGCCTCGGTAAGGGGAGAGCCCGGTGATTCCACCAGTTCCCTTTTGCATGACGCGGCTCATGGCAGTGATGCGCTGACCATTGCCTGGGATCAGTTCGAAGCCGCGACCGACCTGTCCAGTGTGTCGCTCGTTAAAATGGATATCGAGGGGGCAGAATACATGGTTCTGCCCAGCCTTATTCCGTATCTGAAAGTGACCCGCCCCGCGCTTTATCTTTCTACCCACGCGCCGCTTTTGCCCGAGGCGCAACGTCAGGATCGAATGGCCAAACTGGCGGATTTGTTGTCGTTTTACCCATCTTGCCGCAATGCCAACGGCGAAGAGGTCGGGGAGCAAGCCCTGACTGCGCCAACGTCGTTGAACGGTTTTCAGTCGTTTGTCTTCAGCGCTTAAGCTTTTTCCCAGCCGCTTGTAGATCTAAAACAAGGTAGGCGCGGATATCGGTTGGCAGCGCCCAATTCCACTGGGTCGGTTTCCCAAATTGGCCTGCGGGAAACTTGCCGACATCTTTAACTTGTTCGTCTCGGGGTCGACTGTCGCAGTATAGGACACACGGTATTGGCGCGTAGAGTTTGAGGACAGCGTAAGGCGCCATGACAATCGGTATTCGCCTTTTCGCGTGAGTTTGAACTTGGCATTTGCTGGTGTGTTTTCATCAATCCGCGCAAGCTCATTGGCAGAGCGGATTGCGCCATCGAACGCCCGCGCGCGTTTTTGTCAGCATCGACACTCAGCAAGACAACCGGAGGAATCCATCCTTGCGCTTCCAAGCTGTGTAACTCGCACTCATAATTCACAATGCCCGCCTGAGCAGACACCGTACACATGACAGCTGCCATCGCATACAAAAACTGTTTCAAAATCCTAGTCTCCTAAATCAGGATTTAGGGGTTCCAAAAGCTTTGCAACGTCCTTTTGCAAAACCGTCGCGCGCCGCATATGCGGATACAGTGGAAGACTTTGTAATCGCTTTCATCGTTCTGCAATCCAAAGCAATCGAGAACTCCTGATCCCTCAGATCGATTGCATCAATACGCGATTCATTACCTGCATACGTTCTTCCCGTGGCCGCATACAAATAGGTCTGACCGACCGACGCGATCGACAATTTGATCGGAGAATCTAGTCGGATTCGGCCCGACCCTGTGTCAGTTACGATGCCCGGAATCTCGGCCTCATGCAGCAGAGCGGAACGCCCGAATTCGTCCACTGGAAACACCACTTTCTCAGGTGTCGGACGATTCGCCAGGCCTTTGCCGAATGTGCACTCCAAAGTTTCTTTATTTGTCTCAGCCAAAACCACAGCTGGCGATACGATCAATGCGGCACAAACCGCGGTCATTCTTAGTGAAATCATTAGTTCCGTGTACCCTAGCAGCACTGTTGAACACTATCGGCACTCCACACGTCAGACGTGATAATATCAGTCAACACTCCAACAATGCGTGTCGTTTGAAGGAAATCCATTCTTACGTCACGAACTAAGCTAATCCGATCAATCACAACTGTGCTGTCGCGGCAACAAAAAGGGCCACCAGGTTCCCTGGCAGCCCAAAAATCAAGCATTTAAAAATGCTTAGTAAACACCAACCTCACTGCCCGGTTGCGCCGCAACCTTAAGCAGTTTGAACGCGTAGTCTGCGACTGATCGGAAGCAAACCACGCGGAAGGTCTCGGCGTCGTCCATCCAGAACGCGCCCGCAACCTGCGCCAAACGCGAGCGGCGGATCTGGCCGGGCTGGAAGGCATCTGCCGACAAATCAACCGGAGCCAGCTTGCCCATTACCTCACGCGCAGAAGATCCCGAAACGCAGAACACCGCCCTGGCATCCGAGACGTTCACGGCCAGCGCATGTGCGCCGCTAAGCGTTTCGGTCATCTGCGCCAGTTTGGCGTTCACCTCTGAATAGGGCACCAGCACCAGCAATTCGTCCGGAGACATCCAGCACACGCCGGTATCCCCGTTGACGCTTGCCTCGCGCTGACCGGGCACTTTCTGCCCGGTAGCGTCCTTGACGGCCTTGGCCAGTACCTTGTCGGACAGATCGCCGCGCAGGGTGATCATCCCCTGCAGGCCGCATTCCGCGACCTTGGCGATGCCGTCATAACTGGCGTGGTTCAGTGCGCTGATGGGTTCAGACATTCTGCTTCTCCCCGTCCTTGTCGTAGAAGATCTGATCGACGATCTTGGCTTTGTAGGTTTTGCCGTCGGTACCCGGGAACTCGACAATCTCGCCCATCCGGTCAGGACCGTGCTTGATCAGGCCCATGGCGATGCCTTTGCCCAGATTGGCCGAGTAATAGGTCGAGGTCACACGCCCGATCATGTTACGCTGACCGTTGGCATTGACGCCCTCGCCCACTGCGTAGGCACCGTCGGGAATGACAGAACCATCCACAGTCTCAAGTCCGACCAGTTTCCAACGGTCCGGATCGGCCATATGGGTGCGCGTGTGAGCGCGCTTGCCCAGATAGTCCTCTTTCTTTTTCGACAGCGCCCAGTGCAGCCCCAGATCCTGCGGGATCACGGTGCCGTCGGTCTCGTCGCCGATCATGATAAAGCCCTTCTCGGCCCGCAGGATGTGCAGACATTCGGTGCCATAGGGCATCACGCCCAGCTCCTGACCTGCGTCCATCAGCGCATCCCAGAAGGCCTGCCCTTGCGATGCGGGAACCGCGATCTCATAGGACAGCTCGCCCGAGAACGAGATGCGATAGGCGCGTGCGTCGAATTCGCCGATCTTGCCGTCACGCCATTCCATGAAGGGCAGCGCCTCTTTCGACAGATCCATGCCGCCGCCCGCTTTCGCGTTCAGCTTCTCCAGCACCTTGCGGGCATTGGGGCCGACCACGGCGACCTGAGCGTATTGCTCAGTTACGTTGGCAACGTAGACTTTCCAGTCCCACCATTCGGTCTGCAGCCACTCTTCCATGTGACCATGGATACGCTCAGCCCCGCCGGTGGTGGTGTGGCACAGCCATGTATCTTCGTCGATGCGCGCGACAACACCGTCGTCGATCAGGAAGCCGTTCTCGGAACACATCAGGCCATAGCGGCATTTGCCGACCTTCAGCGTGGACATCATGTTGGTGTACAACATGTCCAGGAACTTGCCCGCATCGGGGCCTTTGACGATCAGCTTACCCAGGGTCGAGGCGTCCAACAGGCCGAGGTTTTCACGGGTATTCTTCACCTCGCGATTAACCGCGTCATGCACGGATTCACCGGGACGCACATAGGCATAGGTCCGACGCCAGTGGCCGACCGGCTCCCAATCAGCGCCGTTCTTGTTATGCCAATCATGCATCGGAGTCTGGCGGATCGGCTGGAACACCTCACCGCGCGCTTCGCCACCGATCGACGCCAGCGAGATGGGCGTATAGGGCGGGCGGAAGGTGGTGGTGCCGACCTTCGGAATCTCCGAATCCAGTGCATCAGCAAGGATCGCCAAGCCGTTGATGTTGCTCAACTTACCTTGGTCGGTCGCCATGCCCAGCGTGGTGTAGCGCTTGGTGTGTTCGACGCTTTCGTAACCTTCGCGCGCCGCAAGCTGAACGTCAGAGACTTTGACGTCGTTCTGGAAATCCAGCCACGATTTCATCCGCAAACCGATCTCGGCATTCGCAGGCATCAGCCAGACCGCCGCCATCGGAGCCTCAGCCGTGGTCTCACCGACCGGAGCTTTGGTGCGTTTTGCTGTGAACCCGGCCGCCTTGGCCGCTGCTTTACCCGCCGCATCCGCGTCGGCCAGAACGTCGCTCAGCGCCAGCGGGCCATTCGACGAGCCCGCGGCCAGCACGAACCCTTCGCCATCAGCACCAAGCGGAGGCCGCGACGGATCAGGACGGAAATGTGCCTGCGCCTCGTCCCAGATCAGCTTGCCGCCGCAATGCGACCACATGTGCACGACCGGAGACCAGCCGCCCGACATGGCGACCGCGTCGCATTCGACCTCTTCACGTGCGCCACCGATGCCTTCTTGATTGCAGATGGCAACTTTCTTGACGCGCTTGCCGCCCTTGACCTTGGCAATCGCTTTGCCGGGGTCAACGCGGATACCGAGTTCGCGCGCCTCATTCGCCAGCGGACCAGCCGTGTCACGTGCATCGACCACACGCAGCACATCCACGCCCGCTTTCTTGAGGGTGATCGCGGTGCGATAGGCGTCGTCGTTATTGGTGGCGACGATCACGCGGTCACCGGGGGTCACGCCCCAGTTCACCACATAGTCGCGCATGGCCGAGGCCAACATCACGCCCGGCACATCGTTGCCCGCAAAGGACAGCGGACGCTCGATCGCGCCGGTGGCGGTAACAACCTGTTTCGCGCGGATGCGCCACAGCCGGTGCCGTGGGCCTTGGGTGCCCGGCTTGTGGTCTGTTACACGCTCATAGCCAAGCACGTAACCGTGGTCATAGACGCCCGCCCCCATGCAGCGGTTGCGCATAGTAACGTTACCCATTGTTTCGAGTTCTGAAACTAATTGTTCCACAAACTTATCCACAGAGCCATCATCGATGGTGCCGCCATCAATAGGTGCACGGCCGCCCCAATGCGCGGTCTGCTCGATCAGCATGACCTTGGCACCAGATTGTGCCGCAGCTTTGGCAGCCTGCAAGCCGGCCACACCGCCACCGATCACCAAAACATCAGTGAAGGCATAAAAATGCTCATAGGTATCGGCGTCGCGGTTGTCCTTGTCAGGCGCTTTGCCCAGGCCAGCGGACTGTCGGATGAATGGCTCGTAGACGTGTTTCCAGAACGGCTTCGGATGGATGAACATCTTGTAATAGAAGCCAGCTGGCAAGAAACGCGACAGATGGGTGTTGATCGACCCGATGTCGAATTCGAGGTTCGGCCAGTGGTTCTGCGAGACGGATGTCAGACCGTTGAATAGCTCAGTCGTGGTGGCGCGCTGGTTCGGTTCGAACCGGTTGCCCTCGCCCAGACCGACCAGAGCGTTTGGCTCTTCTGCGCCGCTGGCGACAACACCACGCGGACGGTGATACTTGAACGACCGGCCCATCATCATCTGGTCGTTGGCCAGAAGAGCCGAGGCAAGAGTGTCGCCCTCATAGCCCTGCATGGAGGTGCCGTTGAAGGTGAAGGTAACCTGTTTTGACCGGTCAATCAGCCGGCCTTGATTTGCGAGACGGGTGCTCATGATGCGGACCTTTCGCAGGCGGAATTACGGGTGGCTGGGCGGATCATTCGTACTCTCTCCAGGTCCAGCCAGGACGTTTGGCGGTGATGGCGTCCTTGATCTCTTGCGGCGGTTCATACACCTGTGCCGAATAAGTGCCGAACACCTCCAGCGTGTTTGTGCAGCGGGCGGCGTGGAACCACTTGCCGCAGCCATTTGCATGGCGCCAGCGTTCAAAGTGAACGCCTTTAGGGTTTTCACGCATGAACAGGTAGTCGTGGAATTCGCTATCCGACGAACCGGGTCCGAAACGTTTCAGATGCGCTTCGCCACCAGCGGCCAGTTCAGTTTCTTCGGCGTCGACGCCGCAATAGGGGCAATTCAGGATCAGCATGTGTTCATCCTTTTGTCGGTCGGTCGACACATGGGCCGACCTGTATTCTGTGTTGTGACCACTTCGAGCAATACCCTTAGTGAGCCACCCCGGCGGCGACGCTTTCGTCGATGAAGCGGCCCTCTTTGAAGCGATCCATCGTAAAGGCTTCGGTCAGCGGCGAATGGCCCGTGGCCATCAGCTGCGCCATACCCCAGCCAGAACCCGGAATGGCTTTGAAGCCCCCGGTACCCCAACCCGCGTTGATAAAGCATCCACCCAAAGGCGTTTTCGAAAGGATAGGCGAGCGGTCGCCGGTCATGTCCACGATCCCGCCCCACTGGCGCAGCATCTTCAGGCGCGAGATCATCGGGAAGGTCTCGACCAATGCGCGCACGGTTTCCTCAATATGGTGGAAACTGCCACGCTGGGTGAAGTTGTTATAGGCGTCGGTACCGCCACCGATGACCATCTCGCCCTTGTCGGATTGCGACATATAGCCATGCACGGTGTTGGCCATTACGACCACGTCCATGCAGGGTTTGATAGGCTCGGACACCAGCGCCTGCAGCGCTACGGCCTCAAGCGGCAGACGGAAGCCCGCCATCTCAGCCAGTTGACCGGAATGGCCCGCGACCACGATGCCTAGTTTTTCACAGTCAATCGCACCTTTGGTGGTGTCGACGCCGACAACGCGGCCATTGTCCTGACGTACGCCAGTGACTTCGCATTGCTGGATGATATCCATCCCCATAGCCGAACACGCACGGGCATAACCCCAGGCCACCGCATCGTGACGCGCGGTGCCACCGCGTTCCTGCCAAAGACCGCCCAATACCGGATAGCGCGGCCCGTCCAGATTGATGATCGGCACCAGCTCTTTGACGCGCTCGGGCGTGATCCATTCGGTCTTCACGCCTTGCAGCGCGTTGGCATGGGCCGTGCGCTGATAGCCACGGATCTCGTGCTGGGTTTGCGCCAACATGATCACCCCACGCGGACTGAACATCACGTTATAGTTCAGGTCCTGGCTCAGATCTTCGTACAGGCTGCGCGCCTTTTCATACAATGCCGCCGACGGATCCTGCAAATAGTTCGACCGGATGATGGTCGTGTTCCGGCCGGTATTGCCCCCGCCCAGCCAACCCTTTTCGATCACCGCGACATTCTGGATACCGTAGTTCTTTCCAAGGTAATACGCCGTGGCCAGTCCATGGCCGCCAGCACCGACGATGATCACGTCATATTTCTTCTTTGGCTCGGGCGAGCGCCAAGCGCGCTCCCATCCTGTGTGATAGCGCAGCGCTTCGCGCGCCACAGCAAAGGCTGAATAGTGTTTCATAAGCGAATCCATCCGGTTCGGTGATTGTGCGCAGATATGCCGTGTAACGACAGTATACCCCTGCCATCCAACGCCGTAATAGCGCACTATTGCGACATAGCCCTCAATATTGCGACATGAAGTCGTCTCGCGGCCATTTGCCCCTTTTTTCCGACTGCTCGCGGGTCTAAGTCAAGGCAGCCATTTAGGAGCTAACATGACTTTCTGGGCCCTCTTGATCCTGACCGCACTGCTGATCGCAGTGTTCCTTGGATATTCCATGCTGCAGGGACGCAAAGACCGCGAACCCGCAGCCGCTTTTGACCTTCGCGTTTATCGCGAGCAGTTGGCTGGTGTGGACCGTGATCTTGCACGTGGTGTGATCAGTGAGGCCGATGCGGAACGGGTGCGGACCGAAATCTCGCGCCGGATTCTGTCTGCCGACGCGCAGATGCAAGCGCAGGGGACACAGGATGGCCCTCCAGTCTGGGCCAATACGGTGGCTATTGTCGTGGTTGCCGCTGTCCTGATCGGCGGCGGTTTTTGGATGTACCGCCAGATGGGCGCCGCCGGATTGCCGGACCAGCCCTTGTCGCTACGTAAGGAGTTGGCCGAAACAATGCGGGCCGAACGCCCCAGCCAGGCCGAAGCCGAAGCCGAAGTTCTACCTGACTTGCCCCAGCAGCTGGACGAAGGATACGCCAACCTGTTGCAACAGCTGCGAAATACGGTTGCCGAACGTCCCGACGATTTGCAAGGGCACGTACTGCTTGCCAAACACGAGGCGAATGCTGGCAATTTTGCAGCCGCATACAAAGCGCAGCAGCGGGTGATTGAACTCTCGGGTGGAGCGGTCCCTGCAGATGCTTACGCACATCTGGCCGAAATGATGATCCTGGCCGCTGACGGATATATATCACCCGAAGCCGAAGACGCACTTCGGCAGTCTTTGCAACGCGATCCCCGAAACGGCCCCGCGCAATATTATCTTGGACGGATGATGACACAGGTTGGCCGTCCCGACATCGGATATCGCATCTGGGTCGAGGCGCTGCGCACATCGCCCGCAGACTCGCCCTGGGCACAGGCCATGCGCGCCCAGTTGGAGGAGTTGGCGTTCCGCGCCGGTGTCTTCAACCCACCAAACATCCCGGCCCCGTCCGGACCGTCTCAGGAAGACGTGGAAGCCGCCGCAAACCTGACACCGGAAGAACGCCAACAGATGATCATGGGCATGGTCAACCAGCTTTCGGATCGACTGGCGACCGAGGGCGGACCGCCCGAGGACTGGGCGCGGCTGATCAGTGCGCTGGGCGTGTTGGGTGAAGGTCAGCGCGCGATCGACATCATGCAAGAGGCAAACGCGGTCTTTGCCGGGGATGCCGAAGCGCTGGAGATCATTGACGCCGCCGCATTGCAGGCCGGGATCGCGCAATGATCCATGACGCGTTCGAGGATTTCGCCGCTTCGCTCACACCGATGACCGCATTGATGGGATTGGATCTGGGCGAAAAAACCATCGGTGTGGCCGTCTCGGACCGGATGCGCGGTGTGGCCAGCCCTTTGGAAACCGTTCGGCGCAAAAAGTTCACTCTGGACTCTGCGCGCCTGCTGGAATTGATCGCCGAGCGCGAGATCGGAGGGGTCATTCTTGGCCTGCCGAAAAACATGGACGGATCAGAAGGTCCGAGGTGCCAATCCACGCGCGCGTTTGCCCGCAACATGATGCGTTTGACCGAAATTCCCATCGGGTTCTGGGACGAGCGTCTCAGCACGGTTGCGGCAGAAAAGGCACTGCTCGAGGCGGATACGACACGAAAACGTCGCGGACAGGTTATCGACCACGTTGCAGCAGGCTATATTCTGCAAGGAGCGCTGGACAGATTGCGCTTTCTCTAAGGATCGGATGACACCAATGACAAACATGGTCTGGAAACGGAACGAGGTCGAAAGCCCCTGCGTCCAGATTTGTGTCGTTCACCCGACCGAGCGGATCTGCACTGGTTGCTATCGGACCATCGACGAGATCACACGTTGGTCCAAGATGGACAGTTCCGAACGCGCCGAGATCATGGAAGCCCTGCCCGCACGAAAGCCGCAGCTTGCGAAACGGCGTGGTGGTCGTTCAGCCCGCCTGAACAAATCCTGAGCCACAGGCTGAGCCTGCGCCGTTGCAGGTTGGTCTGAACTCCGAGGGGGTCAAGTTCGAAGACAAGTGGTGAGTGAGTGGCAACCCACAACGGCGCGCTTCAGCATTGGTGTTTCCAGACGTGGTAAGACCGGAAAACCCTTGAACCCTATTTCTTTTTTGACTGACTGATCAAGAAATAATCAGAGGCGAGCGCACTTACCTCACGTCAACCCAAGGGCGAGCCAACTTGATGGCGACTGTTATCCTGCAGCCAGCCAAGTTTTCGCGTGTTCAATATCTTCCGACGGGAAAAATTGGGTTCGGGTGCCCAGCACATGACCGGCCACGCGTTGCGCCATATGCTGCCAAGCCTTGTCGCCAACAATCGCCGCACGGTCCAGCAACCCGATATGACCGCGTGCTAGTCGGAAATGCGCAGCCAGAGCAGACAATCCCTGCCATCCGTCAAACTCCCGCAGGTCGATCAGCAGGCGAAAACCGGTTTTCCCTGCAAGCATCTGGTCCAGATGCGCCTCGGCCTTTTGATACTCTTCGGGGTCAACCTTACCCAACAGGCTGATCTGAACGCATGGCCCACCAAGATCGGTCACATGGATCGACCCGAGGGATTCGCGGATCCAACGACGCGCTGTTTCGACCTCGGACAGTTCAAAAACCTGGACCGGACATGGCAAAATCGGAGCCGCCAATCTCACACTGGTCTGAACCCAACTCTGATCGGCCACCACGGCAATCCGGTCGAACCCGCGCCAATGGCTTAGGCCCAACTTGGTGTCCGCCCAAGCAGCACCCAGGTCGTACCCTTTGAATTCGGGCTGAACGATTGCCATCAATCGAACGGTTTCATGTTCGATCAGCGCGGCCTCGATGGCGGGAATTAAAGTATCGCTGTAATCCGCGCTGGTGACTTCGCCGGACAGCTCGACCTCGATCTGTGCTCCGTCGGCGAGTGTGTGGACCGTAATCATGACCCCATACCTCCTAACCAATACATGGCTGTAGGTTACGGGGATTCGATCCACTCGGCCACACCGCCTTGGAATTCCGGGCGGAAATAGGCGATCATCCGACCATCTGGCCCAGCCGAAGCACTGTCCGACCAAGGGGCCACCCCATGCAGGCAGTGACGATGCAAAAGATACGTCTCACCAGGACTGGCGGGCAATTCCAGGCGAGTGCAGGTCTCGAACACCTCGCGTCGGGCAGACTGATAGATGTCTGTAACATCCACCTCGTGCAACGTATCACGCGGTCTACTATGCAGAGCCTTTTCGAAAGCTGCCCGCAAGACCTTGTGGCTGCCTTCCCATAAAACCATCGGCGAAGCATCAGCGCTCACTTCGGTCAGCGGAAGGCCAAGTATCCAGGCGTGCGGTTCGTCCACTCTGCGGCGACGGTCAGGACCCATAAGGCGCAACCCATCCACATGCGCTGCATCACGGTTGCGTCGGTAACGCCCGGCTGCCTCGCTTTCGCCGCGGCGTGGCTTGGGGTAGCCGGGATACATCACAGATACCTGCCCCTTGTGCAGCGGCAGAGTTCCATAATGCTCGGTCACGAATTCCAGCGCCTGGCCCTGCAGCGGCCCTGATCGCCCCACCCTGCCCTCTGCATCATTGTCCAGCGCATCAACACCGATGAACCATGTGCCTTCGCAGTCCATCCATTCGGCATGGGCCGGATCAACGACTGCAGCCCGAGCAGCTGGCAGAGCGTGTGCTACCCATTCAGCGACGGCGGGGTCAAAGGGGAACTTTACCCAGCCTTTATGCCAAAACGTCGTCAAAGGCCCATCGCTTTGCGCAGCATGTTAAGGGCCACCAGCGTCAGGAAAACGGCAAAAACACGTTTGAGCGGTTTGGGGTCCATCGCGTGGGCCAGCTTAACCCCCCAAGGGGCGGTGATCATTGTCATCGCCACAACAATCGCAAATGCCACCAAATTCACCGCGCCAATGGTCATTGGCGGGCGGTGTTCAGGTGCGATATTCAAAAACAGAAACCCGATGACGGACGGAACCGCGATGATCACCCCAAAGCCAGCTGCCGTCGCAACGGCCCGGTGAATGGGCGTGTTGAACAGGCTCATCAAGGGCACACCAAAGCTGCCGCCTCCGATCCCCATCAATACCGACAGAAACCCTACACCCGGTGACAAAGCGGCCCGGCGGAGCCCCTTGGGCATCGCGTCCCCAAGCCGCCATTCAGATTTTCCGAAACCCAGATAAGCACCAATCACCATCCCCAGAATGCCGAACAGCGCCTGCAGTGCCTCGGTGCGTAGGGCCGAAGCCACGGTAACTCCGATCACTGCCCCGATTGCTATACCCGGCCCCCAGCCGCGCAAAATTTCCCAGTCTACGGCCCCTTTTTTGTTGTGGGCCATCACGGACCGGACCGAGGTCACGATGATGGTCGCCAGAGACGTCGCCAGACACAATTGCATCAATTGCGGGCCGCCGTAGCCAAGGGTTTGAAACGCATAGAAAAATGCAGGCACCAATACGATGCCGCCGCCAACCCCTAGCAAGCCCGCCAGAACTCCGGCCAATGCGCCGATCACCAGCAATAGGCCCAGCATCTGGGCCAGCAAAAACGTTTCGGGCATTCCCCCCCCATATCGGCCGGTTGGCCGCTTTTTAACTCACTTCGACCTGCGCGTCGGGCGCGACCCGGTCCAGCGCCTGCAGCAGAACCTTTGGGCCTGCCCCCTCGTGAACGGCACCTTCGGACAAGACACGCCGCCATGCACGCGCCCCTGGCCGCCCTGCAAACAGCCCAAGCATATGACGGGTGATCTGATGCAAACGCCCGCCGCTGGCAAGGTGTTGTTCGATGTAAGGCACCATCTCATGAACCACCTCGAACGGGTCCGCAGGTTGCCCAGCCTCAAAGATCAAAGGATCTGCCCCTGCCAGGATGTCTGCAGGCTGGTGATAGGCAGCGCGTCCGATCATAACCCCATCAAGGCCGGCATCCAAATGCGTGCGCGCCTCCTGCAAAGAGTTTATTCCACCGTTGATCGAGATATGCATGTCGGGAAACAACGCCTTCATGCGGTGCACCAAGTGATAGTCCAGCGGAGGGATATCGCGGTTTTCCTTTGGACTCAGCCCTTGAAGCCACGCTTTACGTGCGTGGATTGTAACCCTCTGGCAACCCGCAGTGTGGATCGCATCCAGAAACGCTGGCAGCACGAGGTCAGGATCCTGATCATCTACTCCGATCCGGCACTTCACGGTGACCTCGACGCCTACAGCCTCGCGCATCGCCGCAACACATTCGGCTACACGCGCGGGATCTTTCATCAGCACCGCACCAAACGTGCCAGATTGCACCCGGTCGGACGGGCAGCCGCAATTCAGGTTGATCTCATCATAACCTACCTCGGACCCCAACCGCGCGGCTTGCGCCAGCTCTTGCGGGTCCGAGCCGCCCAGTTGCAACGCCACAGGGTGTTCCTGCGGGCTGTAGTCCAGCAGATGCATCGCCCCACCCCGAACCAACGCCGGGGCCGTTACCATTTCCGTATAGAGCAAAGTCTGACCGCTCAGCAGTCGATGCAGATACCGGCAATGACGGTCCGTCCAATCCATCATCGGCGCAACCGAGAGCCGCGCCGCCCGCCGAGTTTTGGCGTGGTTTGAATGTGCGATCTGAACCTCTGGCATTTTCCTGGCTTTTACCTCGAAACACATCTTACGAGGGGGGCGTCTAGCACTGTTTAGACCATAAACGCCACAGGCAAAGCCATCCAAGCGGACAGCAAAGGCGGGTCAAATGCCATAACGGCTAAGTATCATCTCAACACTGCTGTCAATCGTGGCCGTCATTTCGGCCTCACTCAGGACGCTGCCAGTGAAGACCATCGGCCAGAATGCCTTGGCCTTGATCAACCCGATGAACTCCTGCCCGGCACTTTGAGGATCGTCTATCCGCAACTGCCCGTCTTCTGCCGCGTCCTTCAACATCGACACAAATATCGCAGTCTTATCCAGTTTGCCCTGCGCCGCTGCCGCCAGATCGGGGTTGCGCAAAGTTTCGCTGATAACCATTCGGGACATCGCCATCACCTCGGGCAACATCAGGATGCGCCCTTCGGCCCATGCCAGTTCGATCAGTTGCTCCCGGATATCACGGTCTTTTTCATAGCGGATATCCAGCACACCGGCAAAGCGGTTTGATAGCTCGACCACAATAGAGCGAAACAGGTTTTCCTTGCTTTCGAAATACTTATACAGCGTCCGCTTGGACACTTCGGCGCGGGCGGAAACACGGTCCATGCTGGCGGCGGCGAACCCCTTTTCCTGGAACTCGGCCACCGCAGCCTCGATGATCTGAGCGTGTTTGGCCGCATTCGGCGCGCTGCATTCGTTCATGTCTGAAAGCTATAGTCCCATTGACATGACAAGGTCAAACACTAGGTAAACCCACGGGTTTACACGATTGAAAACGTCACTTATGGTAAACCCGCAAGTTTACCGATTCAGGTAGCCAGCCCAACATGGAGTATCCCCCCTCATGTCACTGACCTTGAAACTGAACGGCCAGACCCACACGGTCGACGCCGAACCCGGCACCCCCCTGCTTTGGGTGATCCGGGATGAGCTTAAGCTGACCGGAACCAAATTCGGCTGCGGCGTTGCGTCCTGCGGGGCCTGCACCGTGCATCTGAACGGCGAGCCCGTGCGTTCGTGCCAAACCTACATCGAAGACGTCGAAGATGCCGAGATCACCACGATCGAGGCCGTGGGCGACGACAAAATCGGCGCCGCAGTCCAGCAAGCCTGGGTCGAACTGGACGTGGTTCAGTGCGGCTATTGCCAGTCGGGTCAAGTTATGTCGGTTGTCGGGCTGTTGTCCGAAAACCCCAAGCCCTCGGCCGAGGAAATCGACGAGTACATGTATGGCAACGCCTGTCGCTGTGCCACCTATCAACGCATCCGCGCCGGCGTCCAGCGCGCATCCGAGATTCTGGAGGCCTGATCTATGACCATCAACACCTCTCGCCGTGGATTTCTGAAAGGTGCCGCTGCTGCCGGTGCCGTGCTGCTGGTCGGTGCCCGCCCCGATGGCGCGCTGGCGGCGGCTTCGTCCGAGACCGCTCAATTCAACCCATTCGTGAAAATCGACGCGGATGGCACCGTGACGGCCATCGTAAAGCATTTTGAAAAGGGTCAGGGCCCGGCCACCGGCCTGCCGACGCTGATCGCCGAGGAAATCGGCCTGACCATGGATCAGATCGAATATGAATTCGCGCCGTCGGACCCGAATGTCTATAACAACCTGCTGTTCGGCCCGTTCCAGGGCACAGGCGGATCGACCGCGATGGCGAACTCGTGGCTGCAATACCGTCAGGCCGGTGCCGCGGCGCGCGAAATGCTGATCAACGCCGCCGCCCAAAGCTGGGGCGCGGATGCGTCGGGCATTACCATCGAGGAAGGCATCGTTAAAGCTGGCAACAAATCCGCTCCGATTGCGGAGTTCGTGGCAGCCGCTGCGCAGCTAGAAGCGCCGGCCGAGCCGCGCCTCAAAGACCCGTCCGAATTCCGCCTGATCGGCAATGAAGCCGTACGCCGCAAGGACTCGGCCATCAAGGGCAACGGTCAAGCGATGTATGCGATGGATGTGCATCTGCCGAACCAGATGGTCGCGATGATCAAGCGCCCGGAATCCAAAGGTGGTATCGCACTTGGCTTTGACGACAGCGCTTCGAAAGAGGTCAAAGGCTATATCAGTGCCGCTGTTCTGCCCAATCAGGCAGGTGTTGCGGTCTATGCCGAAAACACCTGGGCCGCGATCCAGGCCCGCGACGCGCTTGAGGTCGATTGGGACATGTCGGGCGCGGAGACCCGCGATTCAGATCAGATTAGGTCCGAGATCATGGCCGCGCTGGATGCAGAGCCCACCTACAACGTGAACAAGGCGGATGTTGCAGCGGTTTCAGCAGCCATCGATGGCGCGGATAAGGTGGTTGAAAAGACCTTCTACTTCCCACTGCTGGCTCACGCACCGATGGAGCCGTTGAACTGCACCATCGAACAGACCGCCGAGGGTGACATCGTCCTGCATGACGGCGCACAGATGCCAACCGGTCCGCATATGGCCTATCAGCAAATCTTCCAGCTGCCACCCGAGAAGATCCACATCAAGACCATGCTGGCTGGTGGTTCCTTTGGTCGCCGCGCCACGCCCGATGCGGATTATCAGGTCGAAGCGGCGCTGGCCTTTGTGGTCACCGATCGCTCACGCCCGGTGAAACTGGTCTGGACGCGCGAGGATGACATTCGCAGCGGTTACTATCGCCCTGCCTTTGGCCATAAAGTCCGCGTGGGTCTGGATGCGGATGGCAATATCGTGGGCTGGCAACATCAGATCGCCGGGCAATCGGTGATAAAAGGCACCGCGTTCGAGGCCGTTCTGGTCCATGACGGCGTCGATCACAGCTCGGTCGAAGGTGTGGCTGACAGCCCCTATGCCATCCCCGGCATGGCCGTTGGCCTGACCGACACGCCCAAGGCGACCACGGTTTTGTGGTGGCGCTCGGTGGGTCATACCCATACGGCCTATGCGATGGAAACCATGATGGACTTGGTGGCCGAAGCTGCAGGTCGTGACCCGATTGAATTCCGTCTGGCCCACCTCTCCGACAGCGCCAACCCCGATCAGCAGCGGAAGGCTGCTGTACTGAAACTGGCCGCTGAAAAAGCGGGCTGGGGCAATGCGCCTGCTGGCCGTTCGCAAGGAATCGCGGTGCATAAATCCTTTGGGTCTTACGCGGCTGAAGTCGTTGAAATCTCGGGCGATCCGGAAGATGGCATCAAGATCGAAAAGGTCACCTGTGCCGTGGATTGCGGCATCGCGGTGAACCCCGATGTGGTCAAGGCGCAGATGGAAGGCGGCATAGGCTATGGCATCGGCCATGTGATGCGCGACCAGATCACCCTGACCAGCGGCGCGGTCGATCAGTCCAACTTCCCGGATTACGAGCCGCTGCGGATCAGTGATATCGCCGCCATCGACGTGCATATCGTGCCGTCCGCAGAAGCGCCGACTGGCGTGGGCGAACCCGGAACGCCCCCGTCCGCACCGGCGCTGGCAAATGCGATCCACGCGATGTCGGGCATTCTGGTGGCCGAGCATCCAATGGCCGAAAACGGTGTCAGCTTCGCCTGACCCCCTGCCCCGCGCCGCCTGAACCCGGCGCGGGGTTAATTTGATCAAATTTCGTGACAAGGCGCGTCGTGTCGACTAAACCTCGGGGGAACCACAATGATGGAGCCCCCGATGGACCTGAGCGCCTTGCACAGTTTTCGCGTTGCAGCCTGTGACCTGAACGGTCAGTTGCGGGGCAAACGCGTGCCGCCCTCGTATTCCGACAAGCTGGACAAAGGCTCCGTGCGGATGCCGTTCTCGGCGCTGAATGTTGACCTGTGGGGCGCGGATATTGACGGCAGTCCGCTGGTGTTTGAATCCGGTGATGCCGATGGTGTGCTGCTACCCACCGATCGCGGTGCGGTCCCTATGCCTTGGCTTGAGGTGGACACCGCACTGGTGCCGATGTGTCTGTACGACGACCACGGCACCCCCTTCGCCGGAGACCCCCGCCACGCGCTGAGCGCTGTACTGAACCGCTATGCCCAGCGCGGTTGGTCCGTGATCGCAGCGACCGAGCTGGAATTCACACTGCTGGATTCATCCGGCACGCAGCCTCGCCCCCCGATAAACCCCTTAACCGGGCGCAGGTTGGTGGATGAGGCCGTGCTGTCCATGGCCGAGATGGACGCGTTCGATGCCTTTTTCACCGAGCTTTACGATGGCTGCGCCGCAATGGGTATTCCCGCCCAGACCGCCATTTCCGAAAGCGGCATTGGTCAGTTCGAGATCAACCTGAACCATCAGGAAGCCATGCGCTGCGCCGATGATACATGGCTTTTCAAGGTGTTGACGCGCGGCCTTGCCCGCAAACACGGGTTCACCGCGACGTTCATGTCCAAACCTTATGCCGATGACGCAGGCAACGGAATGCATGTGCATTTCTCGGTTGTGGACGATCAGGGCCGCAATGTGTTTGACAATGGAGGCCCCGAGGGGACGGACACGCTGCGCTACGCCATTGCAGGCTGTCTGGCGGCGATGCCCGGCAGCACACTGATCTTTGCGCCGCATGGCAATTCCTATACCCGGCTGGTTCCCGGCGCCCACGCGCCCACCGGCGCTAGCTGGGCTTATGAGAACCGCACTGCTGCCCTTCGCATTCCCGGTGGTGCCCCTGCTGCCCGCCGGATTGAACATCGTGTGGCCGGAGGCGACATCAACCCTTACCTCATGCTGGCCGCCGTTCTGGGTGCTGCGATGAACGGGATCGAGGATGCAACCGACCCGCCCGCCCCAATCACCGGCAACGCCTATGATATCGACGGCCTGCCCCAACTGGCGGGCGATTGGGAGGCCGCGATAACTGCCTTCGAATCCGACCCCCACGTGGCGCGTATCTTCCCCGCTGATATGATCCGCTTTCTGGCGATGACCAAACGGCAGGAAATCCGACGCTTCGCCGAGCGCCCCCCAGAAGAGCACTGGCTAAGCTACGTCGAGGCCGTCTGACCCCCCTTGCCCGGCCCCTTTTGGTTCGCTAGAATGAATTTGATCAAATTTGGTGACCTATGAAAATCGGCATCCTTGTAACCGGCCACCCTCCGGATGAGCTGCGTTCAGACTTCGGCACATATGACGGCATGTTCCGTACCTTGCTGGGCGGCAACGGCTTTACGTTTCAGACCTACCACGTGGTGGACGGCCAGTTCCCTGACGGCACAGACTCCGCCGACGGCTGGGTCATCACCGGCTCGCGCCATGGGGCGTATGAGGATCACGCGTGGATCCCCCCGCTGGAAAATCTGATCCGCGCGATCCGCGACAAAGGCCAGCCGCTTATTGGCGTCTGCTTTGGCCACCAGATCATAGCACAGGCGCTGGGCGGAAAGGTTGAAAAGTTCACCGGAGGCTGGGCCGTTGGGCGCACCGACTATGACCTTGATGGCCAGACAGTTACGCTGAATGCGTGGCATCAGGATCAGGTAGTCGCCCTACCCGACAGCGCGCGCGTCACCGGTACCAACGATTTCTGTCGCAACGCCATGGTGGCTTATGGCGACACGATCTGGACCGTACAGGCCCACCCCGAATATGGTGACAGCTTTATCCAGGGCCTGATCGAGACACGCGGCAAGGGCGTGGTCCCCGATGAATTGATGCAAGCGGCCACTGACCGCCTGCCCGCCAATGACGACAACCCCAAAATCGGGCAATTCATGGCGGAGTTTTTGAAGAAAGAGAGGGCCTGATGGCCAACTGGACAGACCAACTGCCGCAGGCAGCCCGCAGCTATTTCGACGGCCACCGACTGGACGAGGTTGAGTGCATCATCTCGGACCTGCCCGGCATCGCGCGCGGCAAGGCGGTACCTGCCTCGAAATTTGCCAAGCAATCCTACTTCCACCTGCCCGACAGCATCTTTTACCAGACCATCACGGGCGACTGGGGCGAGGCCGCGGGTGAGGATGGATTCATCGAACGGGACATGATCCTGAAGCCCGACTTCACGACCGCATCCGCCGCGCCGTGGACGGGCGACTGGACTTTGCAAGTGATCCACGACGCTTATGACCGTGATGACAACCCGATCCCGTTCAGCCCGCGGAACGTGCTGAAACGCGTGGTCCAGATGTATCACGACAAAGGCTGGAAACCCGTCGTCGCGCCCGAGATGGAGTTCTTTCTGGTCGCCCCCAATGTGGACCCTGCGCAAAGCATCAAGCCGATGATGGGCCGCTCGGGTCGTCCGGCGGCGGCGCGGCAGGCCTACTCGATGACGGCCGTGGACGAGTTTGGTCCGGTGATCGATGACATCTATGATTTCGCAGAACATCAGGGTTTCGAGATTGACGGCATCACGCAGGAAGGCGGCGCAGGCCAGTTGGAAATCAACCTGCGCCACGGCAACCCGGTCAAGCTGGCCGATGAGGTGTTCTATTTCAAACGCCTGATCCGCGAGGCCGCGCTGCGCCACAATTGTTTTGCCACCTTTATGGCGAAACCGATCGTGGATGAGCCGGGCTCGGCCATGCATATCCACCATTCGATCATCGACATGGAAACCGGGCAGAACATTTTCTCGGGACCGCAAGGGGGCGAAACGGACGCATTCTATCACTTCATCGCCGGGTTGCAGAACCACCTGCCCTCGGGGCTGGCGGTGATGGCGCCCTATGTGAACTCGTATCGCCGCTACGTGAAAGATCACGCCGCCCCGATCAATCTGGAATGGGCACGCGACAACCGCACCACCGGCATCCGCGTGCCTCTGTCGGGGCCCGAGGCGCGCCGGGTCGAAAACCGCATCGCCGGGATGGACTGCAACCCCTATCTGGGCATCGCCCTGTCTCTGGCCTGCGGCTATCTGGGCCTGGTCCAACAGGAACGCCCGCGCCGTCAGTTCTATGGCGACGCTTACGAAGGCGAAGGCGATATCCCTCAGGTCATGGGCAATGCTCTGGACCTGTTCGATGAAGCGACCGCCTTGCATGAGGTTCTGGGCCCCGAATTTGCCCGCGTCTACGGCATCGTCAAACGCGCCGAGTATGAAGAGTTCCTGCAGGTCATCTCTCCGTGGGAGCGTGAGCATCTGCTGCTGAACGTCTGATCCGCGATGAACCTGCTTTATTCCAACGACCGCAAGGCTGAATACCCGGCCAGCTGGTACGCGGCTACGGCCAATTCGATTGACCGCTTTCCTGTTCTTGCAGGCGATGAAAAAGCCGACGTCTGCGTGGTGGGCGGCGGTTATACCGGCCTGTCCGCCGCGCTGCATCTGGCCGAGGCCGGGTTCAGCGTTGTGCTGCTTGAGGCGCATCGTGTGGGCTTTGGCGCATCAGGCCGCAATGGCGGGCAATTGGGCAGCGCCCAACGGATGGATCAGGAAGATCTTGAGCGGCTGGTTGGCGACGACGACGCCGCCAAGCTGTGGGATCTGGCCGAGGACGCGAAGGCGCTGGTCAAATCGCTGATCGCCAAGCACCAGATCGACTGCGACCTGAAACCGGGCGTTGCCGTTCTGGGCCTGTCGGCTGGCGAACAGCAGGAATTGCACGACCACGCGGCGCACCTGTCCGACCGCTATGGCTATAACCAGATGGAGCTGCTGGACGAAGGCGCGAGCCACGGTCTTTGCCCCTCACCCGCCTATCGCGGGGGGTATCTGGACATGGGTGCCGCGCATCTGCATCCGCTGAACTACGCGCTTGGACTGGCGCAGGCGGCGGCCAAGGCAGGCGTGCGGATTTATGAGGGCACCGAGGTGACGGGGATCGAGGAAACCTCGCCCGCCATCATCCACACCGCGCAGGGCAAGGTCACGGCCGATCATGTCATTCTGGCCTGCAACGGATATCTGGGTGGCCTGAACAGTAAGGTCGCCGCGCGGGTCATGCCGATCAACAATTTCATTGCTGCCACGGAACCGCTAGGCACCGATGCCGCCCGTGTTTTGACCCGAGACGTGGCGGTGGCCGATACGAAATTCGTGGTGAACTATTTCCGCCTTAGCGCTGACAACCGGCTGCTATTTGGCGGCGGCGAAAGCTATGGCTATCGCTTCCCGGCAGACATTGCCGCCAAGGTCCGCAAACCAATGGTCGAGATTTTCCCGCATCTGCGCGACGTCAAAATCGACTACGCCTGGGGCGGCACGCTGGCGATTACCATGCGGAGGATGCCGTATTTGACGCGGGTTGCACCCAACATACTGTCAGCCTCGGGCTATTCCGGGCACGGGGTCGGCACTGCCACCCACGCAGGGCAGTTGATGGCGCTGGCCATTCAGGGACAGGCCGAAGGGTTCGACACCATGGCCCGCGTCCCTGCCCTGCCCTTCCCCGGAGGCCCCGCCCTGCGCAGCCCTCTGCTGGTGCTGGCGATGACGTGGTTTGCGTTGCGGGATCGGTTGGGATTGTGATCGAGCCCCCAGTTAACTGAGGTCTTGCAGACTATCAAAAATCGCGTAGCACTCGAAACCCAGCGGTCATTAGCCTTGCATCCTCATCTGCTCGTCCGCGCGAAGCGACCCGTGAGAAGTCCATTGCGGTCCAATACGCGCCACCTCTCCCGACGCGGTCTGTACACCCAGACGACATAGCGTGCAGCAGATATTCACTCGCAGTCGCCAGTCCTATGTGAGTTAGAGACCAGCACGACATTGTACGCTCGACGACATTTCCTGACATATGTCGCAATCCCCACGCATTTGCTGCGTCGAGATCATCAACCCGAACCGGATGACCACGCCGTGCCAGTTCCGGACGCTTGACACCCAACATCTCTTCGGTGGGTTTGCCGTGGAAATTGACTTGATCGGTGTTTACTTCCTCACCCTGAGCAAATGGGGTCTGCGTTCCGGCGCGTGCTGCATACTCCCACTCTGCTTCGGTTGGCAAACGGTACACATCGGCGCCAATCTTGTCGTTGAGCCATTTTGTATAAGCCACGCCGTCGGAATAAGAGACATCAACAACCGGGTAGTTGCCCCGAACATCTACGCAGAGAGCATCGCGCTGTAATATACAATCGCGCGGAACATGCCCTCCACAGCCACCGTCATTGACGCACGCCATCCACTGTTCATGCGTCACTTCATTTCGGCCAATAGCAATTGGCATATCAATCTTAACAGGATGAACAGGGCCCTCGTGGTACGCGATATAGGGATCCTCAGGAGTGGCCCACCGCATAGGATTCGCGCCCAAGTGAATATTCAAACGAGATTCACCCGGCGGCCCGCCCATCAGGAACTCGCCCATGGGCAACACGATCATCTCGGGGCAGACGTCGCATTCCTGAAACATCTCAAGCGGTGCGACCTCGGTTCCGTCGGACAGGACGTATTGCGCCTGAGCTGGCAGAGCGAGAATGGACAGTGAAAAAGCAAGTCTAGCAAGCATGGTGGCAAAAATCCGGACCGTGAAATGCAATGTTTAGATTGTCCTATTGCCACCCGGATTCCCCAACGGACGCAAGGCGCAATCCGGAGTCGGAACGAAGTTATCCTCTGGATTGCGACAGTTAGGTGAAATTTTGCTGCATGGACACGTAGGGGCTTGGATTGACGCTCTTTTAGCTTTATCTTTTCCAAAGATAGAATTTGGGAAAATCAAATATGACGCTTCCTCCTAACGTTCATGACGCCGAACCCATCCCTGCCGCCGCACGTGAGGCCATCGACGCCCTGATGCAATCGGGCGACCTGTTCCGTTATACCGCGCCGCAAGACGCGCCGGTCGCGCTTCTGGAAAGCGAATTCGCGGCCCTTTTGGGCGCGAAATACGCGCTAGCCGTATCGTCCTGCTCGGCCGCTTTGTTCCTGTCGCTCAAGGCGTTGGGCCTGCCGCGGGATGCGCGGGTGCTGATCCCCGGATTTACCTTTGCGGCCGTGCCGTCCTCGGTCGTTCATACGGATTGCATTCCGGTTTTGTGCGAAGTGGGCGAGAATTATCGCATCAACATGGCCGATTTCGAGGCCAAGCTGGACAGTGTTCAGGCCGTCATCATCAGCCATATGCGCGGCCATACATCGGACATGGATGTGATCATGGCACTGTGCAACGCGCGTGGCATTCCGGTTGTCGAGGATGCGGCGCATTCGCTGGGCACCACATGGCACGGCAAGAATATCGGCACGATTGGCAAAGTCGGCTGTTTCTCGTTCCAGTCCTACAAGATGATCAACGCGGGCGAAGGTGGCATTCTGATCACCGATGACGCCGATCTGGTGGCGCAAGCCGTGATCATGTCGGGCGCGTATGAGCATAACTGGAAGAAACACAAAACCCCGCACGGCGACAACTCGCCCGAGTTGGAGCAGGCCTTTGCCCGCTGGCAGAACAAGCTTCCGCTGTATAACCTGCGGATGAGCAACCTCAGCGCCGCCGTGATCCGGCCCCAGATCCCCGAACTGGCGCGCCGCGTCAAGGATGGCTTGGCCAATCATGACTATGTGGCCGAGCGTCTGAATGGCTCTGATTTCATCGACGTCCCTGCCCCCCTGTCGCCCGAGCGCCGCGCACCGGATTCGATCCAGTTCAATCTGGTGGGCCTCAGCGATGACGAGATTCGCGCCTTTGCCGAAGCCTCCGAGGCGCGTGGGGTCAAGGTTCAGGTCTTTGGTCAAAGCGAAGATAACGCTCGCGCCTTCTGGAACTGGCAGTTCCTGCCGGAACAGTTTGAACTGCCGCAGACTCGTGACATGCTGATGAAGGCATGTGACGTGCGCCTGCCCGTGCGCCTGACACGTGAGGAACTGGACGTGATCGCCGACATCCTACTGGCTTCGGTTGGTGAAGTAACCGGGCCAGTTCCGGTCTATGGCACCTAACTGCTAGTTGCCTTGAGGACCAACAAGGTCCGACGAGACAAACAGCGCCGTGACCCCTTGCGCGGTCGCGGCCACACGCGACAGAACAGCCGCCACCTTTGGCCCCTGAGGGCCATCCACCAAAAGCGGCGCACCCGAATCCCCCATCATCACGGGGCAAATAGCCACTAAAATTCCTTGCTCTGCGCGGGTTGGCGGGCATGACGGGGTGCGGCTCAGGACATGCGGCCGCACACCGGGATAGCCCACCAGATAGGATGAGGGCGCAGCGGTTTTCGCTAAAGGCACCGGTGTGATCTGTTGTCCAAGAGGCTCGGTCAGTTCCAGCAGCGCCCAGTCCAGATCCGCGCGCCGGTTGAATGTTGTTGGTCCCTGCCCGGGCGGCAGCCGATAGCTCGAAACGTTCGAGACCGCGACCGCTTCTCCTCGCTGATAACCAGCTGCGAACCGTATGCTGGCGGGTGGGATCCAACGGTTGCGTGCCGTGTTGAAAAGGCAATGCGCCGCAGTCAGAACCAAACGCTCTGCCACCAGAGTGCCAGTGCAATGTGATCGTTGGTCCCGACCTGCAAAATTGACCCGCCCGACTGCGCGCCAGGGCACTTGCGTCGCGTCCTGGATCTGTCGTTCACGCACAACATCGCAACCGAGTGAGGCCGCGCTGCCCAACCTGCAAACCTCGGACCAATCATCCGAATAAACACCTTGCGACAGCGCAGGGCTTGACCACGCCAAAGCGACACCCAAAACAAGCCAGAGCATTACCGGTCGCGTCAATTCAGCTTGGATAGCTTTTGCTGCAGCTCAGCCAGTTGTTTCTTGATTTCGTCCAGATCCTCTTTGGGTTCTGTCGCAGGCTGGTCTTCTTTGTCCGGGCCGGACCAGTTGCCCGAAAGTCCACCGGTCATCGCCTTCAAAAACGCCTGTTGCTGCGCCTGCATAGCTTCGAACCCCGGCATCTGCGACATCGGGTTCATGGCGCTCATGTTTTCCATCATCTTCGACTGGCTTTCGCGCAGCATCTCGAACGAGCTTTGCAGGAACTGAGGCATCATACCCCCGCCCGGCAGCATGTAGCTGCGGACCAGATCGTTTAGCACGTTCACCGGCAGAACGTTTTCGCCCCGGCTTTCGTGTTCCGCAATGATTTGCAACAGATATTGGCGTGTCAGGTCATCCCCTGTCTTCAGGTCGATAATCTGCACTTCGCGTCCATCGCGGATGAACACGGCGATATCCTCTAGCGTGACATAGTCGCTGGTCTCGGTGTTATACAGCCGACGGCTGGCATAGCGTTTGATCAACAACGGTTTTTCTTGTTCTGACACCGTTTACCCTCCCCAAGGATGATGCGTTGCAGCAGAGATTATGCGACTGCAGAACAAAAAGAAAGGGCAGGTCTTTCGACCTGCCCGACGCGATTGCACCAGATGGGAGGATGGGTGCGCCTCGCGGCCTTACTTACTTGGCAGCTGTTGCTTTCTTGGCAGCAGCAGTCACCTCGTTGGTGGCTTTCTTGACAGCAGCAGTTGCGTCTTCTGCAGCGTCTTTACCGGCAGCCATCAGCAGCTCGACAGTTTCGCTCTGGACTTTTTTCGCGATTTCAGCGAAAGCAGCCATGTTTTCAGCGGCAACTTCAGCCGACGCGCTTGCGAAGTCGGTTGCGGCTTTTGCGTAGTCAGCAGGCTCTGCTTTTGCTTTCGACATCTCGGTCAGTTTGGCCAGAGTGTCTTTGGTCCATTTGTTCGAGATTTCTGCCGATTTCTCTGCAGCTTCCAGAGCAACGCCCGACAGTTTTTCGTTCAGGGTTGCGGTCGACTTGAACGCACCTTCCAGTGCGGTGGTGTCAACGGGAAACGCGCCCATGATGTCTTTCAGAGCAGCGGTGAAGTCTTGTGTCTTAGCCATTGTCCAAATCCTTTTTGCCGAACCGGGCCTGCCCCGGTTTTCATCAGCTTGAGGACAATATGATTGCTGCATCGCAGCATTACAAGAATTTTCTTGCTGCGATGCAGAAAAAACTTCGGGTTCCCTGATAAATCAATCGGTTGCCTTGACCAAAACATAACTTCCGGGTGCCGGACACAAAGACGGATGGTCCGAATCGCCCGGTTCACGCGCTGGGATTTGCTTGCCAGAACGCTTTTTCAACCAAGCTTCCCAAAGAGGCCACCACGATCCCTCATGGAAATCTGCCTCTTTCATCCAATCATCGGCATCCGCCTTTAGATCGGGATTGGTATAGTGTCCGTATTTCTTCTTGCTGGGCGGATTGACAATCCCCGCGATATGGCCGGATTGCGAGACAACAAACGTTTTTGACCGCGAGCCCATCTGCTGCACGCCACGGTAGCAGGCTTTCCATGCCGCGATGTGATCCGTTTCGCATGTTATGGCCATCAATGGCACATCCACATCGCGGATATGCAGCTTATGCCCCAATAGCTCGAACCCATCATTGACGAAATCATTGCTTTGGCAAAGACCCCGAAGGTATTCGATTGCCATTCGACCGGGCAGGTTTGCTCCATCCCCGTTCCAGAACAACAGATCAAAGGCCGGGGGGGTTTCGCCCATCATATAACTACGGATTGCAGGACCATAGATCAGGTCATTGGACCGAAGGAAAGACATCGTCCGCCCAACCACCCAGGCTTTGAGAACACCGTCTTTGCCGACCTGATCCTCGATCCCGTCGACAAAGTCATTCTGGAGGAACGGGGTAAACTCGCCCTGATCTCCGAAGTCGGTCAAGGTGGTGAAGAATGTGGCCGACTTGATCGACTTGTCCCCGCGCTGTTTGAGCAGCGACAAGGTCAGGCTAAGCGTCGTTCCCGCAATACAATAGCCTACAGCGTTGACCTGCTTGACCTTGCAGATCTGTTTCACCTGCTCAATCGCGGTCAGATAGCCTTGCTCGATATAGTCGCCCATCCCGATATCCGCGTGGGAGGCATTCGCGTTCGCCCAACTGACAACGAATAGCGTATAGCCTTGTTCAGTCACCCACTTGATCAGGCTGTTCTGCGCCTTGAGGTCCAGAATGTAGAACTTGTTGATCCAAGGCGGAAAGAGAATAATCGGTGTTTCGAAAACGGTCTCGGTCGCGGGTTTGTACTGGATCAGCTCCATCAAATCATTGCGGTAGACCACCTCACCCGGTGTAGTGGCAATATTGCCTCCAATCTCGAACGCGCTGTCATCGGCCAGACGTACGACCATCTCGCCATTGTTGGCTTCGAGATCTGAGACGAGATTCTCCAGACCTTTAATCAAGGATTGACCTTCGGTCTCAACCGCCTTTTCCAAGGCATCGGGATTTGTGGCCAGAAAATTCGTAGGGGACATCATATCGATGATCTGCTGCGAGAAAAACTGAAGCCGTTGCTTGTCTTTTTCGGGCATATCGTCAACTGATGCGACCGCCTGAGCGATCGCTTGGGCGTTTGTCTGGTATTGCTGACGTACAAAGCGGAAATAGGGGTTTGTGTCCCACATCGGATTGGAAAACCGCTTGTCCTTCGGGCCGGGTTCCGCAGCATCGGGGTTTCCGGACGCAAGAGCCTGCTGCGCTTCGGCAAAGTTCAGAACTGACTTTCCCCAAAACTCGATCTGATGCTCCAACAGCTTGGCAGGATTTTGCCATGCCTCGGTCATATAGGCCGTTGCTGCTTTTGCAAAAAGATCTTGATTCGGGCCATCTAACGCGGGGGAATGCGCAGTTTTTCCAGCCATGACTTCAACCAGCCGCTTCGACAAAGCTTCGACTTTGTTCATATTTTCTTTAAGCCGTTCAAGGTGTTCCTCGGTCAGCTCTGGCGATCGGTCTTCGGTTGTTGTCATTTTAACAATTCCCCCCTACTATTTTCTGCTATGCAGAATAACGTCGCGGAAACTATAAGGCAAAGCGACGAAAAGTCCTTACGTACAGGCTGACACTCATAGGGAGCCCAATCCATGCGCTACATGATGACCTACGATCTGATGGAAACCATGCGCAATACCAACCAATGGATGGGCGCGACAGCAAGTGCGATGGCTTCGTACCCGCTGTTTGCAATGGTACCCAATCCCGCGTTCAGCATGATGGCTGCCTGGGGCGAAGTGACCGAACGGACATTTCAGCGAATGATTGTTAAACCCGACTGGGGCATTCGCACCTTCACCTGCGAAGATGGTAAAGACCATTTGGTAGACATCGTGCCTGTGTTGGAGCGTCCTTTCGGTGACCTGATCCACATCCGCGTCAACGGACGAATAGAACAACCTCGCAAGGTTCTGTTGGTTGCGCCCATGTCCGGGCACTACGCCACCCTGTTGCGGTCCACAGTCAAAAGCTTGCTGGTAAATTGCGAAGTGTATGTCACCGATTGGCATAATGCGCGCGACATCCCTGTGTCTGAGGGCAAGTTCGATGTAGAGGACTATACGCTATATCTTGTTGATTTCATGAAGGAGCTCGGCCCTGAAACGCATGTAGTTGCCGTCTGCCAACCTGCTCCTTTGACCTTGGCCGCGACAGCCTATTTGGCCGAAGTCGAGCCAAAGGCACAACCCTGCACCCTGACGCTGATCGGAGGACCAGTGGACCCGGATGCAACGCCAACTGACGTCACCGATTTTGGCCGCCGCGTGACCATGGGGCAGTTGGAAGAAACTATGATTCAACGCGTGGGCTTCAAGTACAAAGGCGTCGGGCGTATGGTCTATCCCGGCCTGCTGCAGCTTGCCTCATTCATGTCGATGAATGGGGATCGCCACTCCAAGGCGTTCTCGGACCAAATTCAGCGCGTCATGCGCGGTGAGGCGTCGGACCATGACGCACATAACCGCTTTTACGATGAGTACCTTGCAGTGATGGACATGACGGCCGAGTTCTACCTGTCCACCGTGGAGCGCATCTTTAAGAACCGTGAAATTGCAAAGAACGAATTCATTGTAGCGGGACACAAAGTAGATATCGGCAAGATCACTGACGTAGCAGTTAAAACGGTTGAAGGCGCGAATGACGATATCTCTGCGCCTGGCCAGTGTATCGCAGCGCTTGAACTTTGCACCGGCCTGCCCGCTTCGAAAAAAGCCAGCCACGTCGAGCCCGGCGCTGGCCACTACGGCATCTTCGCAGGGCGAAGCTGGCGCGACAATATTCGTCCGTTGGTTATCGATTTCATGAACGCCAACACGCGCAAGCCTCAACGTCGCCCGGCAAATAAAAACAAGGTCGCCTGACCAAGATGCGTAAGGCAAAGGCAGTGGATACAGCCTTTGCCTGTTCGTGTGGTTGCCTGCGAGGTCATATTACCGCGGCAGGTATAACGTCTTCGACACATGTCGTTTGCTATTGCAACGACTGCCGCGCGGCCCAGCTGTATTTCAACCAACCCGATCCCGCGCCCGGGCCGGTCGAAGTTCTGCAGATGTTGCCCGAAGAAGTTCGTATCGAAACCGGTGCCGAACATTTGGCATTGATGCAACTCAGCCCAAAAGGAATGCTGCGCTGGTACGCCAGTTGTTGTGATGCCCCATTGGCCACCACGTCACGCACAGCGAAATTCCCATTCGCAGGATTCATTGTCGCGCGCATGTTGGATACATCCGCCCTCGGCCCTGTCACCACACGTGGCTTTGTTCCAAATCCCGGCGGCAAGCAAGAGCATGAAAAGCTGGGATACGCGGCTTTCGGGCTTGTCTCTCGGGTACTCAAATCTCTTTTGAAAGGAAGCTGGAAGCACACTCCGTTTTTTGACATCGGCACGGGTGATCCGATCAGAACCCCTGTTATCCTAACCAAGGCTGAACGTTCAGCACTTTATAAGTAAGGCAACCCGACTCTAATATTCAGCCATTCTTCCAGCGCTTGCGTGACTTCTGCGGGCGTCTCTAGAGGGGGCAAGTGCCCTGCGTCTTCCATAACCTTCAGTTCGGCGCTTGGGATCAACTCGGCCATGAACCGGTGCCGCTTAACTGGCGTAAGCTGATCATGTGCCCCGCAAATGATCAGTGTCGGCACGTTTATGTGCCTAAGCGCAGGTTGCTGATCCGTGCGCCTCTGCAGCGCCCGCATCTGCCGTTCAAACAGCTCTGGCCCCTGATCCTTTGCCATGGCCATAACCTCGTTCAAAATCGGCACGCGCCCCGGCCCCGGAGCAAGCGTCTCCGTTCCAATCAAGCGCTGCATGACCTCTTCGAACCGGCCTGATTTGGCCCCTACGATCAACTCCTCTCGGTCAGCAGCAATCTGGGGTGTATCGGCCTGTGCGTCGGTAGACATCAGACACAAACGCGTCACCCGGTCAGGAGCCCTACGGACAAGTTCCAAAGCAACGACCCCGCCCATGTTAAACCCGCAGAGCGCAAAGCGATGTGGCAACTGGTCCAACAACCCCGAGGCTATTTCCTCGATCCGCTCGCCGCCCGATACCGGGGCGACCGTCACAGCACGAGCACCAGAAATCTGCAAAATCTGGGCGCCGAACAACCTTGCATCACACATAAACCCGGGCAGAAATACCAACGGTTCAATCACACAGGGCCTCCTTGAAATCGACCACTTTGTGTTACGTTTTCCGTAAGATGCGTAGTTTTGTTGAACTGGGCAAGCAAAAGTTCAGGGATAAGCGATCCCCTTGAACGGCGGAAAATCTGCATAGCGTGCGCGCCGTCGATGCTGATTTTCTGCAGGCTCGGCGCCGGGTCGCAACAGGCATCCGCGCGGCGCAATGTAACTGTCGATCCGCTTGTGGGGGATCGGCCTCCAGACCAAATTAAACGCGCAGAGTTTGGGAAAAAACCATATCTCGGAATAGTCCAGATGATCGTGTATCCACCACGCCAGATCCCGCCAATCCCGGCCTGCGTCATACTGATCAGCAAACCAAGGAACCACGATCGAAGCCCCCGCTATGCGCGCGTCCCCTTCGCCCCGATCCCAGATGTGGCACTCCAATGGATTGTCGTTGCGCGCGCAATTCAGCCGGTTTTCATTGCCGAACCGGTTCAGCGACGGCGACCGATAGCCCGAGCGTACGGCGACACGCCCAAAGGTTTCCTCTATAGGATCCAGCAAGGTTTGGCACAGGGCTTGACCTGTTTCTATGGTAAGATTGGGGTTGTCGGGAAGGTTTTGTTTTTCATGGAAATTCCCGATCTCGGAATACAGGAAATCGCGCATGTAGAAATGTTTGGACAGTCGCACGCGGCCCAGCGTCTCAAGGCTCCACATGCTGCCCGGTTTGCGCACGGTTATTCGACCCCCAGAGTTTTAAGCCATGCCAGAATGCCCGACACGGTCGCATCGGTTTGCCCCGGCGACATCAGGCGGCCGGCTATGACATGCGATGCGGGATCATCCTCGGGGCCCATAGTCACCAGTTCGACCACAGCGGGTCCGCCCCAGGCTTGCGCAACTTTGTGGGTTAGATCAGGGCGCACCACCTGATCGTCATCCGAGAACCAGAATAATGCCGGCACCTGCGCATCCGAAAAATCAAGCGCATAGACCACGTCCACCAATACAGTCATGGGAACCACTGCTTCCCAAGGATAGGACGCGGACCAATAGGTGTTCTTTTCTTCGTCTGGCCCCGAGACATCTCGGGTTTCACCCATCAACAGAGGCAACCAGCTTCGAGCCCATGGCAGACCAGGAATCCAAGCCCCCGGCGCATTCACACCGAAATTCGGTGACACGAATACCATCCCCGCTACATCTTGGCTAAACTCAGGGTTTAAGGCTGCTGCTGCTGCAAGTGTCCCGCCGGTTGAGGTTGAGATCACTACAACCTTTTCCCCAACGGCGCGGGCTGCGGCCAATCCTTCGGCGACATCCTGCATCCAACCCGAGGCCGTGCCCTTAGCCATTGCCTCGCCACTGCGGCCATGACCTTGAAGCCGAGTGTAAACCAGATTGGCCCCAAGCGCATCGGCCACCATATCAGGGACCGGGCGGATTTCCTCGGATGAAGCTGAAAACCCATGGAGATACAAAATGGAAACAGGTGTGCGCTGCTCTTTGAAACCGTCCTGCCAGATCACGCGCTTTTCGACACCGGGTACGATATCGTCATATGCCGATTCTGTGCTTTCGAAATAGACCTGAACACCTTCCCCGAACTTGCGTGACTCGAATGTGGGGTTGAGTTCCACCGGTTCGCGTGTACCAAACCAATAGGTCCCGAAACCTACTGCGACTAAAAGCAGACCAGTCCAAACCAATGCGCGCTTCATTGTGATGGCATCACGTCAAGTACCGCCTGTTCGATCAGCTCAAGACAATGGCCATCCGAAAATCGATGGTCGGCGTCTTTGACCAGCAATAGCCTCATATCCGGCCCGTCAGCGTGCTCCAGCAGACGAGCGGCAGTTTCAGTGGACACGGCAGTATCCGCAGTGCCTTGCAAAAACCGAACTGGGAAGGGCAAATTCAGCGCTGCGCGCAAGACCAGCCTTTGCCGTCCGTCCTCAATCATCCGCTTGGTAATGACGTAAGGCTCCATGTAGTCCGAAGGCAGTTCCACGTGCCCCACCGTCTCCAGCGCTGCCTTCTGCTCATCACTGAACGAGGCCCAATACCCGTCCTCGGTAAAATCCGGCGCAGCAGCGATTGTGACCATCCCGGCGATCCGTTCCGGCATCGCTTTTGCCAACAGCAACGCCTGCCATCCGCCCATCGACGATCCCACAACGACCAAGGGCCCTTCGGTCAGCGCCTCAATCGCTGCAACTGTATCCTCATGCCAGTCCCCAATGCATCCCTCTTCGAACGTGCCGGAACTTTCCCCGTGCCCAGAGTAATCGAACCGTAAAAACGCCTGCCCGCGTTCCTGTGCCCACGCCTCAAGATGCACCGCCTTGGTGCCCTCCATATCCGACTTCAGCCCGCCCAGAAAAACGACAGTGGGCCCCACCCCCTCGCTTTTGTGAAACGCCAACCGCCGCCCCTGCGCGGTGTCCATAAATTCAACCACTGCCATAAAACCCTCTTTGCTTTACCAACATCATGCACGTCCCAACCCCAACCGCAATTCCCTGATCCGCCCTACATCTGGCCCAAAATACCTCGGGGTGCGCGAGGGGCAGCGCCCCTCGCTCCAACACTTGACACACGCTTACCCACCTGCCAAAGCAGCCAGACGCAAATAACCCGCAACCGGGCGTTCAGTGGGCGCCAAACCGACGAGGAGAGCCAACATGGCCTTGGATTCAAAATCCGTCTCACTCACCTTCCCCGATGGCAATGCACGATCCTATGACGCAGGCATCACACCTGCGCAGGTGGCAGCCGATATCTCGACCTCGCTGGCCAAAAAGGCAATCTCGGCCACGGTCGATGGCAAGCATTGGGATTTGCAATGGCCTATTGAGGCCGACGCACAAATCGCCATCCACACAATGAAGGATGAGGAACAGGCCAATGAGCTGATCCGCCACGATCTGGCGCATGTCATGGCCCGCGCCGTGCAGGAAATCTGGCCCGCGACCAAAGTCACCATCGGCCCCGTCATCGAAAACGGCTGGTACTATGACTTTGACCGTGAAGAGCCGTTCACGCCCGAAGATCTCGGCCTCATCGAGAAAAAGATGAAAGAGATCATCAACAAGCGCGACCCCGTCACCACCGAGGTCTGGGACCGCGACCGCGCGATCGAATTCTACAAGGCCAATAACGAGCCCTATAAGGTCGAGTTGATCGAATCCATTCCGGGCGATGAGCCACTGCGCATGTATTGGCACGGCCACTGGCAGGACCTGTGCCGCGGCCCGCACCTGCAGCACACCGGCCAACTACCCGGCGATGCGTTCAAGCTAATGTCCATCGCCGGTGCCTATTGGCGCGGAGACAGCGACCGAGCGATGTTGCAACGCATCTATGGCGTGGCCTTTACCGGCAAGGAAAAGCTGAAAGCCCACCTGCATATGCTGGAAGAGGCCGCCAAGCGCGACCACCGCAAGCTGGGCCGCGAGATGAACCTGTTCCACATGCAGGAAGAGGCCCCCGGCCAAATCTTCTGGCATCCCAACGGCTGGAAAATCTACACCACCCTTCAGGACTATATGCGCCGGATGCAGGAGCGTGACGGCTATGTCGAGGTGAACACGCCTCAGGTCGTCGACCGTAAGCTGTGGGAGGCCTCGGGCCACTGGGACAAATACCAGGAAAACATGTTCATCGTCGAGGTTGACGAAGATCACGCCCGCGAAAAGGCGATCAACGCCCTGAAACCGATGAACTGCCCCTGTCACGTTCAGGTGTTCAATCAGGGCCTGAAATCCTACCGCGATCTGCCCCTTCGCATGGCCGAGTTCGGCTCCTGCGCGCGCTACGAACCCTCGGGCGCGCTGCACGGGATCATGCGGGTGCGCGGCTTTACGCAGGATGACGGCCATATCTTCTGCGCCGAAGATCAGATCGAATCTGAGACCGCAAAGTTCATCGCCTTCCTCTCAAAGGTCTATGCCGATCTGGGTTTCCATGACTGGACCATCAAACTGTCCACCCGTCCCGAAAAGCGGATCGGGTCGGATGAAAGCTGGGATCTGGTGGAAAAAGCCTTGGGCGATGCCTGTAAAGCCGCCGGGTATGACTATGAGATCCTCGAAGGCGAAGGCGCGTTTTACGGACCCAAACTGGAATTCACCCTGACCGACGCGATCGGGCGGACGTGGCAATGCGGCACGCTGCAGGTTGACCCCAACCTGCCCGAGCGTCTGGATGCCAGCTTTATCGGCGCAGATGGCGCAAAACATCTCCCCTTCATGCTGCACCGGGCAACACTGGGATCGTTCGAGCGTTTCATCGGCATTCTGATCGAAGAGCACGCAGGCAAACTGCCCTTCTGGCTGGCCCCGCGTCAGGTGGTTGTCGCCTCGATCACCTCTGAGGCGGATGATTACGTCAACGAAGTGGTCGAAACCCTGCGCGCCGCCGGTGTCCGGGCCGAGGCCGACATTCGCAACGAGAAAATCAACTACAAGGTCCGCGAGCATTCAGTCGGCAAAGTGCCTGTCATTCTGGCCATCGGACACCGTGAAGTTGAGGAACGCACCGTCAGCGTTCGCCGTCTGGGTGAGAAACAAACACAGGTTCAATCACTTGAGGCTGTAACAATTGAACTTTCCAAGTCGGCAACTCCGCCCGATCTGCTGTAACATTCGGTGAAAATTCACCGCTGATCCGGCCCCAAGATAGGGGCCGGGTTGAAATATTTTCCTTTTTAGATTTCAAAAACAATGTGTTAACTTGCAATAGGGCATGACAGTGCCTGACGGGGTTGTGAGACACGGGCTCGTGAATTCAACTCTGCCCCGCAAGCTACTACCTTTGTTAGTGTCAAACACGGACATACGCAGTCATCAAAAGGATTACCGAGATGTCGAACACCGCTAAATCCCTGGTTATCGCAACCGCAGTCGCAGCCGCCGTATCCGGTGCCGCCACCACCGCAACCGCCCAAGCCAAAGAAAAGTGCTATGGCGTTTCGCTGGCAGGTGAAAACGATTGCGCAGCCGGCCCCGGCACCACCTGCGCCGGTACTTCGACCGTTGATTATCAGGGTAACGCATGGACGCTGGTCGACGCAGGCACCTGCGCCGATATCGAGCTGCCCCAGACCGCAGACGGTTCGGACCGCAAAGGCTCGCTCGAGCCGCTGGACCGCGACCTGCCGGCATAAGCCCGCGCTTAGGAAAACCGAAGGGGCGGGCCTTGTCGCCCGCCTCTTTGTCGCGAACCGGAGACTATTGTAATGCTGGACAACGCTATTCGATCAAACAGACTGCCCGCAGCGCCGGGTGTCGGATACAAACCCCAGCATTTTCAACAGATTCTGGATCACGCGCATCCGGTGGCATGGCTGGAAATCCATGCCGAGAATTACATGGGCGATGGCGGACGCCCGCTGGCGCAGCTGCGCCACCTGTCGGAACAGTTTCCTGTTTCTGTGCACGGTGTCGGCCTGTCCATTGGCGGCGAAGGCCCATTGGACCCCGATCATCTGGCCCGTCTGAAACATCTGGTCGGCTGGCTGAACCCGGCTAGTTTCTCCGAGCATCTGGCGTGGTCAACCCATGACAGTCACTTCCTGAACGACCTGTTGCCTCTGCCCTATACTGACGTAACACTTGCCCGGATTTGCGAACACATCGATCAGGTGCAAGAGGTTGTCGGGCGGCAGATGCTACTGGAAAACCCTTCCAGCTATCTGGCGTTTGAGGAAAGTACGTGGTCCGAGCCTGACTTCCTGCGCGAAATCTCGCGCCGCACTGGCTGCGGCCTTTTGCTAGACGTGAACAACGTTTTTGTCTCGGCCACCAACCTGGACTTTTCACCACAGGGCTACATTGACGCCTATCCACTGGAAAAAGTTGGCGAAATTCATCTAGGCGGCCACGACGAAGACGAGGACGACCACGGTCGCCCCCTGCTGATCGACAGCCACGGGCGCGAGGTCGTGGACCCCGTCTGGGCCTTGCTGGACTACGTGCTGGAAAGATCGGGTCCGAAACCAGTCCTGATCGAATGGGATACAGATGTTCCCGACTGGCCTGTTCTTCGAGCCGAGGCTGACCGGGCACAAGCGGCATTGGACCGCATCCCGGCATGAGCGTGTCTCAATCCACCTTTCACACTGCCCTTTTGAACCCGTCTGAGGCGGTTCCAGAGGGGTTGGTGGATGCCCGCGCCCAACCGGCAGGCCGACGGTTCAGCGTTTATCGCAACAATGTTGCGGTGTCACTGACCGAGGCAATGCATCAGGCCTTCCCGGTAATCGCGAAGCTGTTAGGCGCTCAGAACATGGATGGTCTGTCGGCAATTTTCCTACGCCAGCATCCCCCGACGACGCCGATGATGATGTTCTACGGCGAAGCGTTCCCTGAATTTCTGGCGGGAATGGAGCAGCTTTCGCACCTGGGATATTTGCCCGACGTTGCCCGGTTGGAACTGGCCCTGCGTCGCTCCTACCACGCGGCGGACAGCACGCCTGCACCGGGTGACGCACTGGCCGTGGACCCAGAACAGGTCATGCGGGCCAAGCTGGAATTCGCACCATCAATGCAGGTGGTCCGCTCTGAGTGGCCAATATTCTCTTTGTGGCGATTCAACACCATGGACGACGCCCCCAAACCCCAGCCCGGTGCTGAAGACGTGCTGGTCACCCGCCCCGAATTTGATCCCGCGCCGCATCTGCTGCCTGCAGGCGGCGCAGATTGGATATCTAAGATGCAGACTGGTCATACGATCGGTCAAGCATTCGAAAGCGTATCCGCTACCACCCCCGAGTTTGACCTTGGGGCCACTCTGGCGCCTCTGCTTCAAGGTGGCGCCATTACTTCTGTGACTATCGAAAGGCTGGCACAATGACTGCCCTGATCTCTCTTCACAACAATGTCCTGGGACGGCTGGACAGCTCGGCCAACTGGCTGACACCGACCCTGGCACGGCTTGTTTTTGTTGCTGTATTGCTTGTTTACTACTGGAATTCGGCCACTCTGAAGATTGACGGGTCGATCTTCTCGGCGTCAGCCGGTGCCTTTGGCCAGATCTTCCCCAAAGCGGCTGAAGCCGTTTTGTATGACGTCACCCAGATGACCTTCTTCCAGCGTATCGTGATCTTTTTAGGCACCGTGGCCGAGTTTGTTCTGCCGGCATTGCTGCTGGTGGGTCTACTCACCCGCGTCGCGGCCCTGGCCATGATCGGCTTCGTATGGGTTCAAACCATCGTTGATGTCGCCGGTCACGGTGTGAAACTGGGTGGGCTGTTCGACAATGCCATCACCTTGATGGACCAGCGCGTCATGTGGACTTTCCTGTTCCTGGTCATCGTGATCAACGGTGCAGGCCCCATTTCAATAGACCGCATCTTGCGTCTAAAGTGAGTTAGAAATGCGCCTTGGGCTCGTCCGGTCTACCTGCGGCCAGCCCAAGGGCCCCTGCCACCCCGGCAAATGCAACCGGGAACATGGTAAAGGCATTGAACCCAAACGCGTAATACATGCCGCCGGCTGAAATTAGCAACAATGCCCCGCCAATCAATGCCCTCGCCTTGGCCATAGCCCCTCCGGTAATCGCCAGCAAAGGTGCCAGGATCGACATAGCCTGGATAAGCTGCGCGTTGTCCACCTGCTCGGCAAGGCCGTCGATCTCTCCGAACCGGTCGATCAGTTCGACATATCCATAGCCGACAAAACCGACCAACATGCCGATTAGCCCGGCAATCACACCCAAAATCATCGCTGCGTTACGCATCTTTCGCCCTCTTGCTTGCGCCTTTGCAGATAAGCATCCGCTCAGTCGACGCCAAGAGCAGCCTTCGTCGCCGCCGTCCAACCAAGAAAAAACTGCCCGTCACGCTCGATCAAAGGACGTTTCATCAAGGTCGGATGATCGTGCAACAGCTCCAACGGTGCCCGCGCGCGCTCATCTTCGCTTAGGCCCCGCCATGTCGTGGACCGGGTGTTGAACAAAGCCTCGCCGAATTGTGTAAATGCCCGTGACAGCACTGTTTCGGGCACCCCATCCGCTCGCACGTCGACAAAATCAACACCTCCCAATGATTTCAGTGCCTTACGGCAGGTATCACAGTTCTTTAGTCCATATAGGCGCATTTTAGGGGGCTTCCTATGCTTGTGTGAATTTTAGGCAAATTCGCCAAGGTGTTCCGGTAATTCTTGATTTTTTACTTCACCGTGCAATGTTGAAAAAGACGAAATACGCAATTCGGGCCGAAGCGTGTGGGCGCGGCGGTGATGAAAGGCGGTGGCGTCAATCACTTCCCCCACCAATTTGTGGGACAACGTGTAAGTAGAAGGAGACACGGGAAATGCCAACTGGCACCGTGAAATGGTTTAATACCACTAAAGGCTATGGGTTTATTGCCCCCGATGAAGGTGGCAAGGACGTATTTGTACATATCTCGGCTGTTGAACGGTCAGGTCTGACCGGGCTCGCAGACAATCAGAAAGTCTCATACGAATTGCAGGACGGACGCGACGGTCGCCAGATGGCCGCCGATTTGAAACCGTTGTAAGGCCCCCTCCCGACGGGAAGACAAAGCAGGGCAACGGCCAATTTCCGGCCGTTGACCAATAATGGTTCGACCAATGTTAACCGCGCGCCGGATCTGTGTCGGCGTGCGTGAACCAGTCTTGACCCATCGCAACGATGCAGGACGTGCCGGTCGAATAAGTGACAACCATCGTCCAATCACCTTTCTCGCTAGTCCAGACTTCCATGATCTGTTCGGGACTGCGCACCCCGGTGGCCGCGCGCTGCGAGCCGAACTGACGTTCAAGCTTGTCGTGCATTCGGGATGTCGGTTCACACAATACCTCGGCAATCGGAGACTTGGCGAAAACCGGGCCGCCAAGCAAGCAAAAGAGGCATGCAAATCGGATGTAAGAAAGACATGTCATGAAGCCAATGTAACAGCTTCACGACAAAACGTATAGACAAACGATATGCGATTAGCTTTCGCGGATGACGGCCTCAAACTCGCGCCACTCGCGGGCGGTCATTCCCGAATTTTCCTGAGAAACGGTTTCCCCAGACAACATTCGCCGCAGGCAGTCGACCATCTGCGCGGATAGATTCACCGCGCCAAGACGGTAATCTTCAAACGCCTTGTAAGCGAAAGGAACCCAGTCGGCGACGATTTTGCACATCGTGTCCGCATATACACGGATTTCATATTGCGCGTGGGGGTCCGCTCGCAGCCGCAGGAAGTGGAACAGATTGTGCAGGTCCACCTTCCAGTACCATTGAGTGTAGATATTCGCCGGAAGGTTCATCCGCGCCAGTTCACGTGCCAGACCCTGCTGACCATCCTGACTGATCATCGCCTCGTAATTGTCATAGCACCGGGCACTGTCTGCCTTGAGCATCTCAAGTACGCGCGCGGCTTCTTCGCCCTGCAGCGCGTCGCCCCGGCCCTGGTTGTTCACCTCGGATTGTGCCGCGACATGGTCGGGCGCGGGGATATAGAACTCGCGGTCCAGGATAGAATATCGCGCCGAGTATTCATTCACATTCGCAGTCCGATGTCGGATCCATTGCCGCGCCACAAAGACGGGCAGTTTCACATGCAGCTTGATCTCGCACATTTCAAAAGGGGTCGAGTGCCAGTGACGCATCAGGTAACGGATCAGGCCCTCATCATTCTGTACGGATTTGGTACCCTTGCCATAGGACACACGGGCAGCCTGACAAATCGCCGCGTCGTCGCCCATATAGTCGATCACACGCACAAAACCGTGGTCCAGAACCTGATGCGCGGTGTACAGGTGATCCTCCATCCCCGGGGCAACAACACGACGCGTTTGATACGATTGCGCCCGTTGCGCTTCGATCTCGGTCAGTTGGTCAGAGGACAGCGGCATGAAATTTCCTTTCCAGCGAATGAGTCGCAGACCACTATATATCGGCAAAACCACGACAGGAACCGCGATATGTGCGCTAACTTGCGCAAACTCTAAATTGTGTCCGCTGCGCCCCTCGACAGACTACGTTAGCGCGCTAAGGTGCATGGCATCACCTGAACAAAAAAGGAAACCGCAATGGGGCTGACATACCTCCACACCATGGTCCGTGTGAAAGATCTTGAGAAATCCATGGCGTTTTACGAACTGCTGGGGCTACAAGAAACCCGCCGGTATGACAGTGAACAGGGGCGATTTTCGCTGATCTTCATGGCGCCTCCGGGGCAAGAAGATCGTCCGATCGAGCTGACATATAACTGGGATGGCGACGACGGATTACCTGGCGATAGCCGCCATTTCGGTCATTTGGCCTACGGGGTCGATAATATCTACGAAATGTGCCAACTGCTTCAGGATAATGGCGTGGTGATCAACCGGCCGCCGCGCGATGGGCGCATGGCGTTTGTGCGCTCGCCAGACAACATTTCGGTCGAGCTGCTGCAAAACGGCGAAGCGCTGGACCCCGCCGAACCCTGGGCCAGCATGGAGAGCACCGGTCATTGGTGATCCGCTGGCTGGCAACCTCGGGCTTGGCCGTATTGGCCAGCCCCTTGCGGGCCGAGACCTGCCGACTGGCGCTTGCCTTGGCGATGGACATATCGACCTCGGTGGACGCCACTGAAGACACACTGCAAAGGCAGGGTCTGGCCGCGGCTCTTGTCGCGCCTGAAGTGACCGAAGCGTTTTTCTCATCGCCAATGCCCGTTGCGCTTGCGGTCTATGAATGGAGCGGGCGCAGCACGCAGCGCGTCATTCTGAACTGGTCGATGATCCGTACACGGGCGGATTTGCTGGCTGCAGCCACGACGATACAGCAATCAGTTCGTTCCGACAGCGGATCGGCCACGGCGATGGGATATGCGTTGGCTTTTGGCGCGACACTGATGCAGCAAGCCCCGCCCTGCCTTTTCCAGACCATTGATCTGTCTGGTGATGGGTCGAACAATGACGGGTACGGGCCGGATTCGGCCTACCGCCACTTTCCGTTTCAGGACGTCGTGGTGAACGGGCTGGTCATCAACGCTGCTGATTTCGAAGGCGAGCTGTTCCTTATCCCGTTTTTCGAGAACAATGTCCTGCATGGCCCCGGCGCTTTTCTTGAAGTGGCGCAAGGTTTCGAAGACTTCGAGCGCGCCATGCGCCGGAAGCTTGAGAGGGAATTGCAGGGCCTGCAAATCGGCGCTCTGTCCGGTGAAGCGCCAAAATGATCCGGTACCTTGCCGCTGTCGCAGCCTTTTTGGGAACACCCGCCCTGTCTGAGTGCAGACAGGCTCTGGCATTGGGTCTGGATGTCTCTGGCTCGGTCGATAGCGCCGAATACAGTTTGCAACTCGGTGGTCTGGCCGCTGCCCTGCAACGACCCAAGGTCAAGCAACTGCTTCTTTCGGGCCTTGGCCCTGCGGTGCGGCTCGCCGTATTCGAATGGAGTGAGGCCAGTCATCAGCGCATGCTGCTGGACTGGACAGAAATCCGATCCGACGAACAACTAGCTGGCATTTCAAACCTGTTAGACTCGGTAACGCGCAGCTCGGCGCCTCAGGGGACAGCAGTTGGATCGGCAATGCTGTTTGGGGCTGAATTACTGTCCCAACAGCCCGAGTGCTGGAAGCAAACGCTGGACCTTTCTGGCGACGGAAAGCACAACATTGGCCCTCACCCCCGCGAGGTGAAACAAGCACTGCAAGTCAGCGGGATCACCATCAACGGACTAGTCATCGGCCCCGATGACGCCAATGTCGGGGACAAGCGCGACGTACAGATCAGTGAGTTATCCGCTTACTACAATGCCTGGGTCATTCTAGGCCCCGACGCCTTTGTCGAGGTTGCCGTCGGGTTCGAAGCCTATGAGGATGCGATGACCCGCAAGCTAATCCGTGAGCTTGAGGGCTTGGTCCTGTCCGACGCCGGGCCATACACCCGACCCTGATCAGTAAATGTAGCGGATCTGGTCAGTCCAATAGCGTTCAACCCGACGGAGAGAGGTGGTGATGTCCTCGATCCCCTCAAGCCCCAACACGCCACGTGACTGCAACCCATCGGCATGGCGCGCGAACAGCTCGGACACAGTGTCACGAATTTCACGTCCACGCGGCGTTAGACGCACACGGACCGAACGGCGGTCAATCTCGCAACGCTGGTGGTGCATATAGCCCATCTCAACCAGCTTTTTCAGGTTATAGCTGACATTACTGCCCTGGTAGTATCCCCGGCTTTTCAGCTCACCTGCCGTGACTTCATGATCGCCGATGTTGAAAAGCAGCAATGCCTGAACCGCGTTGATTTCAAGTACGCCGACACGTTCGAACTCGTCCTTGATGACGTCCAAAAGCAAACGGTGCAGCCGTTCGACAAGGGCAAGCGCCTCAAGATAACTGGTCATGAAGCCTTTGGCCCCGTGCGCGGAGACCTGCATTTCCATACTCATCCGATCCTCCGATTCAATCGCGCTGTTTCAGGCAGAATGAATCGAAAAACCGAAAATTCGGTTAAACCGTCTTTTTCTTTATTTTTGAAATGTTTGTGCGATATCAGTTATCAGATCCCCGAACCGCTCTGGGGCGGCGACCTGCCCAGTCACCCATTGATACAGGTCCTGATCATTTTCGTGCAGCAGCGCGTCATAGGTTTCCAACCCCGCACTGTCCATCGCCGCCAAATTGCGTTCGGCATACGCCTGCAGGATCAGGTCCATTTCCTTGATCCCCCGGCGCATGGAGCGCATTTTCAATCGCTTGATCTGAACGTCACGCGGCTCGGTCATTGATTTCGCTCCAACATCAGGCGCACGCGTTTCTCCAACTTGGCGGCCCGCTCGGCGCTGGCCCGCATCTCGCCACGGATAGCGCGCAACTCGGTCACGACTTCAACAAGCTCAGGCGCGTTTTCCACCACCTCAACCGGGGCATCCATGCCCTCACCCTCGCCAGTCAAAAGCCACATGATCGAGACATTGATCATTCCAGCCATCATCGACAAACGGTTGGCGCGCGGCTCAGACAGGTCGTTTTCCCAAGCGACGATCGTGGCCTTCTTGACGCCAAGCCGCCGCGCAAGCTGCGATTGCGTCATACCTGCCGCTTCACGCGCGCCTGCCAGCCGGTCGCCAAAAGTTGCTGATTCCGGGCCGTACCAGTCGCTTTCGTCGTTCATTCGCGTCTCCAATTCCACTGTGCATATCGCTTGATCGTCATTCGGGCGCACCCTATGACAGACAGGTTGAACATACAAACCGAGGCCGATCATGAGTTTCCTGTCTGCGACACTGTCACGCGTAAAACCATCACCGACCATCGCAATGACAGCGAAAGCCGCCGAATTGAAGGCCGCAGGGCGCGACGTCATCGGACTGAGCGCGGGCGAACCCGATTTCGATACGCCGCAGAACATCAAGGACGCGGCTGTCGTCGCCATTGCCGCGGGGAAAACGAAATACACCGCGCCCGATGGCATCCCCGAGTTGAAACAGGCGGCTTGTGCCAAAATGAAACGTGATCACGGGTTGGACTATTCGCCCGCCCAGATCTCGGTAGGTACCGGCGGCAAGCAGACGCTGTATAACGCCTTGATGGCCACCATGAACGACGGCGATGAGGTGATCATCCCCGCCCCCTACTGGGTCAGCTATCCCGATATGGTTCTGCTGGCAGGCGGTACGCCGGTCGTAGTGGAAACAACCCTGGAAAACCAGTTCAAGCTGACGGCCGAACAGCTTGAGGCCGCGATCACGCCGAACACCAAGTGGTTCATCTTCAACTCTCCGTCCAACCCTACTGGTGCGGGTTACAGCCGGGCCGAGCTAAAGGCGTTAACCGATGTGCTGATGCGTCATCCACATGTTTGGATCATGTCTGATGATATGTATGAACATCTCGCCTATGACGGGTTCGAATTCTGCACCCCGGCTGAGGTCGAACCCGGCCTGTATGAGCGCACACTAACCTGTAACGGTGTGTCCAAAGCCTATGCCATGACCGGCTGGCGGATCGGGTATGCCGCAGGCCCGGCCGAGTTGATCGCAGCGATGCGCAAGATCCAATCGCAGTCGACCTCGAACCCTTGTTCGGTTAGCCAATGGGCTGCGGTCGAGGCGCTGAACGGCACGCAGGATTTTCTGGCCCCCAATGCCGAGACATTCAAACGACGCCGCGATCTTGTGGTGAAGATGCTAAATCAGATCGACGGCATCACCTGCCCCACGCCCGAAGGTGCTTTTTACGTCTATCCTTCGATCACGGGTCTGATCGGAAAAACAACGCCGGCGGGTACCGTGATCACATCAGACGAGGCGTTTGCCACAGCGTTGCTGGAAGAGGCGGACGTTGCCGTTGTTTTTGGTGCCGCGTTTGGCTTGTCTCCGAATTTCCGTGTCAGCTATGCTACATCGGATGAGGCGCTGACCGAGGCTTGCACCCGCATCCAAAATTTCTGCGCTGCACTGACCTGAGCCCGGAGGCCGTATGGCGACTGAACTGCCCGAATACTATTTCCGTATCCGCGAGAATGGAGCTGCGGTATTCCGGATCGACACGGAAAACCGCCAGCAACGGATCGAGATGGACCAGATCGCCGTCATCAACATCCGAAATGGCGAGGTCAAACCGCAAGGCCAGCGCACCCTGACCGAAGCCGACCGAGCCGAAATCGCGCGCTGGATGCAGGCGCGCAAGGCCCTGCTGGCCCAGCGCGACATTGATGATATCCACCGGGCCGTGGATTACCTGAACCTGACGACTCAATGGGCACAGTCAAAGGCGACCGATGATCAGCTTGAGGATGTGACCGACAGATTGTTGATGGCCATGCATGACCTGCGCAGCGTCCTCGTGCGCAAAAAGGCGGATCGACTCAGCAAGGGCTAAGCCGCCACCGGTACAGACCGAACCGATCGCATCCAGAACCGTGCCATCAGAAGCACCGCCGCACAAGCCAGCCCCAGAACAAGACCCAGCCAGACTCCAATTCCGTCCATCCCCCGGACAAAACCAAAGTAATACGACGCTGGAATGCCCACGACCCAATAGCTAAGCCCCGCCATTACCATCGGCACTTTGGCGTCCTGCAAACCACGCAACAGGCCCAGCGCAATCACCTGCGCGCCATCCACCAGTTGGAACAGGGCCGCCATGGCCAGCAACCCGGTGCCAATCAACAGGATTTCCCACCGCTGCGGATCGTCTGTTTCCATAAACAACGAGATCAACGGCTCGGCGCAGGTCAGGAACAGGATGACCGTCAGCACCGACATCACCAAAGACATGCCCGTTACGGCAATCGCGCCTTTTTCCAGATGCGCCCGGTCCTTGCGGCCTAGCGCATTACCCGCTCGGATCGTGGCTGCGTTCGACAGGCCCAGATGCACCATGAACGTGGCCGAAGCCAAATTCAGCGCGATCCCGTGCGCCGCCAGCGGCACCTGACCCAGCCACCCCATCATGATCGCGGACATCGCAAACAAGCTAACCTCGGCCAGAGTAGTCAATCCGATGGGCACGCCCAGACGCAGGACGCTGAAGAAGAACTCCCAATCCGGGCGCCAGAAACGCTGAAACAGGCTGTGTTCGGGCAAGACACGCACCGCATAGATCACCACAAAGACCAGCGAAACGATCTGTGTAACCACCGAGGCGACGGCGGCGCCGATCACGCCCATCTCGGGCGCGCCCCAGTTCCCGAAGATCAGCGCATAGTTAGTTAGGCCGTTGACCACGGCGGCTGTTACCGTGATCCAAAGAACGATCTGGGTCCGTTCCAACGCGGCCAGATAAGACTTCAAGACCATCACGATAAGCGCCGGGAACAGGCCCCACCCTGCGACCCGCAGGTACTGGGAAGCCGTTCGCGCAACATCAGGGTCTTGATCCAAAGCAATCAGGATCGGGTAGGACCACCATAGCAACGGCATCATAAGAGCCGCATAGATCAGTGACAGCCACAACCCCATGCGGGTCGAGCGGCGAATACTCGTCTCGTCCTCTTCCGCAGCGGCCGTGGCGACGATAGGCATAACGGCCCAGCCGAACCCGGCCCCGAACAGAAACAGCACGAAATAGTAGCTGCTGGCCAAGGTTACAGCAGCCAAAGCCTCGACCCCGTACCAGCCCAGCATGATTGTATCGGTCAAGCCGATCGCGAACTGCGCCAGATGCCCGCCCACCAACGGCAGGCCGAGCACGGCGATGGCCCGGAAGTGGCCGCGATATGTCATCACCTTATTCATTGCCCCAGCCTTATGCCCGGCCAGAAGCCGGGACAAGACCAGATCAACGAAATTTCAAGGTGAGACTCTCAATCAAGAGCCGGTAATCAGCTTCGAATGGCCCTTTCAAGCGTCCGGATGCAGAGACGTACCCAGTATGTGCTCGGACCGATGGATCACGTGATGTGCCTGCCCGACGATCAGCGGATCCGGATCGCTTACGATGTCATGGTTCTTACCGGGATAGTCCAGCGTCGACAGGAAGTGGCGCATCGTGTTCAGACGGGCACGTTTCTTGTCGTTGGACTTGATGATCGTCCAGGGCGCATCGGCCGTGTCGGTGTAGAAGAACATCGCCTCCTTCGCCTCGGTGTAGTCGTCCCACTTGCTAAGGCTCGCCTTGTCGATCGGCGACAATTTCCACTGTTTAAGCGGGTCGGTTTCACGGCTTTTGAACCGGCGCTGTTGCTCTTCCTGCGTGACCGAGAACCAGTATTTGTATAGCTGAATGCCCGAGCGCACCAGCATCCTCTCAAAATCCGGGGTCTGGCGCATGAACTCCAGATACTCATTGGGCGAACAAAAGCCCATCACCCGCTCAACACCCGCGCGGTTGTACCAGGAGCGGTCATAAAACACCATTTCGCCCACGGTCGGCAGTTCCTGAATATAGCGCTGGTAATACCACTGACCCTTTTCTTCCCAGGTGGGTTTGTTCAACGCGACCACACGGGCCTGACGCGGGTTCAGGTGCTCCATGAACCGTTTGATCGTACCACCCTTTCCAGCAGCGTCGCGGCCTTCAAACAACAACACAAACCGCTGACCCGTCTCTTGCGCCCACAGCTGAACCTTCAGCAACTCGGCCTGCAACTCGGCCTTTTGCGCCTCATACGTCCTGCGCGCCATTTTGCGACCATAGGGGTATTTGCCGCTTTCAAAAGCCAGACGAATTTTCTCGGGACTGGGCGCTGCAGAGGCAGGCACCACAGTAACGGGCGTTTCTGTCTTTTCTATCTGTGCCGCTGTTTCCATTCAGTTTCTCCTTGCTAAGCTTGTTAGATGAAAGGCTAACAGGGACCGGCACTTCGCGCTTTGATTGGTGTCAAATTGCTGTATCTTATGTGCTCTGTATTTCGATTTCAGACCATAGGGTTAGCCCCATGAACAGCAGGTTTGTCACACTCAACGGTCAGCCGTTTTTTCTACGCAGCTGGGGTGATCCAAATTTGCCCACGCTGCTGCTGCTGCACGGCTTTCCAGAATATGGCGGCGCATGGGCCGATCTGGCACCGCACCTCGCCCAGCACTACCATTGTGTTGCGCCCGATCAGCGCGGTTACGGGCAAAGCTGGGTGCCGGAAAGCGTTGGCCACTACACCCTGTCCAACCTGGTGACGGACATGGCCGCACTGATCGAAACGCAGGGCGGGCCTGTAACGGTTCTGGGTCACGATTGGGGGGCTTCGGTGGCCTATGGCCTGGCTATGTTTCGGCCCGAACTGGTCGACCGCCTGATTATCGCGAACGGAGTTCATCCGGTTCCGTTTCAGCGCGCCATGGCGGCCGGAGGTGCGCAGTCCGCGGCCTCGCAATATATCAATGACCTGCGCGCCGAGGACGCAGCCGATCGATTTTCAGCCAATAACTTCGCCCTGCTTGAACGTTTCTTCAGATACGGCATGGGGTTGGATTGGTTGTCTGATCATCAGATGCAAGACTATCGCACCGAATGGGGTCGGCCCGGTCGGTTGAACGCTATGTTGAACTGGTATCGCGCTTCTCCTTTGGTGGTGGCTAAACCGGGCGAGCCTTTGACGGACCTGCCCGAGTTGCCGGTAGAGCGCCTGATGGTCCGATGCCCGCATCTGCTTCTTTGGGGACCGGAAGACAAAGCGCTGCTGCCAGAGGCGACCTTTGGGCTCGAAACCTTCGCGCCCGACCTGAAGCGTGTCGACATTCCCGGTGCCGATCACTGGCTGCATCACCAACGACCTGATGCAATGGCGCAGGAAATTCTGGACTGGAGCGGTGCCTGACGGCCTAGCGATGCCCCCAATCCGCCGGGTCCTCGGAGTTGTTGGGCGATAGTCCCAAAACATCCCCATCGGTGTCGCACCCCAGCCCCAGAACAGTGCGGTTGGCATACGAGAAATAGGCGCAGACCTGATTAATCTCGAGTATCTGGCCGTCATCCCACCCCGCCGCGCGTAACGCGTCGATATCTGCTTCTGTCATATCCGCCGGTGCCTGAGTCAACATGCGCGCATAATGCATCCCCGCGACCTGCGCGGCATCCAAAGGGGCGGTATCTGGCGCTTTGGCCTCAATCGCTGCACGAATAGCTTCTGCGCGTGCAGGATCGTCCAGCAAACGCTGTAGACCACTGAAGTGATGCTCGACACAGTATCCACAACGATTCAACGAACTGACCCAGACGCCCAGAACCTCGAGAAACCATTTCGGAATGGTGTTGGCCGAATGGTGCAACACGTTTTTGTACAACGCCATGTGGCCTTCCATCGAATGCGGGCGCAGGGAATGCACCATCATGATGTTGTCAACGTTGTTCCCCGGCCCGGTGACCCGTTCATACAGTTTCTTCAATCGACCTGTTGCCTGCTCGAAGGGCACCGTCTTGATCCAACTCATTCCACTTCCTTACGATTTTGGTCGCGTCAATCACAGATTGAGTTGTTACCGGCGATGCCCCAGGAGGCAAGCTTCGATTTCAAAGGTGGGGTTAATCCATTTGTCCGACAAAAGTCGTGGCCGACAAGGGCATCACCATATCCTCTGACCCAAAACGCTGATCCAATGCCTTTGCCATTTCCACCGCGACCTCCTCGGGATCGGCACCGCCCCGCTCTTTTATTTCGTCCACCAAAGGGTTTCCGAACACCAAAGCGCGCGAGAATGCCGCGGGATCCAGGATCTTTTTACTCAACCGTTTCGTCTGGAATGTCACATTGTGCCAACCGGCGGCGGACAAGTCAGCCAATACGGCCTGCGGGTCTCCGTAGTGAAACGGAACTTGGTAAAAGCCCGGAGGGTCGTCCGGGAAGACCTGCGCAACAACGTCCTGAGCCATCTGCGAAACCGGGTTTTCAGCCATAGAACTCCAGACATTAAAAACGTAACGCCCTTGGGGTTTCAGCACTCTCGCGGCCTCACGGAACGAGGCGACTTTGTCGGGAAAAAACATCACGCCAAACTGACACACCATCAAATCGAACTTTGGTGTTTCGAATGGCAGTTCCATCGCGTTGACAACGTCAAAACGAACGTTTTCCGAGCTAGAAAACTTAGTCTTGGCAACATCCAACATCGGCGCGTTCAAATCAGTGACCAGCAAGTTTGCTGCTGCAGGCAACTGATCTCGGAGCATTCTGCTGACTATGCCGGTTCCGGCTGCAAGTTCGACCACTTCGCTAGCGGGTTCGCTGCAACATGTCTCGACCAAGTGTTGTGCGTAATCGACGAAAATATTTGGTCCAAGACCAGTGTCATAATATGTCGGAATGTCACCAATAAACTCTGCGGAATTTGCCGTCATCCAATTGCCCCTAGTTGATAGAAAATACAAACTGCCCCCATCTTAGTCGAAAACAGGCCATATGCGAAAACCCGCGTGATCCTCGCATTTTTCTACAACACTTCGCGCCCCTCTTCCCCCGGACCACATCACCTGCCATAATGGATAAAACTCAAAAACAAGAGCAGCACCGATGCCCGACGATCTGTTGACGCCTGAAGCGACTTCCACCTATGACGCCTCCTCGATCGAGGTGCTTGAAGGGCTGGAACCCGTTCGCAAACGCCCCGGCATGTATATCGGCGGCACGGATGAGCGCGCGCTGCATCACATGGTGGCCGAAATCCTCGACAACTCGATGGACGAGGCGGTTGCCGGTCACGCCAACCGGATCGAGGTCGAGCTGCACGCAGATTACGCGCTGACCGTGCGCGACAACGGGCGCGGTATCCCAATTGATCCGCATCCGAAATTCCCGGACAAGTCCGCGCTTGAGGTCATTCTGTGTACCCTGCACGCGGGTGGTAAATTCTCGGGCAAGGCCTATCAGACCTCGGGCGGTCTGCATGGGGTTGGTGCCTCGGTGGTGAACGCCCTGTCGGACTCGATGGTCGTACAGGTGGCGCGGGACAAGACGCTGTTCGAACAACGCTTCTCGCGCGGTATCCCCTTGGGACCGGTCGAGAAAATCGGCGCGGCTCCCAACCGGCGCGGCACCACCGTGACATTCCACGCCGATGCGGAAATCTTTGGCCACCACAAGTTCAAACCGGCGCGGTTGTTCAAATCCATCCGCTCCAAAGCCTACCTATTCTCAGGCGTGGAAATCCGCTGGAAATCCGCCATCGACGACGGCGAAACCCCGACCGAGGCCACGTTCCATTTCCCCGGCGGCCTGTCTGATTACCTCAAGGAGACGATGAACGGCTCGTCCACCTATGCCGAGCAGCCCTTCGCAGGCACCGTGGACTTCACCGAGAAGTTCGGGACACCGGGCAAGGTCGAATGGGCGATCAACTGGACACCTTCGCGCGATGGGTTCATCCAATCCTACTGTAACACCGTCCCCACCCCCGAAGGCGGCACACACGTGGCGGGATTCTGGGCCGCGATCCTCAAGGGGATCAAGGCTTATGGTGAGCTGATCAACAACAAGAAAGCCGCGCAGATCACCCGCGAAGACCTGATCACCGGCGGCTGCGCGCTGGTGTCCTGCTTTATCCGCGAGCCAGAATTCGTCGGCCAGACCAAAGACCGTCTGGCCACGGTCGAGGCCCAGCGACTGGTTGAGAATTCGGTCCGCGACCATTTCGATAACTGGCTGGCCGCGGACACGAAATCTGCCGGCGCGATCCTCGACTTTGTGATACTCCGAGCCGAGGAACGTCTGCGCCGACGAGCCGAGAAAGAGACACAACGTAAATCCGCCACTAAAAAACTTCGTCTTCCCGGCAAGCTGGTGGACTGTAGTAGTTCAACACGGGACGGCACCGAATTATTCATTGTCGAGGGCGACTCGGCCGGTGGCTCGGCCAAAATGGGGCGTGACCGCAAAACGCAGGCCCTGCTGCCCCTGCGCGGCAAAATCCTGAACGTGCTGGGCGCGGCCAGTTCGAAACTGGGCACCAATGCCGAGATCAACGATCTGACCCAAGCGCTGGGTGTGGGCCTTGGCACCAAGTTCAACGTCGACGACCTACGCTATGACAAGGTCATCATCATGACCGACGCGGATGTGGACGGCGCGCATATTGCGTCCTTGCTGATGACGTTCTTCTTCACCCAGATGCGGCCCATGATCGACGCGGGCCACCTGTATCTGGCCTGCCCGCCTCTGTATCGCCTGACCCAAGGCGCCAAGCGCGTCTATTGTCTGGACGAGGCCGAGCGCGACGAATGGCTTGAGAAGGGTCTGGGCGGCAAGGGCAAGATCGACGTCTCACGTTTCAAAGGTCTGGGCGAAATGGACGCCAAGGACCTGAAAGAGACCACGATGGACCCGGCCTCGCGCAAACTGATCCGCGTTACGATTGACGAGGACGAACCCGGCGAGACCGGCGATCTGGTCGAGCGTCTGATGGGTAAGAAACCCGAACTGCGGTTCCAATATATTCAGGAGAACGCGCGGTTCGTGGAGGAGTTGGATGTTTGAGTAACCTAAATGCTTCATGAGTATTTGTCGCGACTTGCGCGTGACTACGTATTTGAACGGTCAAAAAATTTTTCAGGAAGTGAATTCGGAAACTTCGTTCGACACGACATTGCAATAGAAGCCAAAAAGCGACTTTTGTTTCTGCCATACGAAGTCGAGGTAAAGGCGAGCGTCGGCCAATCTCGTTGGGCGGCGGTACCTTGGCTAGCATTCTTTGATCCACTCATTACGGACACTGCGACACGTGGGTTTTATGTCGTTTACTTGATTAATGCACAAACTGAAGAGATCGTGCTTTCGCTAAATCAGGGCACAACAGAGGTTTACCGAGAATTCGGAGAAAACGATAAAGGGCGGAAAATTCTGGCTCGTCGAGCTGTCGACTTGACGGAGCGGGTTCCTGAGTTTTCCGAAAAATTTTCTGCTGACCCCATTGATCTCGGTTCGAGCGAAAATCTTCCAACAGGATATGTTGCGGGGCATGCGTTCGGAAGAGTCTATCAGGCAGATGCAATTGATCCCCAGCAATTCTATGAAGATCTTGAAGTGATGTTAGCGGCTTACAAGGCTCTTGTAGACCGAGGAGGCAGAACGCCTTTCGACACCATGATGGAGGAAGCTGGAACTACAGATATCCTTGAAACTAGGAGATACATTCTTTCAAGGCGAATTGAGCGCGCAAAAAACGTAAGAGTGCGCGTATTGGAGCGTCGCGGGCTGAAATGCGAAGGATGCGGTTTAGAGCCAATTGAGCATTATCGCTGCGAAGGTCCAATTAAGAACATTCCGCTGGATGTGCACCATACAAAGCCCATCAGAGAGCTGTCAGAAGGTGAGACGCGCAGGTATCAAATTCCAGAGGACTTCCTAGTGCTTTGTCCGACTTGTCATCGAATGATACACAAACAAAAGGATGAAGCCGATATTGATTTACTCAAGCGCAGCGTTAGCTTTTTCCATTCCAAGAAAATCCCTCGGCAGTTCTAAAAGTTCACAAGAGTAGGGCGTCGGGTGCAAGCTAACAATACTATAGTAATACGCCCCCTTGCCTAACCCGTTGATCTCGTTCACACTTACCCTCAACCCGTCATTCAAGAACGACATTTGAGGTTCCCGAGCGTCCACGACCCATCTGACCAACTGATTTATCAACGGGAGGACGACATGAAGACAGTAACCCTTGGGCTGGCGCTGGCCCTGCTGGCCAGCCAAGTGACCGCGCAGCAAACCCTGACCACCGCATCCCCGATCCCTGACGGGGCTGAAACCCGGTTTTGCTATTACGCAGGCATGGCCTATTCACAGGACGCTTTTGTCGTGATCTTCGGCGACAATACTGTGACCGACACGATCAGTACCCGTGAAGAGCACCTACTGCGCTGTGTCAAGAACGACGACGGCTCACTCAGCTGGAAACCCCAAAGCAGCTTTCAGATCAGTCGGTGACACCCGGCGTCTGATCCAGCCAATCCGCGATCTGTCCGGCCGGTCCTTCCCAGCCGGGCTCCATAAACAGAAAATGCGCGTGGTTCTCGGCGGGTAGAAAGGTTGCGCGGTCGCCGTAGAGTTTCGCCAACGCGCGGCAGGTGTTGGGGTTCACGGCCCGGTCCTCGGTGCCGGAAACGATCAGGACGGGACAGTCGACCTTGTCGATATCCACCTTCATCGCGTGGTGGTCGTCGAACATCCAAAAGAACATCTCGAACATCACTCGCCCGCTTTCGGGGCCGAGTTGGTCGAACACCTCATGCTGCTGCGCTTCGGGCATTTTATTCAGCGCAAAGGGCGCCATCAGGTCGAAATCAACCCGCATGGGCTGTTTCCAGAACGCCCCGCCCTCCATCAACGCACGCGGCACGGCGCGCTCATCATCGGTTTCAGGCAACGTCCCCCAGGCAGCGTTCGGGTTGATCAGAACAATGGCGCTGGCCAGCCCGCGAGACGCCACCTGCTGCGCCACAACCCCCGCGATGGCGTGGCCGAGCAGCACTGGCTTGCTGTCCAGCCCCTGCACGAACGCGGCTATGTCGTCGGCGTAGTCCATAACGCTGGCGTCGGTCAGGCCGGGATCGGGCTCGGCCTTTGGGTCTCCGCCGTGATAGCGCAGCGCGGGGGTGTGAACCGTCCAACCGCGCGCGCGCAAGAAACCCGCGTAATCCTCCATACACCACGGCCCGGCAAAGGCCCCGTGGATCAGAACAATCTCTTTGGTCATGAAAATCTCCCTCACCTGCACACAGTATGCGAGGTGAGGGAGCGGGTCTGCAACCCTGTTACAGCGCGGCTTTGAACAGCGCGGTCAGGTTGTCTTCGGTCAGCTCAATCGGGTTGCCGCCACAGGACGGGTCGGTGATCGCACCTTTGACCAGTTCAGGGATCGATGCTTCGGTCACGCCCAGATCGGACAGTTTGCGCGGGATGGCAAAGCTGTCGTTGAATTCCTGCACGAAGGTTCGGAAGCCGTCAAAACCGCCCTCGATGCCCAAATAGGCCGCGGCCTGCTGGAACCGGTCCGCGATGGCGGGCGAGTTGAAGTCAAGAACCGCAGGCATACAGACCGCGTTTGTGGTGCCGTGGTGGGTGTTGAACACCGCGCCAATCGGGTGGCTCATGGCATGGATCGCGCCGAGGCCCTTTTGGAACGCCGTCGCCCCCATCGCCGCCGCGCTCATCATCTGGGCCCGGGCTTCGATATCAGTGCCATCGGCATAGGCGCGCGGCAGGTAGTCCTTGACCAGCCGCATCCCCTCCAGCGCGATACCCTGCGACATGGGGTGATAATGCGGGCTGCTGAACGCCTCAACACAATGGGCGAACGCGTCCAGACCCGTGCCTGCGGTGATGAACTTGGGCATCCCGACGGTCAGTTCGGGGTCGCAGATCACGACCGCAGGCAGAACCTTGGGATGGAAGATGATCTTCTTGGCGTGCGTTTCCGAGTTGGTGATGACGCTGGCGCGCCCCACCTCGGACCCTGTCCCGGCGGTGGTGGGCACGGCGATGATCGGTGCGATGGCGTCAGCATCGGCGCGAGTCCACCAGTCGCCGATATCCTCAAAATCCCACACAGGGCGGGTCTGGCCGCACATAAAGGCAACCATCTTGCCAAGATCCAGCCCCGAACCGCCACCAAAGGCAATCACCCCGTCGTGACCGCCCGCATTATAGGCGGCAACCCCGGCTTCGAGGTTCTTTTCATTGGGGTTCGGGTCCACATCGCTGAACAGCCCTCGTCCCAGCCCAGCAGCCTCGAGGATATCCAGCGTGGCGGTGGTGATCGGCAGATCGGCCAACCCCTTGTCGGTCACCAGCAAAGGGCGTTTCATCCCGGCAGCCGCGCAGGCCTCGGGCAATTCCTTGATCCGGCCAGCGCCGAATTTGATCGCGGTCGGGTAAGACCAGTTTCCAACAAGGCTCATGATGTCACCTTTTTCAGATGGTAGGATTTGGGACGTGTGAGGTTGTGATAGCCGATGACCGACAATCCGCCCCCGCGCCCGGTATTCTTGCAGCCGGTCCAGCACAGGCCCGGGTCCAGGTAATCTGCGCGGTTCATGAACACGGTACCGGTTTCGATCTGGTCCCCCACCCGCGCCGCACGATCCACATCGCGGGTCCAGAGGCTGGCAGTCAGGCCAAATTCGCTGTCATTCATCAGCGCGATGGCTTCTTCGTCCGAGGACACTTTAATTATGCCCACAACCGGGCCAAAGCTCTCATCCCGCATCACGCGCATGTCATGGCTGACATTGGTCAGGATCTGCGGCGTCAGGTAGGCACCGCCATCGTCCTCGGCGAAGGTCTCGATATGAGCGACGGCACCTGCCGCGACCGCCTCAGAAATCTGCGCGCGTACCTCATCAGCAAAACGAACATTGGCCATCGGCCCGATCGTCGTCTCCTCGTCCAGCGGGTTGCCCAGCTTATAGCCCCTTACGACCTCTACCGCCTTGGCGACGAAATCGTCATAAAGGCTCTCATGCACATAAATCCGCTCAATACCACAGCAACACTGGCCCGAGTTGAACATGGCCCCGTCGATCAGCGTATCGACCGCCGCATCCAGATCGGCATCCTCCATGACATAACCCGGATCCTTGCCACCCAGTTCGGTGCCAACGCCGGTAAAGGTGCCCGCCGCCGCGCGCTCCATCGCCTGCCCGCCACCGACCGAGCCGGTAAAGTTCACGAAATCAAACGCCTTGCCCGCGATCAGATCATTGGTCACGTCATGGCTGAGGAACACGTTCTGGAACACATCTGCGGGCACACCCGCCGCATGGAACGCCTGCGCCATACGCTCACCCACCAGCAAGGTCTGCGTGGCGTGTTTCAACACCACCGCATTGCCCGCGATCAGCGCAGGCGCAACCGTGTTGATCGCCGTCATGTAGGGGTAATTCCAGGGTGCCACCACAAACACGACCCCGTGCGGGATGCGCTTGATATAGCGTTTAAAGGTCTCATCCTCACCCACGGCGATATCGGCCAGAGCGTCTGAGGCAATTTCGGCCATATGACTCGCGCGCTCATTGAACCCGCCAAACTCACCGCCATAGCGCACCGGTCGGCCCATCATATGCGCAAGCTCTGGCACGATCTCATCATTCATCGCGCCCACTGCAGCCACACCTGCCATCACAAGATCAACCCGCTCCTGCAATGGCCGCGCTGCCCATTCCGCCTGCGCGGTACGTGCCCGCGCGGCGACCTCAAATGCCGCCTCAGCCGACAGCACTTCACGCTCTGCATAAACCGATCCATCAATCGGCGAGACACATTTCAACATCTGCCCCATCTTCACTCCATTTCCGAAAGAAACAGGATCCCTGCTTCATCTGGCCAAAAATACCTCGGGGAGCGCGAGGGGCTGGCCCCTCGCTTCCACCTCTAAGCCCGCTCAAACCCGCGCGCGATTTCCCAATCGGTCACCACACGCTCGAACTCTTCAATCTCGACTTCTGCCGCGCGGGCGTAGTGATCGACCACGTCATCCCCCAGGGCCGCGCGCAACATGGCCGACCCATGCAACGCATCACGCGCCGCACCCAGATTGCCAGGGATCATGCCCGTTTCCCCCTGGTAGACGTCGCCCTGTGTCGGAGGCTGCAATTCCAGCGCTTCCTCGATCCCGGCAATCCCAGCAGCCAGCATCCCCGCCATCGCCAAATAGGGGTTCATGTCCGAGCCCGGAATCCGGCACTCCACCCGAACTGCCTTGGTGCCATCCCCGCACAGACGGAAGCCCGCCGTGCGGTTGTCCACCGACCAGATGATCCGCGTTGGCGCAAACGTGCCCTTCATGAACCGCTTGTAGCTGTTGATATAGGGGGCCATGAAATAGGTGTAATCAGCGGCGTATTTCAGCAAACCCGCCATATAGCTTTTCATAATACCCGACATCCCGAGCGGATCTTTTTCATCGAAAAAGGCTGGCACCCCATCCGCCCAAAGCGACTGATGCACGTGGGACGAGCTACCGACTTTCTCATGATGCCATTTCGGAAGGAATGTCGCGGCATGGCCATGCTGCCACGCGATCTCTTTCACTGCGTTCTTGGCAATCGAGTGATACTCGGCCGTCTCCATCGCGAGGGCGTATTTGATGTTCAGCTCTTCCTGCCCGGTCTCAGCCTCACCTTTGGAGTTCTCGACCGGAATCCCCGCGTTCCACAGATGATTGCGGATCGGGCGCATCACATGCTCTTCCTTGGTGGTCTGCAGGATGTGATAGTCTTCGTTATAGCCCGATATCGGCTCCAGATCGCGAAACCCTTCCTTGCGGATCTGGTCAAAGCTCTTCTCGAACAGGAAAAACTCCAGCTCGGTAGCGCACATGGCGTCATAGCCCATGGCCTTCAGCCGGTTCACCTGCTTTTTCAGGATGGACCGAGGTGCGTGGGGTACTTCCTCATGCGTGTGGTGATCCAGCACATCGCACATAACCATGGCGGTGCCTTCAAGCCACGGAATCGGGCGCAGAGTGCTCAGGTCGGGCTTCATCACATAATCGCCGTAGCCGCGCTCCCAACTGGTTGCGGCATAGCCATCGGGTGTCGCCATCTCAAGATCGGTTGCCAGCAGGTAGTTGCAGCAATGGGTTTCTTCCCACGCACCGGCCACGAAATGCCCCGCGTGGAACCGCTTGCCCATCAGACGCCCCTGCATGTCGACCATGCAGACCAGCACGGTATCGACCTCACCGGCTTCGACCTTGGTTTTCAGGTCGTTCAAACGTGCTTCATTGCCCATCCCGTTCATCCTTTGTCACTTTCCGGGACTGTTGTCCCAAGCTCTTGCCCTCGGCCTTAGTCCTCGACCGTTTCGTTATCCATTTCCATCACCAGACGTGTCTCCAGAACCTGCCCGCTTTGGTAGAGGATCGGATAGGCGATGGCGGCGATATGCCCGTGCAGGTCGCGCATGGCGCGCAACGTCTCAAGATGCAGATCGCTTGAGGCAAAGCTTTCGGTCTGCCCCCTCTCAAGCCGCTTCAAATGCGCCTTTCGGCTGTTCCGCGACAGGCGCTTAACCTCGGCTTTGTCCAGCACCAGACGCCGGGCGCAATCCATGTCATCCACCAGCAGCACATGACGAGCCAGAGAGAAACTGGCCAGCACCGCCGCGTGCAAATCCTTGAGTTCTTTCCAGCCCTGTGCCGAAAAATCGGTGCGTTCGGTGTGTTTGATCTGCGCGGTTCGGGTCATGCGGTTCGACACCACGTCGCCCGCCGCCTCAAGCCGGATCGCGTATTCGACCAGGCCGCGCGCCGCCTTGATCTGCGCTTTGTTCATGTTCTGGCGCGGCAGTCGGGCAACAAAGCGTCGGATTTCGGTCAGCTGCGCGTTCACCCTCTCATCCTGCTGCCACAGGGCCGAGATCGCATCGCTGTCATCCTGCTCATAGATATCCAGAACCGGGCGGAACATGCGCTCAACCTGTGTGACCATCTGCAACAGCTCATGCCGGACCGAGGACATCGCAACATTCGCCCCCGAAGCGCTGGGATCATTCAGTGGGCTAAGCGCGTCCGAGAAGTGGTCCATCGCGTGCGCCTTAACCTCGGGCTCGGGCAGCAGCAGCGCCATCGGTCGCTCCATCCAGTTCACGAACCCTGTGGCCAGCACAAAAACGGCGAGGTTGAATCCGATATGAGCCAGGATCAACGACTGCCCTGCCCCCGCGACCATCAACGTCTGATGCGTGCCGGTCACGTTGACCACAATCAGCATCACCAGCGCCGCGCTGCCGCGTAGCAGAAGGTTGGCCAGTGGAATACGACGCGCGGAAACCGTCAAGTCACGGGTCAGCCAGATCGGAATAAAGGCCGAGCCCAGATTGGCCCCAAGAACCAGCGACAGCCCGGCAGCAAAAGGGATAGCTCCGATCTGAACCAGTGTCACGCACATCAGGATCGTCGCAACCGAACTGTGCATGATAAAGGCCAGTACCGCGCCCACGATAAAGGCGCTGAAATAGTCGCTTTCCAGATAGCCCGCGATGGCGGGCAAAAAGGCGCTCTCGCGGATCGGATCAACCGCATCGCGCAAGAACTGCAATGAAACCAGAATGAACGCGATGCCCAGAACAATGCGCCCGATCAGCCGCACATTGGCGCGGTCGGACTTGAGGTACAGCCACCCGCCCAGCGCCAGCAGCACGGGCTGCAGCCAGCCCAGATCATAAGACAGAACCTGAATGACAAGCGCTGCACCCAGATCCGCGCCCAGCACCCCGGCCAATGCAAGGCCAAAGCTGACCATGCCTGCCGCCGCAAAACCGGTCAGCAAAACTGTAACCGCAGCCGAGCTTTGCAGGATCGTTGCCAGAACCATGCCGGCCCCACCGGCAACAAACGTGTTGGAATGACGCGTCAACAGCGACTGGAACAATGCGCCAAAACGTCTTTCGATGCCCGTACGGACCAGCCGCACCGCAAACAGCAGCAACATGGTCGCCGCAAAAATCTCGATCAGGAACCCAGCTATCGCCATTGGCCTATACCCCCCTCGCCCGGTTCACGCCAAAGCGCGACCAGCGTGTTCTTGTCTGTATCAGAGGCAAGCCTAGCATCGGAGGTCGGGGGTCCAGAGGTCCAATACCGGCACGCGACCGAGGCCGCGCGCCGAAATTGTATGGAATTTAGCCGTAGCGATAAGGCCGTCCGGCCTTGAGCATGTCGGCGTTATACTGCTTGAATATCTCGACAACCTTGGCCTTGGTTTCGGATTCAGCCGCGATCTCATCCCAGAAGGCAACGGCAGCCTCTTCGACCTGCGCCCATTCTTCATCGGGGATCGTGGTCAGCTGCATCTTGTCGCCATTGACACGCAGGCTGGCCTCGCCACCCCAATACCACCACTGACGATAGTAGTGCGACTGGTCACAGCAAACGCGGAACAGGATCTGCAGGTCTTCGGGCAGCTCGTTCCAGCGGTCCATATTGGCAAAGAACGACCCGGCCCATGCACCTGAGATATTGTTAGTCAGGAAATAGTTGGTCACATCGGCCCAACCCACGGTGTAATCCTCGGTGATGCCCGACCACGCGATGCCGTCCAACTCGCCGGTTTGCACTGCGACCTCGATGTCTTCCCACGGCAGAGTGACTGGCACAACACCGAACTGCGACAGGAAGCGGCCCGCTGTCGGGAAGGTGAAGACGCGCTTGCCCTGCAGGTCGGCCAGGCTGTTGATCGGATCTTTGGTGGCAAAGTGGCACGGATCCCAAGCACCCGCGCTGATGTGCTTGACGCCGACCTTGGAATATTCCTCATCCCAGATCTCGTTCAAGCCGTATTGGTTGAACAGCACCGGCACGTCCAGCGAGTAGCGCGAGGCAAATGGGAAATAGCCGCCGAACACGGTCACATCGGTGGGCGACGCCATCGAGTCGTCATCTGACTGAACCGCATCAATCGTGCCCTTCTGCATGGCGCGGAACAGTTCTCCGGTGGGAACCAGCTGATCAGCATAGAACAGCTCGATCTGCATCCGGTCACCAGCGATCTTGTTGAACATCTCGATCGCGGGGTCGATCACATGAGCAGCAAGCGCAGGACCGGCATAGGTTTGCATCCGCCATGTGATCGTGCTTTGCGCCAATGCCGGCGCGGCCAGAGGGGCAGCGGCAACGCCGACCCCGGCTGTTTTCAGAAACTTACGTCTTGTTGTCATGTCATTTCCTCTCTGTTGCAGGTTTGCGTGCCTCTTGAGCGGGCATTCTTGTTAATTTCCGTAGACATATCCGGGCAGCCACAGGGCCAGTTCCGGGAAGATCATGATTATCGTCAGCGCCAGCACCATCACCGCCACAAACGGGAAGATCGAGCGATAGATGTCGCGCAGCGTGATCTCGGGCGGGGCCATCGCGCGCATCAGGAACAGGTTATAGCCGAAGGGCGGCGTCATATAGGCGATCTGGGTGGTGATCGTATAAAGCACCCCGTACCAGATCAGGTCAAATCCGAGCACGCCCACCAAAGGCACATAGAGCGGCGCCACGATGACCAGCATTGCTGTGTCGTCCAGAAACGTACCCATGACGATAAAGCTGAGCTGCATCAGGATCAGGATCACCCAGGGCGACAGGCCAAGCTGTTCGGTGAACAGGTTGTCGATGGCTTTCACCGCACCCAGCCCGTCGAACACCGCGCCAAAGCCAAGAGCCGCAAGGATGATCCACATAAACATGCACGAAATCGCCAGTGTCTGCTTGGTGCAGTCTTCGAAAATCTTCCACGTCATGCGGCGTTTCACGACTGACACCACCAGCGCCGTCAGCGCCCCGATGGCCGAGCTTTCCACCAGCGAGGTCCAGCCATTCACAAAGGGCACCATCATAGCGGCAAAGATGATCAGCGGCAGTGCGCCCGCGCCTAGCAGCCGCAGCTTTTCCGCGCGTGGCACTTCATGGGCGTCTTTCATCGCGGGGCCAAGCTCGGGCTGAATGCGACAACGGATCCAGATATAGAGGATGAACATACCCGCCATCAGCAGCCCCGGCACGATCCCCGCCAGCCACAGTTGCCCCACCGGTTGCCGCGCAATCATCGCATAGAGAACCAGCACGACCGAGGGCGGTACAAGGATGCCCAGACTGGACCCCGCCTGAATGACACCCGTGACCATCGTCTTGTCATAGCCCCGCCGTAGCAGTTCCGGCAGCGCAATGGTCGCGCCAATGGCCATCCCCGCGACGCTCAGCCCGTTCATGGCCGATACCAGCACCATCAGGCCAATCGTGCCAATCGCGAGCCCGCCATTCACCGGACCCATCCAGACATGGAACATCCGATACAGATCATCGGCCAGACGGCTTTCTGACAACACATAGCCCATGAAGATGAACATCGGCAGCGTCAGCAGCGGATACCATTTCATCAGCTTCATCGCGGCCGAGAACGTGATGTCCTGCCCGCCTGTGCCCCACAGGGCCAGCGCCGCAACAGTGGCGACCGCCCCAATCGCGCCAAACACACGCTGACCTGTGAACAGCATCAGCATCATCGACGCGAACATGAAAATGGCGATGTATTCCTGGCTCATGCTCGAGCGACCCCGATTTCCTGCCCGTTGATCCGGGCTATGTCTTTGAAGAATTCCGAAATTGCCTGCAGCAGCATCAGGAAGAAGCCCAGCACCATGATCGCCTTGATAGGCCAGATGTAAGGCCGCCATGCGGTGGAAGAGCGTTCCAGCCGCCCGATCTCTTCACTGCCGGTCAACAGACCAGTGAAGTACGAGATCGGAGAATCCCCCCAATATCCAAGGCTATAGGCGGTGGACCCCAGCCCGCCGTAAAACAGCACGCCCAAATACAGGATCAACAGCAGAACGGTGAAGGCGTCGAACCACGCTTTTTTCTTGTGGCTCCAGTTGTGATAGAACAGGTCCATCCGCACGTTCGAGCCCAGCTGGATCGAGTACGGCCCGCCCATAATGTAATAGGTCACCATGGCAAACTGCGCCATTTCCAAAGTCCATAGCGATGGCAGGAAGAAGGTTTTCGAGATCGACGACCACAGCAGGATGCCCATCATAACGAACAGACCCCACATCATCACCCGTCCGATCCTGTAATTGACCGCGTCAACAACACGGACATATACGCGCATGGCCCGGATCATTCTGCCGCCCTTTCTTCAAACCCCGAAAGGGTTCGCGATATCCAAGCAACAAGGCAGCCCGCGACCGCATTTTGCTGCTCGGTCGTGCGGATCAGATCGTTTCGAACCTCGATCATCACGTTCAGCAAACCATTCGGCAAAGCCTGCGCATCCAGAGTGTGTGCAACACCATCAGCCGCCGAGTATGGCTCGTTCAACATGGTAACATAAGGGTTTTCAACCGCCTTATGCGCCATCATCGCTGCTGCAAACCGGTCATCGGCACCGTGCAGGATACCCAGTTCGACCTGTCGGCGCTTGCCCAAATAGACCGGAGTGAAACTGTGGACCGTCACCATCAGCTCAAGCGTTCCCCGGTGCTGCAGGATCAGCTTGGAGAGGGCTTGGCGAAAAGGTTCGTAGACGCCCTCAATCCGCGCCTGCCGTTGATCCTGCGTCATCCGAGTATTTGCGGGTATGTCGATATCTTCACTGCGCGACGGCATAGCGCCTTTTGCCTCGGGCGGCCGGTTGCAATCATAGACCAACCGCGACACACCACCATGTACCAGCGGTGCAGCCATTTGCACCGACATCCGCTTGGCCACCGCCAAAGCTCCGGGATCCCATGCGATGTGGCTTTCACGTGCCTCAGCATTTAGCCCCATATCCCCCAGAAACGCCGGGATCCGGTTCGACGCGTGCTCGCAGACAAGAACGACCTTTGGCGCACCGTCTGCCATATCCGTGTGAACGACTGTTCCGAAATCCAACCTACTGCCCTGCGATTCCCAAAATCCTCATTGCGGAAAAATTTCCACACAGTCCGATCACCTGTCAATAATTTTCCTGTATAATTTTCTCCACACTTGATCTTGATGAAAAATTACTCACATTATGCCTTTGTCGCATAAAGGAGGATCGTTCAGTGCGGGTGACGGACAGGCTGCTGGCCCATCGGGACAAGATGACGCCTTCGGAACGGCAACTGGTCAGTGTTCTGCTGGATGACTATCCAATGGCCGGGCTGGGCAGCATTACCGAACTGGCCAGCACCGCCTCGGTTTCGACCACCACAGTTGCGCGGATGTTGCAAAAGACCGGGTTTGACGGCTATCCGCAATTTCAGGCCGCCCTGCGGGGCGAAGTGAAAGAGATGATCTCGGGGCCCATCGCCAAGCGCGACGTCTGGCAAAACGACTTGCCCGAGGAACACATACTCAACCGCTACTCCCAGCAATCCCTCGCCAATCAAAAGCGCACGATTGATGAGGTTGACCCGGAAGAATTCGATAGTTTTTGCAACCTGTTATCTGATCCCGATCGGCGCATTTTCATCACTGGGGGGCGCATCACGGGTACAATGGCGCAGTACCTGTACCTGCATTTGCAAATGATCCGTCCCGACGTCCGAATGCTACCGGTGGCTGCGTCATGGACCCATGATCTGCTGGATGTGCGCAAAGATGATGTCCTGATCGCGCTGGACGTGCGACGGTATGAAAACTCGACCATGCTTATCGGGCAGCTCTGCCAGGAACGCGAGGCCGAGATTGTGCTGTTCACAGACCAGTGGCGTTCCCCCATTCACCGGCTGGCCAAACATACCTTTGCCGCACGGATCGCGGTGCCGTCCGCTTGGGATTCGATGGCGTCGATCCTGACACTGATGGAATGCGCCATCGCCGAGGTTCAGGAACGCCTTTGGGACTCAGTCAAGAACCGCACCGACGAGCTTGAGGCCGCCTTTGACCGCACCAAGCTGTTCCGTAAATTCGGCCAAAGCTCGAGTTCTTAACATCTGAAATTGCTATAATTTACAACTGCCCGTGATCAGTGTTGCCACTTCGGGGCCGTGCGTTCACTTTATGGGCATGAGCTTTATCGCCGACAACCAACTGCCGCTTCTGATCCTGTTCTTTCTGGTCGGACTCGTGGGCACCGGGTTTCTGTTCCGCAAACCTGCGGGGCATCGGGCGTGGAAACTGGCCGATCTGGTCTGGGTCGTGTTGGGCGGTATCGGTGCGTTGGTTGCCGTTTTGGCCGGTCTTTACACCGCCGACAGTTCTCGGCTGGACCGGCAGATCGACGTAGCCTATGCCGCAACCCTGGCCTTTGACCGAGACGCTGCCCGCTTTCGCCTGCGGTTTTGCGACCCGGCCTATGATGATGACATTGGTGTTCTGTGCGAAAAGGTGGAGTTCCTATCAGCCTCAACCGCCAGCAACGCTGACCTGCCCCTGTTTATCGCCGTGACCAACGAAGTCGCGCCGCTGCAAGGGTTGCACTTCCTATTCGGACGTCAGGCAAAAGACGATATGGACGACGCACGCGCGATGGCCGCAAAGGCCAACGCTTTCGACATTGACCAGTTTCTTGTCTTTACGACCGTAGACGACAAGACCCAGATTGCCATCGACAACATGCGCCGCAAGGTGCCCGCGATTGCCGGTGACTATCTGATCCTTGCCCGAAGCTATGAGGATCTGATTGCGCAAGTCGGGAAGTTGAAAGACGAATGGGAATACCTGCAGGCCAACGCACATATCCTGGTGCTGCAGATTATCGCTTTGTGCCTTGTCAGCTTCGCCGCCCCGTTCCGATTGGGCAAGTCGATCGTAGAATTGCGCACTGCCTTCAGCGCCGATACGCCCGCGCCAGTTTTGCAGGATCTGCCCCCAGAAAATACCGCAACAGAGTCCACAGATTCCGCGCCCCTCGGCGCATCCACCCCGCCTTCTGGTATCGATCCGCGCTCGTAAACGCACGAGAAGGCAATAACGCGACGCCCCGCACCCGGCGCATAAGTGCAACGTCTTCCATGAGGGGTTGATCCGGAAACCCTCCGGCCTGTTCATAAGTCCGTCGCGGGATCAGCAACCCCTGATCCCCATAGGGTAACCCCAACACCCGGCTGCGCAGATTGGCCCATCCAGCAACCCAACCGGGCGCAAATCCCACAGCGCGAAACGCCAGTCGGAAAACCGCTGGCTTGCCTGATCGAAGGTGATCGCCGACAGCTTTGGTCCAACCATCCTCGAGAACCGTGTCGGCATGCAGAACCAGCAGCCACTCGCCTCTCGCCTGTTTGCACCCGCGACGCAACTGCCCGCCACGCGACGCGGCGCCGGTGACGATCTCGGCCCCGGCCTCATCCGCAATCTCCAGAGTTTGGTCGGTGGATCCGCCATCCGTAACGATCAATTCGCGGATCAGCCCGGTGTGCAGTCCTTCCATCAATGCCTGAAGGGTCGCAGGCAAGGTCTCAGCCGCGTTCAAAGTCGGAATGACAATCGAGATCGGTGCTGGCACGTGGATTACCCTCTGGTCTTGTCGGCGCGAACTCCTATATCACGGGACCGAGGGAAAGCACGAGGATACCCCCATGCCCAATCGCCGCATCCTGCGCCTAAGCGGCGCAGACACTGACAGTTTTCTGCAAGGGCTGGTGACAAATGACATCGGCGGGCTTGAGGATGGCCTGGTCTATGCTGCGCTTTTGACTCCGCAAGGCAAATATCTTGCCGATTTCTTCCTCAAACGCGAGGACGATGCTGTTCTGCTGGATGTGGCCGAGATTTTGGCCGAAGGGCTGGTCAAACGTCTTGGGATGTACAAGCTGCGTGCAGACGTCACCATCGAGGAAAGTGGGCTGAACTTGCAGCGAGGCACCGGCCCGGCACCACAAGGTGCCTTACCTGATCCGCGTCACGTTGACATGGGCTGGCGGGCCTACACCGCAGCTCCCGAAAGTGATGATGGCTCCGATTGGGATGACATCCGCGTTCGCCATTGCATCCCGGAAACAGGAATCGAACTGACGTCGGACAGCTATATCCTTGAATCCGGGTTCGAACTGCTGAACGGTGTCGATTTCAAGAAAGGCTGCTATGTCGGGCAAGAGGTTACAGCTCGGATGAAGCACAAAACCGAGCTGCGTAAGGGACTGCGCCGCGTGACGGTAGATGGAAGCGCCCCGGTCGGGACTGAAATCTTTGCAAACGGCAAGCCAGTGGGAACCTTGTTCACCCAATCTGGCGGTGCCGGAATTGCCTATCTGCGACTGGATCGCGCCACAGGGGATATGCAGGCCGATCTGGCCAACGTTGGTCTAAGCGATTGAATTGTTGCGCAAGCGGCACGGCTGAACTGCGGCACAGCGCGTATAGATTGCACCCCCTACCCTGGCCCTGTCACAATACGGGCAGGTCACAAGACGGGTGCGGGCATGTTCAAACTATATAGGGCAATCTGGCGTGCCAGTGCCGGACGGCAGATCATCCTTATCATTCTTTCGATCGCCGTGGCCGCTTTGGCGGCTGTACCGCTTGAATTTCAGCGCGACATTATCAATCACCTTACAACCGACGATGTGCAGGCTGACCGCCTGTTATGGCTAGGGGCCGGTATGATGGCGGTCATTCTTCTAAGCCTCGGCCTGAAATGGGTTCTGGGTTATCGCGCCGGAACACTGGGCGAAGACATGGTCCGCCTGATCCGCCAACGGCTGTTGTTGCGTTCGGCCGATCTGAATGAAACCGGCGAAGATGTACGTAAGGGCACCATGACCACCGCCATTTCCGCCGAGGCCGAAGAGCTTGGCAAATTCGCAGGTGGTGCCTTTTCTGACCCCGTCGTGCAGATCGGGACGTTGATCAGCGTGATCGGCTATATCTCATCGACGCAACCGGGACTGGGGCTGATCGCGTTCTCGATGATCGTTCCGCAGATCGTCATCGTGCTGGTTTCACAGCGCAAGGTGAACGTCTTTGTCGCCGAACGAGTCCGCATCCTGCGCAATGCGACCGACCGACTGACCACTGAGCAGATCGAGGAAACCTCGCGCGAGATCGAGACTGAATTCGATTCAATCTATGAAACCCGGCGCAAAATGTTCATCTGGAAACTATCCGCCAAATTCCTGCTGAGCGTCATCAATGGCGCAGGTACTGTTGGCATATTGATGCTGGGTGGCTGGCTGGTCCTAGAAGGCCGCACAGATGTTGGCACTGTGGTCGCTGCGACAAGCGGGTTGGCCCGGATACAGGGACCGACCGCGTTTCTGATCGCCTTCTACCGACAGGTCAGCGCCAACCGCATCAAGTACGAGCTGATGTTGGAACTGTTCGGCTCCAACCCCGAGCAATACCGCCGCATCAAGCGCCGCACATAAAAAAGGCCGCGTATCGTTGCTGACGCGGCCTCTTGGTGATTTCAACGCGGATCAGGCGCGTTCGGAATATTCCATGGTTTCAGTGTTCACCACGATCATCTCATCCTGACCAACAAAGGGGGGAACCATGACCTTGATGCCATTGTCCAGAATGGCCGGCTTGAACGAGTTCGCCGCGGTCTGACCTTTTACGACCGGTTCGGTTTCAACGATCTTGCAGGTCACCTTTTGGGGCAACGAGGCGTTCAGCGCCTCGGATTCGTAGAACTCGACCACAATTGTCATGCCGTCCTGCAGAAAAGGGCGACGCTCACCCAACAGGTCCGATGGCAGTTCGATCTGCTCATAGGTCTCGGAGTCCATGAACACCAGCATCCCGTCGGATTCGTAGAGGAACTGCTGATCCTTCTGTTCCAGCCGCACCCGCTCCACCTTGTCCGCCGAGCGGAACCGTTCGTTCAGTTTCGACCCATTGCGCAGGTTGCGCAGTTCGACCTGAGCAAAAGCGCCGCCTTTTCCGGGCTTTACGTGATCAACTTTGACAGCGGCCCAAAGACCGTCATTATGCTCAAGCACATTGCCGGGGCGAATTTCGTTCCCATTTATCTTGGGCATGACATAAATCCTTCACAAACGGTTGATGCGTCAGTTGCGCTTCCTATATCTGGCGTGGCAACACGTGGCAAGACAACGAAACCTTGTGTTGCAGGCGCAGCGAGCCATGCAGATGACGCAACGCAACTATGCATATTAGCTGTATCCGAATCACACTTTATCGGTCATAAGGACCGTCACGCCGAAAATGCAAGAGCAAGAACAACAAGGAAGACGAGATGAGAGATTTCGTTGACGGCACCGCCTTTAACAACGAACAAGGCAACCGTGCGCGCAAACTTTTTGCAGCCGTTGTGTTGGCTGCGCTGGATGATGCTATTGCCGATGACAAGAAATATGGCAATGGCCCCGAACAAATTGCCCGCTGGGCACGTTCGCGCGACGGCCGCGAAGTGCTGTCCTGCGCCGGTATCGACCCGAACGAACGGGTTGTGAGCGGCTTAATGGATTTCGTTGGTCGTGGTGTGCGCACCTCGGTTGCACTGTCGCGTGAAGAAAGCGAACGCCGTAACGCTGCTCAGCAGGCCGAAGCCGCCTGACCTAAGCCGCTGTTTCCAAGAAAAAGCGCGCTCGTGCATTGCAGAGCGCGCTTTTCTTTTGGACAGTGGCTATCTCAGAAAAACATCAGCCATTGCCGCGCGACCCATATTTCCGCTCCAAGCAACACCCCAAAGAACATCTTGGTCGAAGCGTCTAACCCGCGCCGCCAGAGTATCACGTAGGATGCCGCACACGCCGTGATCGAGACGGGAACAACCCATTGCGCATGATGCGCACTGTCCCAATAGCTGACCGGGCTATGAAAGACCCAGTTGCTTATCGGCCAAAACTGCGGCCGCCCATCCCCGGCATGCAATACAAAGTCGGTTATCAAATGCAGTAACCCGGCCGAGGCCCCAAGGACCACAGGCCGCGCGCCCACCCACAGCGCCACGACTAAAGCCAACCCCCAAACCAGAAACGAATTGTCGATGGCGAACACTGTTTGCCATGCATCGGAATAGTACAGTCGCCCGAAGACCACCTGCTCGGGGATACCCAGAATGAACAGCGACACACCAGCCATCAGGTAAAGGGACAGATCCGGCAAAACTGATCCGATCAACACCGCGCGCAGAATGCGCCCTTGCGGCGGGCGGGCAAAGACGGCGGCTCCGATCAAAAGATGGGCGGGTGTGTTCATCCGGTCTTTTCCTCTGCCGTCAAATCGGGTCATGTGCCCGTCAGGTTATAGGAGATCAATCATGGTTCGCGCCATCATGATTCAAGGTACTGGCAGCAATGTGGGCAAATCGGTTCTCGTGGCCGGCCTGGCACGCGCTTATTCACGGCGCGGGCTTAGAGTGGCTCCGTTCAAGCCGCAGAACATGTCGAACAACGCAGCCGTAACCGAAAACGGAGGCGAGATCGGGCGTGCTCAGGCGCTGCAGGCGTGGGCTGCGAACAGGCCAACTCACACCGACATGAACCCGATCCTGCTGAAGCCCGAGACCGATACAGGTGCTCAAATCATCGTTCAGGGTCAAAGGGCCGGCACGATGAAGGCGGGTGACTACCGCAAGGACAAATCCAAGCTGTTGAGCGCCGCGCTGGAAAGCTTTGACCGTTTGTGCGGTGATGCCGACCTTGTCCTGGTCGAGGGCGCAGGCAGTCCGGCTGAAACCAACCTGCGCAAGGGTGATATTGCCAATATGGGATTTGCTTGCGCTGCAGGCGTACCCGTAGTGCTGGTCGGCGACATTCACCGCGGCGGCGTGATCGCGCAGATCGTGGGCACGCAGGCTGTGCTGGATGCCCGTGACCTTACGATGATCAAGGGCTTTGCAGTGAACCGTTTCAAGGGCGATGTGTCCCTGTTCGACGAGGGGCGCGATGACATCGCCGCACGTACCGGCTGGCCATGCCTGGGCATCGTGCCGTGGTTCCAAGACGCCTGGAAGCTGCCCGCCGAAGACATGATGGACATCCGCTCTCACACCGGTGGGGCATGCAAAGTTGTAGTCCCGCAACTAGAACGCATGGCAAACTTCGACGATCTGGACCCGCTGTCTGCCGAGCCCGGCGTCACGGTCGAGGTCATTCCAGCCGGTCGCCCCCTACCCGGTGACGCGAACCTCGTGCTTTTGCCCGGCAGCAAATCCACCATCGGTGATCTGACCTATTTCCGCGCACAGGGTTGGGACGTTGACCTTTATGCCCATGTGCGGCGCGGAGGACATGTGCTGGGTCTGTGCGGCGGCTACCAGATGCTTGGCAAGACCATCTCTGACCCCGAGGGTGTGGATGGGCGACCCGGTACTGTCGAAGGGTTGGGTCTTTTGAATGTTGAGACCGTCATGGTCGGACAGAAAAAAGTGACACTCCGAACGGCGCGCGCCCTACCGGGTCACGAGCCGGTAACTGGATACGAAATCCACATGGGTCGCACGGATGGCCCCGATTGCGCGCGCGCCTGGCTCGAGGTTGCAGGTCGCGCCGAAGGTGCCACCGATACAACCGGACGCATCCGCGGCAGCTACCTGCACGGCATATTCGCATCGGATGCGTTCCGCGCGCGGTATTTGTTGGAACTAGGCGTAACTTCCGATCTGTCCTATGAGGACGGTGTCGACAAGACATTGAACGCGTTGGCCGATCATTTGGAACAGAACATGGACTTGGACCGACTACTTTCGCTGGCCGAAACACCCCATAGGGCATGAGCGTTAGTCGGGCTTGTGTTCAGCCAGCGCGCGGTAGATTTCGCGCCGCACCAGTTTGCGAACGTTGCGCGTGATCCGCTCACCCAATACGCCCTGCAGTTCTTCGCGAACCACCTGTGCGATCAAGTCCCGGAGCGCGTCTTCATCCAGCGGTGTGCGCTCCGTTTTAACGTCTTGCACCGGGTCAGCCTTCGCCGTCACCTTCGGATCGCGGATGAAAGTGGCTTTGGTTTCCGAGACGAGCGGTGCGTCAGCGGCGTCTGCTTCGTCTTCGTCAGCCTCGGCCTGCCAACTCAACGACTGAGTCAAGGTCCCAGCATAGGCATCTTGACCTTCACCGTCGGGTTCCCACTGATCCTCTGTCTTGGCGATCGCCGCCTCCAGCGCTTCGATCTTCGAGCTCAGGCTTTCAACAGGATCGTTTACGCGTTCTATTGGCTCTTCAATGCGTGGCTCGTTTTCTTTCACTGCGTCGGACGCCCGCAGAACCATGGGCTTCACAGAGACCTCGGCCGCATAGCCTGATACGTTCGCATCAGACGGAGTTTCCTTATCACCTTGGGATTCGCTTACGCGTAAGGAATCGGTCAGAACCAACCGGCCAGGCTTACGCGCACGAGTGGATTGCATGATATCCGGGATTTTGCGGCCTTCTTCGCTTACCAACCGCTTAATAGAGGACAGGACGTCCTCTACATTCCCGTTTGCGACATTGTCCGACATTCTTGAATACCACTCTTTCCTCAGGATTGAGTGTAGCCAAACACTTTCAACCTCACAACAGATAGTCGCGGCGTTTAATCACGCCGCAATGCTTTGAGGACGCGATCCAGATCCTTGCTCTGCCTGCTAACCTGAGCTGGGGCTTTCTTCACCAGATTGTAGTAAAGCGTCGGATCATAAATCTGCACCGCAAGACCCAGGCGTTCAGCGGTAAGCAAGCCTTGCGCTTGCAGCAGCTGGTATGCCGCCCGCGACCGTTCAGTGCGCGAAGCAACTTCGTTCAACTGCGCATCCAGCAGATCCTGCTGCGCATTGAGCACGTCCAGCGTGGTCCGTGCACCCAATGTTGCTTCTTCGCGGATGCCATCAAAGGCAACTTGCGAGGCCCGAACCTGTTCTGTCGAGGCCCGGAGACTAGCCGCTGCGGCCTGAAAGTTGGCATAAGATGCCGAAACACCCTGAGTGATGTCCTTTTGGACGTTTAGCAAGTTGGCGCGGGATGCATCACGTGTCGCCATAGCGCGACGAACCTGAGCGGCCAACGCACCGCCGGCGTAAATAGGTTGGTTGAAGTTCAACGCGATCGTTGCATCTTCGAGGTCATCATCATTGTCAAAGCTCTCGGTGATACCTGCATCGGCGTTCAGCGACACGTTCGGACCCAAATTGGCCCTTTGCTGCTGAACCAGCAGATCAAAAGCGCGCACTTCGTGCTGCGATGACAGGATCGCCGGGTGGTTGCGTTGCGCAAAAGCAATGGCCTCAGATTCTGAATTGGGAAGGCTCGGCAAACTGGGCTGACCCGCCGTAGCGCCGGGGGCTTTACCAACAGCGTTTACATATTCGGCCTGCGCGGTGCTGAGGTTACCGCGCGCGACCGCCAGTTCTGCCTGTGCACTAGCAAGCTGTGCTTCGGACAGCGCCACGTCAGTACGAGTCACTTCACCAACGTCAAATCGGTCCTGCGACGCACGCAGTTCTTCGGCCGAGACTTCGACATCGTTCAACTGAATTTGGACAGTTTCTTCTTGAAGAACTACATCCAGATAAGCGTTCACAGCCCGGAACAAAACGGCTTGTTCGATATCAATCAGATTTTGACGCGTGGACAGAACGATTTCTTGCGCAGACTGTTTGCCCAGTACCGAAAAACCACCATCATAGATCAATTGGCTCAACGTCAGGCCGGTAAAGAAGTTAGTCGGTTCCTGACGGTTCACAACGTCATCAACAGTCGAGCGAGTGTAGTCTTGACTGATTTGCACGGTCCAGTTGATGATCGGCCGCAAAGCTGCCAGCGCAATCGCAACGTCTTCGTCAGCCGCACGCAGCAAAGCCCGGTTCTGCTCGAGCAACCCGCTCGTATTGTATGCCCCGATGAACGCATCCGTCAGATTATCCGCCCAGGCGAACCGCCCGGGTAAAACACTAAGCGCAATTCCGGCCGTCAGCGCCATCGCCTTGACCAGTTTACCTCCCGCTTTGGAACTCATCACGAAATCCTCTCAAATCAAAAATTACGCTGCCCTGTCGACAGTTTGCGCGTTTGTTTTCAACTAATCAAGGCGACAGAAAAAACTATCACGGAATTATAGCGAAAATACACTTTCTGTGGAAAATGCTGCCAAAACCGGCGCATTGGCGTTGAACGCATGACGCCAGGTCACACGGCCATTCGACTTATGACCGATCCGAACGGTGCCCAGTGCACCTTCCATGAACACGCACGCAATTCGACCGTGGTCTTTCAACTGATCAATCAGCTTGTCCGGAATCTGCTCGACCCCTCCTTGCACCATGATCACATCGTATGGCCCATGCTCGGTCGCGCCTTGCTCGAGCGGCCCGACATGGACGATGGCATTGTCGGCGTCTGCATCCATAAGTATGGTCTGAGCCTCTGCTGCCAGGTCTTCGTCGTCTTCCACGGCCACGACCAATTCGGCCATTCGCGCTGCAATTGCTGTCGAATACCCCATGGCCGGAGCAATATCCAACACGGCTTCATCATTAGAAATATTCAACACGTCCAGCATCTTAGCCAGAGTTCTGGGTTCAAGCATACAGCGACCGTTCCCGAGGTCGATCAGCTCCTCGACATAAGCCGCCTCGCGCTGCGAATCCGGGACGAAATTCTCGCGCCGGACGGTAAGCATCGCGTCGATGATAGGAAATTTCGTGACGTCAGAGGGTCGGATTTGCGTGTCAACCATTGTACGGCGACGGGCTGCGAAATCTGTCATTGGATCGCTCGTTCTGTTCCCTAGTGTGCGTGGCTTGTGCCATATCCAGAAGAAACCGGCAACGCCTCAGTGCCTTCAAACTTACGATATCAGGCAATAATTCAGGACAAGAGCACTGCTGTGACAAATAAGCAGACTGAAATTTGCGCCCACCCCTCTGGACGCCCCAGACGAAAGCTGCTAAAACGCCGATCACACCACGACAAGTATTTGATTTTACTTGAAAAGGCGAGTTGGCGGAGTGGTGACGCAGCGGATTGCAAATCCGTGTACACCGGTTCGATTCCGGTACTCGCCTCCATTTTATTCTAAATCATTGACTTAGCCCTGTGGTGCTCGGGTGTGACACAAAGTGGGACACACCTGCAATGATACTGTCATCCTATTTAAGCCTCTCAAGACACGGTATTTATTACTTCCGTTGGCCTATCCCTCCGTCTTATGAGCAAAAGAGAACATCTGTAAGAATATCGTTGCTTGAGCGAATACTACTGCGTTGCCCTATGCAACGCCCACGCCCTCCGGAATGGATTAAGAAACCATGAGTGACAGTCTGGATAGCCGAGTGCGCCATTGAACTCAGGGCAACACTGCGCGGCGTTGGCGTGCGCCTGTTGATGTTAGGCTTACCGCTTTCAAGCGAAAGTCACAAATACGGTCCTTGATCTGACAAAGGACGCTGATGTTCACCAGGACACAGGCGTTTTTGGATGTGCGACTGGAAAAAAGCAACTTGGCATTCATGCTAGCACGACCTTGTGGTCGCGAAATAAGCAGGCGAAATCCTACTGAACGCATAGGCATGAACCAAGCGGGCAGTACCGGATCTACGGAAAACGGGCGGCTCGCGGGAATGCAAGCTCGTAACTTGCGACATGATTGGCACTTAGTATTTGAAGTCTTCGAACAGGTTTTCCTAGGGTTTGGCTATTCACCATACTTGGGTCTATCCGCACACAAATTGACTCTTGCCCCGTTGGTTCAGGTAGTTCAGTGGCCTGACAAAGTGGCAGCGAGCCCAATACTCGCCGCCTCTTTTCCAAGCTGGTCAAAGCGTTTTCGCGCAGTGTAATTGCGTCATTCGGCCCGACGTCCCTGAGGAATAACCTCGAATCCGGACGCTTCCGGCTCGTAGTCTTCCATTTCGGACGGGAAGCCGGGGGCTGTGATATCCAGCCCGGTGGCCTCTTCCAACCGCTTGATAATATTAGGGGAAAACTCTCGGTCGCCATAACGGGCGATGCCGTCGTCAAAGATACGCATCATCACCGGGTTGATCTCGAGCGGCACCCCCGCCCGGTCCGCCACATCCTGAAACAGGCCAATGTCCTTTTTCACCAAATCCATCGTGAACGAAATGTCCCGCGAGCCGTTCAGAATGACTTGGCTTTCGGTTTCATGCACGAAGGATGTCCCAGACGAGATCTTGATTGCCTCATATGTGGTGTTCAGATCCATCCCGGCGGCTTTGGCGGTCACAAGTGCTTCCGCGCAGGTGATCAGGTTGGCGGTGGCGAGGTAATTGGTCAGCACTTTCAACACCGAAGCAGTCCCGAGGTCACCGGTATGCAGAACCCGTCGGCCCATGGTGGTCAGAAAGGGCAGTATGCGCTCGAACGTGGCCCGGTCGCAGCCCGCGAAGATCGAGATATTGCCCGTCGCGGCGCGATGACAGCCACCCGACACAGGACAGTCTACCGCTGCGCCGCCACGTTCGATCACCTGAGCGCCCAATCGCTTGACTTCGGCTTCATCAGTGGTGGACATCTCCATCCAGATTTTGCCGGGGCTGACCTCAGGCAGCATCTCCTGCATCACCGCGTCCGAAGCGGCAGGTGATGGCAGGCAGGTAATAACCGCGTCGCAATCGCGCATCAGCTGGGCCGGGCTTTCGGCGGCCTTGGCCCCCTGTGACACGAAACCGTCGACGAGGTCAGAGTTCAAATCATGTACCGTCAGTTCGATCCCGTTGCGCAGCAAAGACCCTGACAGTTTGCCGCCCACATTGCCCAAGCCGATAAAGCCCACCTTCATGCGATACACCTCCTTTTTTGGCGTCGTTTTGTCCATGGCACCATGCCGCCCCACCCAAAGTCATGCCGCCCAGCGACGCTGTCAGGTCGCTTTTAACCCGAGGTGCGAAAGATGTTTGCGACTCGCTTGACAAGGGCCTGCCCGGTGCCGCATGTCCGATCCGTTGGTGTCCATCTGCAGATGGATGAAAAGGGAATGCGTCAGCGGGTCATCCGTCAAACGCAGCCGCCCCCGCGACCGTGACCGGAGAGGGTGCCCAAGCCACTGGCCAGCAAGGCCGGGAAGGCGGGTCATCCGACAGGGCAACCGCCCTGAAATCCGCAAGCCGGGAGACCTGCCAGCACCCGCGATTGAAACCGGACGGGGTGTTCCGGTGCCGGGTCACGCACGACCCGCATGAAACCCCGTCCCCCACGATGAGGATTTAGGGGGATGAGAGACATGACCGAAACCGCTCCGGTCGAGCTGCTGGTTTGCACCACCTGCCGCCGCGGCCTACCCATTGAAGATGACGCCCAACGCCCCGGCACGTTGCTGCACAAGGCGTTGGAACAGGCTGAACTGCCCGAGGGCGTGGCGCTGAAGGCTGTTGAATGCCTGTCGAATTGCGATCAGGGCTGTTCCATCGTGCTGCGCGGCGGGCCGGAACGCTGGACCTTTGTTTATGAGAACCTGAACGAAGTCGATCATGTCGACGTGATCGTAGACGGTGCCACCAAGTATCTGGCCACCGAAGACGGTCTGGTCAAATGGCGCGAGCGCCCCGAACATTTCCGCAAAAACTGCGCCTCGCGCATTCCCCCGATTGGAGCCTGACATGTCCACTTTGGAAAAACTCCCCGTTACTGTGATCACCGGCTTTCTGGGTTCGGGCAAGACCACGCTGGTGCGACACCTGATGCAGAACCCGCAGGGCAAGCGTCTGGCCGTTGTGGTCAACGAGTTTGGCGATGTCGGCGTGGACGGCGATATCCTGAAATCCTGCGCCATCCCCGATTGCCCGGCAGAGAACATCATGGAACTGGCAAACGGCTGCATTTGCTGCACCGTGGCCGATGATTTCATCCCCACGATCGAGGCGCTGATGGCGCTGGAGCCGCGCCCCGAGCATATCCTGATCGAAACATCTGGTTTGGCGCTGCCGAAACCGCTGCTGAAAGCGTTCGACTGGCCCGATATTCGGTCGAAAATCACCGTGGACGGCGTGATCGCGCTGGCCGATGCCGAGGCGGTCGCCGCCGGCCGGTTCGCGCCGAATGTCGAGGCAGTGGATGCCCAGCGCATGGCCGACGATTCCATCGACCACGAAACGCCTCTGTCCGAGGTGTTCGAGGATCAGATCTCCTGCGCCGACATCATCCTGCTGACCAAGCCTGATCTGGCCGGCCCCGAAGGTGTCGCCAAAGCCAAAGAGATCATCGCCGCAGAGGCCCCGCGCCCTCTGCCGGTCGTCGAAGTGGCCGAAGGCGTTGTGGACGTGCGCGTCGTGCTGGGTCTTGAGGCTGCCGCTGAGGATGACATGGAGGCGCGGCCCAGCCATCACGATGGCCACCATGATCACGAGCACGATGATTTCGAAAGCATCATCGTCGAGCTGCCGGAACAGACCGACCCGGCCGATCTGGTAGCGAAAATCGAACGTCTTGCCAAAGAACTGAACATCCTGCGCGTCAAAGGCTATGCCGCTGTTCAGGGCAAGCCAATGCGCCTTCTGGTTCAGGCTGTGGGCGCGCGCGTGCGTCATCAGTACGACCGTCCGTGGCAGCCTGGCGAAGAGCGCCGTTCGCGTCTGGTGGTGATTGCCGAGCATGACGACATCAAAGAGGCCGAAATTCGCGACATCCTCGTGGGCGTCACCGAGGCTGCCGAGTAAACTATGCACGTCGTCTTCCGCGAAAGCCACGGGTTAGAGGAATCCGAAACCCCAACCGATCTGGGCCAGAGCCCGGCGGATTTGGTGGTGCTGTCGTTCTCGGACAGCGACCTTGGTGCTTTCGCGGCAGGCTGGCATCGTGGCGGCGGACCCGAGGGTCGGATGCCGACCTTGCGGCTGGCCAATCTGACGGCGCTGAAACATCCCCTCTCGGTGGATACCTATGTCGAGCAGACGTTGGAGGGCGCCAAGGGCATCCTGATCCGACTGATCGGCGGGGTGCCCTATTGGTCCTACGGACTGCAGCAGGTTCTATCGCTTGCGCAGACCAAAGGGATTGCTGTGGCCGTGCTGCCGGCGGACGGGCGCGAGGATACGCGGCTGGATGACTATTCGACCCTGCCCGTCTCCACCCTGCGCCGCTTGGCGCATCTTTGCGACACCGGTGGCGAGGTTGCAGCACAAGCCGCTTTGGCGCAGATGGCATTGGCAGCCGGTCTGTATGCGGGCCCGGTGATGGGCGCCAAGTCCTTGCCCGACTGCGGCGCATGGTGCCCGGACCGCGGTGTGATCCCGGCGGAACAGGCGTTTTCCGGGGATGCGAAACGCATCCTCGTCACCTTCTACCGCGCTTATCTGACATCCGCCGACACCGCCCCCGTGGCCGCCCTAATCCGCAGTCTGCGCGCACGCGGGTTGGACGCCGTGGGCCTATTCGCTCCCTCGCTGAAAGCTCCCACCGCCGCCGACTGGCTGCGCGACACCATCGTTTCTCTGGCCCCATCCGCGATCATCAACGCCACCTCCTTCTCGGGTAAAGGCGCATCTGGCACCTCGCCCTTGGACGCCGCCAATATACCCGTTTTCCAAGTCGCACTGGCCACCTCGCGCCGCAAAGCCTGGGCCGAAGCGGAACGCGGTCTCTCGCCCGCCGACCTCGCCATGCATGTGGTGCTGCCCGAGGTGGACGGGCGGATTTCAGCAGGCATCGCCTCGTTCAAGGAGCCGGGCAAGCGCGACCAGCATCTGGAATATTCCCGCTTTGCCCACCGGGCCGAGGAGGAACGGATTGAGGCCATCCTTGACCGTGTGACCGGCTGGCTGAACTTGCAAGGCAAACCCAAATCCGATCAGGTGCCCGCGCTGGTTCTGTCCACCTATCCCGGCAAGGACTGGCAGATGGCCCATGCGGTGGGCCTTGACGCGTTGGCCTCCGCCGAAGCGATGCTGTCCGACCTGCAGGCCGAAGGCTATGACACCGCCCCCGCCGAGCCAATTTCTGACGCGCTGTTGGACGCGCGGATTGCATGGCCCCTTGCCGACTATCAGGCCGCGCTGGCCGACCTACCCGAACAGCTACGCATCGACCTGCAATCCGTCTGGGGTGCGCCCGAGAGTGATCCCGCTTTCGCGGATGGTGCCTTCCACTTCACCGCGCTGCGCCGGGGCAAAGCTCTGGTCGCACTGCAACCCGAGCGCGGCACGCCCGAGCTGCGCGATGACGACTATCACGACCTGTCACGCACCCCGCGCCACAGCTATGTCGCCTTCTACCTGTGGTTGCGCAAAAGCCTGCACGCCGACGCGCTGATCCATATCGGAGCCCATGGCACACTGGAATGGCTGCCCGGAAAATCCGTCGCCCTGTCCAACACATGCTGGCCCGAGGCGCTGATCCGCGACCTGCCCGTGATCTACCCCTTCATCGTCAATGATCCCGGCGAGGCCGCGCAAGCCAAGCGTCGGATCGGAGCCGTCACGCTGGGGCACATCCCGCCCGCGCTGAAAGAAAGCGGCACGCCCGACCGGATGGTCCGGCTGGAATCCCTACTGGATGAGTTCTCGAACGCCGATGGTCTAGACCCCAAACGCCGCGACCGACTGCAAGAGGATATCCGCGACGAGGCGCGGGCAATCGGGCTGGAAAGCGATCTGGGTCTGGATCAGGCCACCTGCACCGCCGAGGCGATCACTCGCATCGACCGCTTTGTCTGCGACATCAAGGAAAGCCAGTTCGGTGACGGTCTGCACATCTTTGGCCGGGCGCCCGAAGTCACCGGTAATTTCGATCCCGGACCCTCGGCACATTGCGAACGTAACGGGTTGCTGGATGCGCTGGCCGGAAAACGGATCGAGGCCGGGCCGTCCGGTTCGCCTTATCGTGGCCGCTCGGACGTGCTGCCGACGGGTCGGAACCTTTATACCACCGACCCGCGCTCGGTCCCGACCCGCGCTGCCTATACCCAGGGCGTGAAACTGGCCGAGGAACTGGTACGGAGACACCTGCAAGAGGAAGGCGATTATCCCAAGGGGCTTATCGTTGACCTCTGGGGCTCGGCCACCATGCGCACGGCGGGTGAGGAATTCGCCATGGCGCTGCATCTGCTGGGCGTCAAGCCGGTCTGGGACAAGGGCTCGGAACGCGTCTCGGGCATCGAGGTTCTGCCGATCACCGACCTCAGCCGCCCGCGTCTGGACGTGACGCTGCGGGTCTCGGGCCTGTTCCGCGACGTGTTCCCGACGCTTTCGGCGCTGTACGGTCAGGCGATCCGGGCCTTGTCGGCGCGCGATGAGGCGGTCGATTGGAACCCCTATGCCGGTCAGGAACCCGCCGCCCGCGTCTATGGCCCCGCCCCCGGAAGCTATGGCGTGAACATGACGCAATTGTCCGAAATCTATACCAATGAGGCGCGCACACAGGCGGGCGAGGCATGGCTGGATGCCAGCTCTTACGCGTTGGAAGGCGAGCATGTCGCGCAGGACAAGGACGGCATCACCCAGCGCGTCGCCAATGCCGACAGTTTCGTCCACCTGCAGGATTTGACCGAGACCGACCTGCTACTGGCCAATGATTACGCCACGCATGAAGCCGGATTTGCCGCCGCCAAAAAGATCACAGGCGGCGCGGCGCAGCTGTATCATCTGGACAACACCAACCCCGAAACCCCGCGCGCGCGGACCCTGCCCGAAGAGATCAGCCTCGTGGTCCACGCCCGCGCCGCCAATCCGGGTTGGATCGCCGGGATGCAACGCCACGGGTTCCGGGGCGCAGCCGAGATAGCCGCGACGCTGGATCATATGGCCTCATTCGCGCATCTATCTGGCACAGTCGCGCCGCATCTGTTTGACCTCTACCACGATGCCACGTTGGGCAACGAAGACGTCGACGCTTTTCTCGCCGAGGTCAACCCGAAGGCCCATCAGGCCATGCAGGACCGGTTCCGCGCTTTGCTTGAGGCGGGGTTATGGAACACGCGCCGCAACTCGATCCGTGCGGATCTGGAGGGGCTGGGATGAGCGCTCCCGTCGTACAGGGCTGGTGCCCCGGCGCGCACCGTCCGATGATGTCGGGCGATGGGCTGGTGGTCCGGGTGCGGCCTCGGCTGGCACGACTGACAGCTGAGCAGGCCACGGGTCTGTGTGATCTGGCCGAGCGTTTTGGCAATGGCACCATCGACCTGACCAACCGCGCTAACCTGCAGCTGCGGGGTGTATCCGAGACGGATCATCAATCGCTGCTGTCCGAACTGGCCGCGCTGAACCTGCTAGACGCCGAGCCGGGGATCGAGGTGCGCCGCAACATTCTGGTCTCACCTCTTTACCAAGCCGGAGACCTGACCGCTCGGCTGGCGCAAGAACTTATTGACCGGCTGGCGGAACTGCCCGCCCTGCCCGCCAAGTTCGGCTTTGCCATCGACACCGGACCTGAGCGCCTGCTAGCTGGGGATTCAGCCGACATTCGGCTGGAAACCGCCCCGAACGGCCTGATCCTGCGCGCCGATGGGGCCGAGACCGGACGTCTGGTCCAAGAACCCGAGGCCATCGACCAGTTGATCGCCCTAGCCGCATGGTTCGCCCAAACCTACACACCCGAGAGCCGGCGCATGGCGCGCGTGGTCTCGAACTTGCCATCAGAGTGGCAGGGCACGGCACCGGGACCTTTGGGCAGGCCGTTGCAGCCCGGTCCCTGCGATCAGGGAACGCTCTATGGCGCGGCCTTCGGGCAACTGCCCGCACGTGCCCTGAAAGAGCTGATTGCGCAAAGCGGTGCCAATGCCCTGCGGGTCACACCTTGGCGGCTGATCCTGTTGGAGGGCGGGGCGGCGATACCTGCCCCAGCCTTTGTCACAGATGGCACCAACCCGCTTATGACGACCGACGCCTGCCCCGGCGCGCCATATTGCCCGCAAGCGCAAGTGGAGACCCGCGATATCGCCCGTGCTTTGGCCGCACGCGTACCGGGCAGCCTGCATGTCTCGGGCTGCGCCAAAGGATGCGCGCGCATGGGTCCCGCCGATGTAACCCTGGTCGGCAATGCCCGACGATTTGATCTTGTCAAACAAGGCCGCGCGGGGGATGAGCCCTGCCAGACCGGCCTGACCGAAGAAACACTTATGAATATGGACTTCACCTGATGCCCTATACTTATGAAACCGATGGCGCTGCGATCTATAAGGAGAGCTTTGCCACCATCCGGTCCGAGGCCGATCTGGCCCGGTTCGACGCCGATGAGGAACAGGTCGCTGTCCGCATGATCCACGCCGCTGGCATGGTTGGGTTGGAGGAGTTCGTTCATTTTTCGCCCGGGTTTGTGGCCGCTGCCCGCACCGCACTGGAAAACGGCGCGCCGATCCTGTGTGACGCGCGCATGGTCAGCGAGGGCGTGACCCGGTTCCGTCTGCCCGCCGACAATGAGGTGATCTGCACCCTGCATGACGAACGTGTGCGCCCCTTGGCCGCTGAGATGAGCAACACACGCTCGGCTGCTGCGCTGGAGCTGTGGCGCCCGCATCTGGAAGGTGCCGTTGTCGCTATCGGCAACGCACCCACCGCGCTGTTCCATCTGCTGAACATGCTGGAAGACCCCGACTGCCCACGCCCCGCCGCGATCATCGGCTGTCCCGTGGGCTTTGTCGGCGCGGTCGAATCCAAAGACGCCTTGTGGGAGGCACAGCCGGTACCGTCCTGCATCGTGAAGGGTCGTCTGGGCGGCAGCGCCATCACCGTCGCCGCCATCAACGCCATCGCGAGCCGCGCGGAATGAGCGGTACCATCTATGGCGTGGGTCTCGGCCCCGGCGATCCCGACCTGATGAGCGTGCGGGCTGATCGCCTGCTGCGCAATGCGCGCCATGTGGCGTTTTTCCGCAAGCCCGGTCGCAGTGGGCAGGCGCGCAAAATCGTCAATGGGATGATCCCCGAAAACGCCGTTGAATTCCCGATGGAATACCCGGTCACGACCGAAATCCCATTGACCGATCCGCGCTATAACGAACTGCTTGCAGCGTTCTACGAAGACTGCGCCGCGCATCTGAAGGCGCTGTCTGATAATGGCGAGGATGTGGTGGTTCTGTGCGAGGGCGATCCGTTCTTCTACGGCTCTTTCATGCACCTTTACAATCGCTTGCGCGATAAAACTGATGTTGAAGTCGTACCTGCCATCACTGGCATGTCCGGCGCGTGGACAGCGACAGGTGACCCGATCACATGGGGCGATGACATCCTGACTGTTCTGGCAGGCACGTTGTCCGAAGACGTTCTGGCCCAACAGATGGCGCAGACCGACGCGCTGGTGGTGATGAAGATCGGCCGCAATATTGACAAAGTGAAACGCGCGCTGAAAACGGCTGGGCTGTATGACCGGGCGTGGATCGTCGAATATGCCCAGATGCCCAATCAACGCGTCTGCAAGCTGTCTGAAAACTGCGACGGCATCACTCCCTATTTCTCGATCATCATCGTGCATGGACAGGGGCGCAGACCATGAGCGGCTGGGTCAAGATCGCCGGTCTTGGACCGGGGGATGAGGCGCTGGTGACGCCCGAGGTGACCGCTGCTTTGGCCGAGGCCACGGACGTGGTCGGCTATATTCCGTACGTGGCACGCGTGGCCGAACGCGAAGGACTGACGCCGCACGCCAGTGACAACCGGGTTGAGATCGACCGCTCGCAGCACGCGTTGCAGATGGCTGCGGAGGGCAAACGCGTGGTCGTTGTGTCCTCGGGCGATCCCGGTGTGTTTGCAATGGCGTCGGCAGTGTTTGAGGCGCTGGAGAATGGCCCGTCCGAGTGGCGTAATATCCAGATTGACGTGCTGCCGGGGATTACGGCGATGTTGGCGGCGTCGGCCCGTGCGGGCGCGCCAATGGGGCATGATTTCTGCGCCATCAACCTGAGTGACAACCTCAAGCCGTGGTCCTTGATCGAAAAGCGCCTGCGGCTGGCCGCGCAGGCAGATTTCTCGATGGCGTTTTACAATCCGCGCTCGAAGTCCCGCCCTGAAGGCTTTGTAAAGACGCTGGAAATCCTGCGTGAGGAATGCGAGCCCGAACGGCTGATCCTGTTCGCCCGCGCCGTATCGCGCGCGGATGAGGCCATTGGGATTTCGACACTGGCCGACGCCACACCCGAGATGGCAGATATGCAGACGGTGGTCATCGTCGGCTCGTCCCGCACTCGCGTGATCGAGCGTGACGGCGCGCCGATCGTCTACACCCCGAGGTTCACGCCAGAATGAGCCAGCCAGTCCAGAACCTGAGCGACGCTCGACAATTCGACCCGCTGCGGCAGGGCCGGACGGTCGATCATCAGCACTGGCAGGCCCAGCGCCCGCGCCGCGTCCAGCTTGGCGCGCGCGCCAAGGCCGCCTGCGTTCTTGGACACGACCAACTGGATCTCATGACGCTGCATCAACGCCTGATCATCGGCCAGAGTGAACGGCCCGCGCGAAACAACCACATCGCAATTAGGCAACGGCAGAGTACCCGGTTCATCGACCAGCCTCAGCAAGTAGCGATGCTGAGGCTGTGTGGCGAACTCCTGAAGATGCATCCGGCCCACGGCCAGAAACACCCGCTGCGGCGCACCGGACAGGGCGGCCACCGCGCCGTCGATATCCGGAACGTGCTGCCAATGGTCTCCGTCCTTTTCCACCCACGCCGGGCGGGTCAGCGCGGCCAGCGGCACCCCGCTTTGATGGCAGGCGGCCACCGCGTTGGCGCTCATCTGCGCGGCGAAGGGGTGCGTGGCGTCGATCACATGGGTTACAGTATGGTCGCGCAGATAGGCGGCCAGACCGGCAACGCCCCCGAACCCGCCTACGCGCACCGGCAGCGGCTGCGGGCGCGGGTTGCCGACGCGACCGGCATAAGAGTAGGTCGCTGGGATGCCCAACTCGGCCACGGTTTTGGCCAAGGCGTTGGCCTCGGTGGTGCCGCCAAGGATCAGGAGATGTGTCATGCATGAAGCTCCGTGGCTGACCGTTCTGGGCCTGGGTGAGGATGGGCTTGATGGCCTGTCGCCTGCAAGCCGTCAAGTGCTGGACCGCGCCGAAATCATCATGGGCCCGCCGCGCCACCTGTCGCTGATCCCCGACAGCCAGGCCCAGCGGGTCGAATGGCCGGTGCCTTTTGCCGACGGGCTGCCCGTGCTGACGGGGTTCCGGGGGCGGCCCACCGTGGTGCTGGCCTCGGGCGATCCGTTCTGGTTTGGCGCGGGGTCTGTCATCGCGCGCAATTTCGAAGCCGGGGAATGGACTGCCCTGCCCGGCCAATCGACGTTTTCGCTGGCCGCCGCCCGGCTGGGCTGGCCGCTGGAGGCAACACTGACTTTTGGCCTGCACGCCGCCCCTCTGACCCGGCTGCGCCCACACCTGTCGCCGGGCCTGCGCGCCATCCTGCTGCTGCGCAACGGGGCTGCGGTGACGGAACTGGCGACTTACCTGACCGAGACCGGTTTTGCTGACACCCGCCTGCATGTGATGGAGGCGCTCGGCGGCCCTCGTGAGCGTTCCCGCAGTGTGTCCCTGACCGAGGCGCTGCTGGGCGGGTTCGATCACCCGGTCTGCGTCGCGCTAGAGGTCGCGGGTGATGGGCGCGCACTGCCGAAATCCTCGGGCAAGCCGGATGAGATATTCGAGACCGATGGACAGATCACCAAACGCCCTATCCGCGCCCTGACCCTGTCTGCGCTGGCCCCACAGCGCGGCGAGCATTTGTGGGATATCGGCGGTGGCACCGGCTCGATCAGTATAGAATGGCTGATGTGTGATCCGACACTGACGGCCACCACAATTGAACCTCGCGCAGATCGTGCCGAGCGTATTCGCCGCAATGCGGATGCGCTGGGACAGGATCGGCTGAGTGTAGTCCACGGCACTGCCCCTGATGACCTGACCGGGCTTGCGTTGCCCGATGTGGTGTTTATCGGCGGCGGATTGAACGCAAACCTTCTGGCATGGTTGCGCGATGCGCTACCTGAAGGCACGCGGTTGGTCGCTAATGCGGTGACGCTGGAAAGCGAAACGTTACTGGCGCAATGGCACGACGCATTAGGCGGCGACCTTCTGCGGATCGAACTGGCTCAGGCTGCGCCTTTGGGCCCCCGACGCGGTTGGAAATCTGCCTATCCGGTGGTGCAGTGGAGCGTCACGCTATGATCGTCGCGGGCCTTGGCTTTTCCTCCGCCGCCACCATGGACAGCCTGCGCGCGGCCTTTACGGCGGCCGCCGCGGACCACCCCGTCAGCGCCTTGGCGACCGTCGCGGACAAGGAAGGTCACGCCGCGCTTGCAGAATTCGCCGCCGAAACCGCCCTGCCCCTGCATTTCATCGCACCCGCCGATTTGGCCGGGCAGCGCACGCTCACTTGCTCGCCCCGCAGCCGCGCCAGTTACGGCACCAGCAGCGTGGCCGAAGCGTCCGCCCTTGCCGCCGCCGGACTGGGCGCGCGGCTGCTTTCACCCCGACAGATATCAGACGACCGGCTGGCCACTTGCGCCATCGCCATCGGAGGACAGACATGACCGTTCATTTCATCGGCGCCGGACCGGGCGCTGCCGACCTGTTGACCCTGCGCGGGCGCGATATCATCGCGTCCTGTCCCGTGTGCCTTTATGCGGGTTCGCTGGTTCCCGAAGAGATCCTGAGCCACTGCCCCGAGGGGGCCAAGATCATCAACACCGCGCCGATGGATCTGGATCAGATCATGGCCCAGATCGACGCCGCGCATAAGGCCGGTCAAGATGTGGCCCGACTGCATTCAGGCGATTTGTCGGTCTGGTCCGCCATGGGTGAGCAAATCCGCCGGTTGAAAGAAATGGGTATCCCGGTCAGCGTCACCCCCGGCGTTCCCTCTTTCGCTGCGGCTGCCGCAGCCTTGGGCACCGAGCTGACCCTGCCTGGCCTCGCGCAATCGGTGGTGCTGACCCGCACGCCGGGCCGCGCGTCTTCGATGCCCGAGGGTGAGACGCTTGAGAACTTCGCCCGCACCGGCGCGACATTGGCCATTCACCTCTCGATCGGCAATCTGGACAAGGTCATCGCCGACCTGACCCCGGCCTATGGGGCTAATTGCCCGGTGGCCGTGGTCTATCGGGCCAGTTGGCCCGATGAGCGCATCATCCGTGCCACTTTGGACACCCTGAAAGACGTGTTGGATGAAAGCATCGCACGTACCGCCCTGATCATGGTCGGCCCAGCGCTGGCGGGCGAAGGGTTCGACGAAAGCTGCCTCTATTCCAAAGATTACGACCGCCGCTATCGCCCGCAAAGCGCCGATAGCCCGTGGTCCAGTTGGAGCCCCGAGGATGAATGACGCGATGACTAACCCTCCGGGCCTTTTGATTTCCGCGCCGTCCTCGGGAACGGGCAAGACCACGGTCATGCTGGGCTTGTTACGTGCGCTGGCCGAGGATGGTCTGACCGTTCAGCCTTTTAAAAGCGGACCGGATTATATCGACCCAGCCTTTCACCGGGCGGCGGCGGGGCGGGCCTCGTTCAATCTGGACAGCTGGGCCATGGGTGAGCCTTTGTTGGACGCGATTTCAGCGCAGGCTGAGGGCGCGGATATTGTGGTCGCCGAGGGTTCGATGGGGTTGTTCGACGGCGTCGCCAAGCCCGGTGAACTGGGTCATGGGTCCAGTGCGGAAACCGCGTTACGGATGGGCTGGCCGGTGGTGCTGGTGCTGGATGTGGGCGGTCAGGCGCAATCGGCGGCGGCGACGGCTTTGGGGTTCAAGATGTATAACCCCGATCTGCCCTTTGCGGGCGTGATTCTGAACCGCTGCGCCAGCCCCCGGCATGAGCGGTTGACGAGGTTGGGAATGGAACGCGCGGGCCTGCCGGTTCTGGGCGTGCTGCCCCGTCGTGGAGACCTGACCCTGCCCGAGCGGCATCTGGGCCTGATCCAGGCGGTTGAACATCCCGATCTGGAAAGCGCAATTGTGGGCTATGCCGCGTTTCTGCGCGAACATGTCGATCTTGAGGCGATCAAGCGGGCGGCGTCCTCAGGCCCGAATGGGCCATCGTCCGCCGCGCTGCCGCGGCCACCGGCGCAACGGATCGCGCTGGCCCGCGATGCGGCGTTTTCGTTCACCTATCCGCATTTGCTGGAAGGCTGGCGGGCGGCTGGGGCCGAGGTGTTACCGTTCTCGCCATTGGCGAATGAAGCCCCGGCGGCGGATGCAGATCTGGTCTGGTTGCCGGGCGGATATCCCGAGTTGCATGCAGGCATTCTGGCCGCCGCATCCGTCTTTCAGGAAGGGTTGCGGAACCACGCGCAAACCAAGCCCGTGCATGGGGAGTGCGGGGGTTATATGGCGTTGGGACAGGCTCTGATCGATAAAGAGGGTGTCTCGCACCAGATGGCCGGGTTGTTGGGGCTGGTGACGTCCTATGAAAAGCGCAAGTTCAATCTGGGCTATCGCCGCGCCGAACTGCTGGCCCCGATGCCCGGCTTTGCCGTAGGCACAGGCCTGCGGGGGCATGAGTTCCACTATTCCTCGATCATCGAGCAACCTGACGCGCCTTTGGCCCGTGTGTTTGACGCAGAAGGGGCCGAAGGGCCGCAGACCGGATCGGTGCGTGGCAATGTGACCGGCACGTTCTTTCACCTGATCGCGGAGGCCTCAGTATGAGTGGGTTTGTCTCGTTCATTGGCTCAGGCCCCGGCGACCCGGAGCTGTTGACGCTGAAGGCTGTGGACCGGATGCAGAAGGCGGATGCGGTGCTGTTTGATGACCTCAGCAGCGGGCCGATCCTGACCCATGCGCGCGACGATGCCGATCTGGTGGGCGTGGGCAAACGGGCGGGGCGCCCCTCGCCCAAGCAGGACCATGTCAGCCGGTTGCTGGTGGATTACGCCCTGACCGGGCAGCGGGTCGTGCGGTTGAAATCCGGCGATGGCGGCATGTTCGGGCGTCTGGAAGAAGAACTGGTGGCCCTGCGCGCGGCTGGGATCGAATACGAGATCATACCCGGCATCCCCTCGGCCGTGGCGGCAGCGGCGGCGGCGGGCATCCCGCTGACCCGCAGGCTGACCGCGCGGCGAGTACAGTTTGTCACTGGTCATGATGTCAGCGGCAAACTGCCTGAGGACCTGAACCTGCCTGCGCTGGCCGACCCCGATGCGACCACGGTCGTCTTCATGGGCAAGCGCACCTTCCCCCTGCTGGTCGAAACGTTGCACGCCCATGGCCTCCCGCTGGAGACGCCAGCACTAATGGCCGAATCCGTCTCGACCCCCGAACAAAAGCTGCATCGCAGTACTGTAGGCGCGCTGTCCGAAAAACTGGCGGACGAGATAGGCACCGCCCCGGCGCTGATCCTTTATGGCCCGCTGGCAGAGTTTGACGATGTTTGACCTGACCTTGATCGGCATTGGAACCGGGAACCCTGACCACGTGACCTTTCAGGGCGCGCAGGCGATCCGCTCGGCGGACCTGATCCTGATCCCCCGCAAGGGCGAGAACAAGGCCGATCTGGCCGGGCTGCGCGAAAAGATCATTGCGCAGGTGACCGACACGCCGCCGCAGATCGCCTATTTCGACATCCCCAAGCGCCGCTCGGAAGACGGGTATCTGCGCGGGGTGGACGAATGGCACGACGCGATTGCGCTGCGCTGGCGCGAGGCGATTACCGCCCATCCCGGCGCACAGCACGTGGCGCTACTGATCTGGGGCGATCCGTCGCTATACGACAGCTCACTGCGAATCGCGGCGCGGTTGGACCCTCAACCGACGACGCGGGTGATCCCTGGCATCACAGCGCTGCAGGCGTTGACGGCGGCCCACGCGATTCCGATCAACGATCTGGGTGCCCCCTACATCGTGACCACGGGGCGGCGGATTCGCGACGAAGGGTGGCCAGACGGTGCATCAAACGTGGCGGTCATGTTGGATGGTGAGTGCTCGTTCCAACATCTTCAGATGGCAGATTATGACATCTGGTGGGGGGCTTATGTGGGCATGACTGAAGAAATCCTGATCAACGGCCCTCTGAGCGATGTTGCACAGTCGATTCTGGACACCCGAGCGACTGCGCGCGCTGATCATGGGTGGATCATGGATATTTATCTTCTCAAAAAGCGCGTGATCTGACCTAAAACGTCGCAAATGGCGATTGCGCGACAGCAGATGTAACGGCTAAATGAACCTGTCTGGTCCTGTCGGCAATACCGGCAAGCTAAGAGGGAATGTGGTGAGACCGCGCGCGATCGAATCCACAGCCGCCCCCGCGACTGTAAGCGGTGAGCCCTGTTCAACCAGCCACTCCTAAGTTTCAGGGGGAAGGCGAACAGAGGCATCGACCCGCCAGCCAGGAGACCTGCCAGGCACGAATGAAAACACCAACCGTCGGGTGCGACGGTAAAGGAGAACTAAAAATGGCAACTCAAGCAACAACCGCATCGACCTCACGCGTTGGTATCCTGCCGGTTATGTTCGCTGTGGTTCTGGGCCTTGGCGTCATCACGTTGACCGGCCACGTTCAGGCCGCGGCCCTGCATGACGCAGCCCACGATGTGCGCCACGCGACCGGCTTCCCCTGCCACTAAACCCATGTTTAGCCGTATCCTGACCAGCGCGTTGTTCGCTGGTGCTGCAGCGGGGCTGATTGCCGCCTTGCTGCAGTTGGTCTTTGTGCAACCTGTGTTGCTGCACGCGGAACTGTATGAATCGGGCGAATTGATCCATTTCGGCGGTGACGTCGTAAGTGCTCACCCCGAGCTACCGGGAATGTTCTCGGACCTGTTCCGCGATGCGCTGAGCGTCATTTTCACGATGCTTATCTATACCGGTTATGCGCTGATGATGATTGCGCTGATGTCCGTGGCTGAGGGCAACGGCCATAAGATTGACGGGCGCACCGGCGTTTTGTGGGGGCTTGCGGGGTTCATTGCCGTACACCTCGCACCCGGATTCTCGCTCGCGCCAGAAGTGCCCGGCGTGGCAGCAGCCGATGTCGCTGCGCGTCAAATCTGGTGGTTTGCGACCGTCGCAGCAGCAGGTGTTGCCATGTGGCTGATTGCTTTTGGCGGCACTCTGATCAGCTATGTGATCGCAGCCGCCCTGCTGTTGGCCCCACATCTGATCGGCGCGCCCGAGCCGGACGTGTTCACCGGCCCCGTTCCGACCGAGATCGGCGCGCTGTTTGCCGCGCGCGCTTTTGGCATCGGACTGGTAGCCTGGGTTCTGGTCGGGGCATTCGCCGGGTGCTTCTGGCGACATGAAAGCCAGCGTGCCGAAGCTGCGGCCTGACAAGCACGCTTATGAACACGCCGAGACCAGCTCGGCGTGTTTCTACTACCATCAAGGAACATAAAATGGCACGCTCACTTGCCCTGTTTGCAATCGGCATAGTTTTTGGAAGTGGTGCAGGATTTGTGGTTGCGGCTGCAAATGGCGTCACTTTCGACGGCCATGACCATGGCGATCCTGCACATCACAGTCCATCTCACGCCGAGGCAGCCGCACACGATCATTCGACTGCCATCAACCTGCCTGCTGGCGCTGATGCTCCGGGGCTTGAGATCGCTCTTACGCCCGATCCTATGGCGGGCTGGAACCTGCATGTCATGCCGCAGAACTTTCGGTTCTCACCACAAAATGCCTCAAAGACCGATGTCGACGGCGAGGGGCATGCACATGTCTACGTAAATGGAGAGAAACTGGCCCGGCTGTACGGTAACTGGATGCATATCGACCATCTGCCGCAGGGCGAGGTCGAAGTCTCGGTCTCTCTGAACGCAAACGGCCACAGCCCGCTGACGGTCGACAACATCCCCGTCAGCGCGGCGGTCACACTACAGGTCGACTAAAGCGCCGGGATACGCGCCCGCAAGCACATTCGGAGCCGCCCGCAAGGCCGGGCGTCTTCGATCCAGCCTTTGGGGCTTTCCAGATAGGTCCGGCAGGTCGCCACGATATCATCGGCGTCCGAAGCGACATCGACCCCTGAAAACACATATGACGCCCCGCCATCGGCCTGCAGCGCGATGGCCACGGGTTCAGAGCATCCGCTGAAACAGGCGTGCTGATCGACCGAAACCCTTCCCTCAATCCCCGCGCGAGTCAGAGCGAATTCGACAGCTTTGACCTCAGCCCCGCAATCGCGGGAACCGGCACAGGACGAACATATCAACAGGCGCATCTGATCCAATTCGGACCTCATCGGGTGGCATTTGCCTGTTTCTGGGGGTTTCCGGCCACAGGCGCAATCGGGAAAACGCACAAGATTGTGAATGCGCCCTGTACCGCTTTCTGGCATCACAGTCTCAACCCCGTAACAGGAGGCCCCGATGAAAGCCCTTTGGACTGCGATAACCCTGTTAGCGACCCCTGCTTTGGCAGACGAGCCCCTCTCGGGCTGGGCCAGCTACGCAACCGACAAAAGTTATGACGCGTTGGTTGCCGACACCAAGGATGCCATCAAGGCCAATGGTCTGATCGTGGTCACGCAGGCAGGCCCGACCAAGGCCGCTGCATCGCGCGGGATCACCATCCCCGGCAATCGGGTTATCGGCGCCTTCAATAACGACTACGCCGTGCGCGTGCTGGAAACCTCGGTGAACGCGATGATCGAGGCGCCGATCCGCTTTTATGTCACCGAGAATGAGGACGGCACCGCCACCCTGTCTTACAAGACTCCCAGTTTTGTCTTTGCGCCCTACGTTTCTGAGGGCGGAGCCCCCTTACGTGAGATCGCCGAGGAACTAGATGGCAAGTTTCAAGCTGTCGCTGAAACAGCAGTCAAATAGTCACACTGGCGTGATCCGCCTTGCGTCTGGGGCCGTCCTCCGCAATCTGCTGTGAAACAGTTTTTCGGAGCATGACTTATGCAAGACCTCTCGCCCCGCGCAGCGGACCTTCTGGCCCAACGTTTGTACGAGGCCGGATGTCGCCACGCCTTTGGAATGCCCGGTGGTGAGGTTCTGACCCTTGTCGATGCGCTGGAACAGGCCGGAATCACCTTTCATCTGACCAAGCATGAAAACGCCGCCGGTTTCATGGCCGAGGCCGTGCATCACCGCGATGGCGCGCCTGCCATTCTGGTCGCCACCCTTGGCCCCGGTGCGATGAACGGGATCAACGTGGTCGCCAATGCCTTGCAAGACCGGGTGCCGATGATCGTGCTGACCGGCTGCGTCGATGCGGATGAGGCGCTGACCTATACCCATCAGGTGATGGATCACGCGCAGGTCTATCGCTCGATCACCAAAGGGACGTTTACACTGACCGCCAAAGGCGCAGACATTATTGCCGATAAGGCGGTTACGTTGGCCAATCAGCCGCGCCCCGGTCCCGTGCATATCGACGTGCCGATCTCGGTCGCGGATACCCGCGTGTCGGGCGTAAAACCGCGCCGCCGCGCCAAGATTGCCTCTGTATCCCCTGCGGGCGACTGCGTCGAGAAAGCCCGCCGATGGGTGTCGCAGGCCGAACGGCCCATCGCAATTGTCGGGCTGGATGTTCTCTATGACGACTCGCGCAACGTGGTGCAGGCATTTCTGGAGCATTTCGACATCCCCTTCGTGACGACATACAAGGCCAAGGGCGTCGTGCCTGAGGATCATCCTCTGTGCCTAGGTGGCGCGGGCCTTTCGCCGCTGGCTGACAAACATCTGGTTCCGCTGGTCGAACAGGCTGATCTGGTGCTGTGTCTGGGCTATGACCCGATCGAAATGCGCCCCGGCTGGCGTGAGATCTGGGACCCAGCGGAAAAGCGCGTGATCGACGTCTCGGCTGTGCCCAATGACCATTACATGCATCAGGCGGGGCTGAATTTGGTGGCACATACCGGCGAGACGCTGGAGGCCATCGCCAAAGGCACCCCGTCGCGCAAGACATGGCTGGGTGGCGAACCCGCGCAAGTCAAAGCCGCTTTGGCGCAGGCGTTTCCCACTGATGACGACTGGGGGCCCGCGGCGGTGATCGCCGAAACCCGCGCTGCCCTGCCCGCCAACACGCTGGCGACCGCCGACAGCGGCGCGCATCGTATTTTGCTGAGCCAGATGTGGGACTGCTCCGAGGAACGCGGGCTGATCCAATCCTCGGCCCTGTGTACCATGGGCTGTGCCGTGCCGATGGCGATTGGCCTGAAACTGGCCGAACCCGACCGCCCAGTGATCAGCTTCTCGGGTGACGCCGGGTTCCTGATGGTCGCCGGAGAGCTGTCGACCGCCGCCGAGATGGGCGGCAACCCAATCTTTCTGGTTTTTGTCGATGCCAGCCTTGCGCTGATTGAGCTGAAACAGCGCCAGCGCCAGATGGGCAACACAGGCGTGGATTTCGACCGCCACGACTTTGCCGCCATGGGCCGCGCGTTCGGCGGTAACGGCCACACGGTGCGCAACCGCGAAGAACTGCGCGCGGCGCTGGATGCGGCGGTCAAGGCCGACGGCTTTACCGTCATCGCCGCCGAGATCGACCGTGGAGGCTATGATGGCCGGATCTGAGGGGCCGCTGAAGGGCATCAAGGTTCTGGACCTGTCCCGCATTCTGGCAGGACCGACCTGCACGCAATTGCTGGGCGATCTGGGCGCAAACGTGATCAAGATCGAAAACCCAGCAACCGGCGGCGATGACACGCGGCAATGGGGCCCTCCGTATGTGACGGACGCGGACGGGAATGCATCGGACCTGAGCGCTTATTTCATGTCGGCCAACCGTAACAAGAAATCTGTGGCAATCGACATCACAACAGCCGAGGGTCAGGCGGCAATCCGACGTCTCGCCTCGCATGCCGATATCCTGATCGAGAATTTCAAACCCGGCGGGTTGGCGAAGTATGGGCTGGACTATGCAACTCTGTCGCAGGAATTTCCCAGCCTCGTTTATTGCTCGATCTCAGGCTACGGACAGGACGGACCAAACGCGTCGAAGCCCGGATATGACCTGATGGCACAAGGTTACGGCGGGATCATGTCTCTGACCGGTGATCCCGAGGGCGCGCCCATGAAAGTGGGCGTTGGCATCGCTGACGTGATGTGCGGCATGTACGCGACCGTCGGTATTCTGGCCGCGCTACGCCATCGGGATCAAACAGGCGAGGGCCAGCAGATCGACCTTGCGCTGGTTGACGCGCAAATTGCGTGGCTGATCAATGAGGGTGTGAATTACCTGACCTCGGGTCATGTACCCCAGCGGCGTGGAAACGGGCATCCGAATATTGTGCCCTATGACGTCTATCAAACGGCGGACGGGCACGTGATCCTGGCCGTTGGCAATGACAGTCAGTTCAGACGGTTCTGTGACTTCGTCGGACAGCCTGACTTGGCGGACGATCCCCGTTTTGCGACCAACCCATCACGTCTGGAACATCGTGATGCGCTGAATGCAATTCTGCGCCCAGCCGTGCAAAACCATGACACTGAAACCGTCATTGCCGAGCTTGAGGCGCGCAAAGTGCCTGTGGGCCCGGTGCAGACGTTGGATCAGATTTTTGCCACCGATCAGGTCGCCGCAAGGCAGATGCAGATCGCCATGCAAGCCGACCCGGCACAGGTGAATCTGATCGGAAATCCACTGAAACTGTCCAAAACGCCTGTAACATATCGCAGTGCTCCACCAACCTTTGGCGCGGACACTCAGGCCGTTCTGAACGCCGAAAACCCGTTTGAAGACTGAAACACAATGCCTAATTCGGCGGCATGTTGCTGAAACATGCCGTTGAATCGGCGGTTTTTTTCACGTTTTGCACACACAGCATTTCACCAATTCGAGAGGTCGGTCGATACTGATACGACCCCGCTAGAGTCTCTGATAAGTCGAATAATGTACTAATTCTCAACGGATCGGACCACGAGCATGAAACAAGACGTTTTCGGACAGATGAACACCCTGAGCCATTCGGCAAGCGCCGAGGCATGGGATGGCGTGCTGCTCGGGTTCATGGCGCATGCGGCGGTGACGCCTCAGCATCTGGGAAAAGTCTTGGAGCTCGAGCCGGATTTTGCCCTGGGCCATGCGATCAAAGGTCTGTTCATGGTTCTGCTGGGCCGCCGCGAGATGATGCCAGTCGCCGTCGATGCTCTGGCCGCTGCCAATGCCGCGATGGAGCGTCAACCGGTAACCGCACGCGAACGCCTTTATGTACAAGCGCTGGAGCTGTATCTGTCCGATCTGCCCTCGCAAGCCGTTCAGAAGTTCGAGGAAATCCTGCGCGCCCATCCGCAAGACTCGCTGGCGATGAAGCTTAGCCATGCCACCCGCTTTGTTCTGGGCGACGCCGAAGGCATGCGTCGCTCGATCGAACGTGTGATGCCGGCGTATGAGCCTGATCACGCGGGCCGTGGATATCTGTTGGGCTGCCATTCTTTCGCGCTAGAAGAAACCGGTGCCTATGAGAAGGCCGAGATTGCAGGCCGTCAGGCGCTGTGGATGGTGTCAGATGACGCATGGGGCCTGCACGCGGTGGCCCACGTGCATGAAATGACCGGCAACGCACAGCTGGGTCTGGATTGGCTGGCCGGGCGCGAGGACGCTTGGGCGCATTGTAACAACTTCCGCTATCACGTCTGGTGGCACAAGGCGCTGATGCACCTGGATCTGGGCCAGGTCGATCAGGTGATGGAGTTGTATGACAACTACATCCGTCAGGACAAAACCGACGATTACCGCGATATCTCGAACGCGACCTCGTTGTTGTCCCGTTTGGAACTTGAGGGCGTAAACGTCGGCAATCGCTGGGAAGAACTGGCTGACCTGAGCGCCAATCGCACCGAAGACGGCTGCCTGATCTTTGCCGACCTGCACTATTTGCTGGCTCTGACTGGCGATAACCGGGACGAAGCAACCGGAAAGATGCTGAAACGCATCCAGAAAGACGCCCAGCGCAATCAGGGCGACACCCCAATCCGCATGTCCGATCCGGGCATCGCGGCGGCCAAGGGTTTGGAAGCCTTTGGTGACGGACTATATGGTCAAGCCTTTGATTTCCTGACCACCGCACGTGACGGAATGCAGATGGCAGGTGGCAGTCACGCGCAACGTGATGTATTCGAGCGCATCACAATTGATTCCGGCCTGCGCGCCGGACGTCTGGATGCGGTCGAGCGCATCCTGGATGATCGCCGCGCAAAACGGGCCGGTGGCGAGGACAATTACGCCCTTGCGCGCCGCGAATTGATCGACGCGGCACGCGATGACCGGGATGCACAAAGCGTTCCGGCTGAATAACAAAAAAAGACCAAAGAAGGACAGAACACGTATGGCGACAGCATCGCCCGCTTCTGATTTTGCGCCTGTGGCGGCCCAAGCAGCCGCCCCTGCCCGCGTGCGCGACCCGCGGCTGGATTTCTATCGCGGCATCGCGATGTTCATCATCCTGATCGCACACATCCCGAACGACCCTTGGGCCAGATGGATTCCGGCGCGGTTCGGCTATTCGGATGCAACCGAGATTTTCGTGTTCTGCTCGGGCATGGCCTCGGCAATCGCGTTCGGCGGGGCTTTTGCCCGCAAGGGCTGGTGGATGGGGACGGCTCGCGTGGCGTTCCGCATCTGGCAGGTCTACTGGGCGCATATCTGCCTGTTCTTCTTTGTGGCCATGTCGATGGCGGCGCTGGACCAGACGGGTTTCTTCGAGAAAACATATATTTCCTCGCTGAACCTCCAGCATTTCTTCAACGATCCCGCGCCACAGATGGTCGGCCTGTTCACGCTGACATACGTGCCGAACTACTTTGACATCCTGCCGATGTATCTGGTGGTTCTGGCGCTGATGCCCGTTTACATGGGCCTGTACCGCATCGGGTTTTGGGCCGTGGCCGCCACGTCGATTGCGATTTGGCTGGTCGCACAAACCGGTGCGCTGGCCCTGCCGGCCGAGCCTTGGTCAGACCGTCAGTGGTTCTTCAACCCCTTCGGCTGGCAGTTGCTGTTCTTTACCGGCTTTGCCTTCATGCGCGGGTGGATCCCTGCCCCCCCTGTATCGAAAACCCTGATCTGGGCTGCCGTACTGTTCCTGATCCTGTCGGCCCCGTTTGGATCGTGGAAGGTCTTCACCTGGATCAACAATGCCGCGCCGGAATTAGGTGCCGTGCTGCGCAAGGGCTGGCCCTTGACCTCGGAACTGCGGGGCAAGACCGAGTTTGGCCTGCTGCGCTATGTTCACTTCCTCTCACTGGCCTATCTGGGCTGGGTCGTCGCGGGTGAGCATGGCCATCGCCTGATCGCAACCGGTCAGGGTGCAGCCGCGAAAGTTTGGGAGTTCCTGCTGACCGTCATCACCAAGGTCGGGCAGCAATCCTTGGCGGTCTTCGTCTTTTCCATGGCAGCAGCGCGCCTGATCGGCGTTGGGCTGGACCTGAGTGGGCGGGATGTTGCCAGCGTCTTCATCGCCAACATGATCGGCTTTGCCATGATCATCGGCGTGGCCTATCTGGCCGGTTGGTTCAAGTCACAGCCCTGGAAGTCTAAAAAATGAATTTCACACGTCGCGCATTTCTGGCCTCAACCTCGGCGCTTGCTTTCGCTCCGGCCACCTTTGCCGCCAGTGGCGAGGTCCCCTTTGACCGCAATGACGTGATCGCGCTGGCCCGTGAACTGGCCAGCCAACCCTATGCCGAGCGTGAAATGGTTCCGCAGGAATGGCAGGACTTGACGTATCAACAGTATCGCTCGATCCGGTTCCGGCTGGACCGTGCGCTGTGGTATGAAACCCAGACGCCGTTCAACGTAGATTTCTTTACGCCAGGCCTGTACTTCCCGCGCACTGTTAAGGTTTCAACGGTCGAGGACGGGATGACCACCCCGGTTACGTTCGATCTGTCGATGTTCGACAAATCCGAAGACGTGCCGACCCTGCCCATCGACGACACGCTGGGGTTCTCGGGCTTGCGCCTTCGCACCGAAATGCACCGCCCCGGTAAGACCGATGAGTTCTGCGTCTGGCAAGGCGCCAGCTATTTCCGCGCCATTGGTCTGCACGAGGTTTACGGGCTGTCCGCGCGTGGTCTGGCCCTGAAAACCGGCGATCCGGATGGGGAGGAGTTCCCGGAGTTTATCCGCTTCTGGCTGGAACGCCCCAAACCCGGCCAGCGAAACATGGTCGTGCATGCGCTGATGGACAGCCCCAGCGTGACCGGGGCCTATCGGTTCAACGTCACCGCCGGGGCCGACTGCATCATGGATGTCGAAGCAACGCTCTTCCCCCGCGAAGAGCTGCCCCATGTGGGCATCGCGCCCGGCACCTCGATGTTCCTGTTCGACCAGACCAACCAAAGCCGGTTTGACGATTTCCGCCCCGCCGTTCATGACAGCGATGGCCTAATGGTTCGCAATGGCGCGGGCGAGGTGCTGTGGCGGCCTTTGGCCAATCCCACCCGCCTGCAGATTTCGTCGTTCGTGGACACGAACCCACGCGGCTTTGGCCTGATGCAGCGCAAACGCAAGTTCTCGGACTATGCGGATCTTGAAGCGAACTATCACAAGCGCCCCGGCCTGTGGGTCGAACCCAAGGGCGATTGGGGTAAAGGCACCGTGACGCTGGTCGAGATTCCGGCGGATCAGGAGATATATGACAACATCGTCGCCTATTGGCGCCCGGCCGAGCCCTATGCCGCCGGCAGCCAGATCGACATGTCCTATCGTTTGATCTGGGGCGAAGAACCCCAGCGCACGCCCATGCCGCGCGTGATCAGCACCGCGATGGGCGACAATACCTTCGGCGAAGGACGTCTGGCAGTGATCGATTTTGAGGCCTCGGACCTGTTCGATGACCCCGATGCGATGACCATCTTTGTTGACTCGCCCCATGCCGAGACCTCGGACGGCGTGCTGCAACGCAACCCCGATACCGGCGGCTTGCGGCTAGCCTTCTCGTTCCAACCGGGCGAGCGGAACCACGTAGAGCTGCGCGCGCAGCTCCTGAAGGACAAACAGCCCGCCTCTGAGGTTTGGCTCTACCGTTGGACCACATGAGCCGCGATCTGCATATCATGCCGCCCGAGGCCCCTCTGGCGATGCCCGCGCAGGATTTCAGCGCCGGGTTTCGGGATGCGCAGGTGCCGAATGGCAAGCGCGCCTCGGCCGGGTTCTGGCGTGCGCTGGCCTTTTCGCCTGCGATGGCGGCCACTCTGGGACTGCTTTGGGTGATGTCCGACTGGTTCGGGGCCGAAGGGATCAACCTGATCGAAGGCATCTTGCTGACGTTGATCTCGTTTAACTTCTTCTGGATTTCTTTCACTGTCTGCACCGTGCTGCTGGGCATGGTGTCCCTGTCTCGGCAGGAACAGCCGAAACGCGAAGGCCGCCCTCAGCCCCTGCGCGTGGCGCTCTTGACGCCCGTCTACAACGAGGTGCCATGGAACGTGCTGGGCAATGCCCGCACCATGCTGGAAGATCTGAGTAAGCGCGGTGGTCAGCATCACTATGCCATGTTCATCCTGTCCGACACGCGCGACCCCGAGATCGCCGCACAGGAACAGGCCAGCGTCGAGGCGCTGCGCACCACACTCGCCCCTGGCCTTGAGCTGTATTACCGCCGTCGTCCTGAAAACACTGACCGCAAGGTTGGCAATATCGCCGATTGGGTCAGCCGATGGGGGGCTGATTGGGACGCCATGCTGGTGCTGGATGCTGACAGTCTGATGACCGGTCGTGCCATCACCCGCCTGACCGACGCCTTGGCGCGTGACCCCAGAGCCGGTCTGATCCAGAGCTACCCGCAGCTGATCGGCGCGCAATCGGTCTTTGCCCGGATGCAGCAATTTGCCAACGGCGTCTACGGCATCGCCTTTGCCGAAGGCCTGGCCCGTTGGTGCGGGCAAGAAGGCAACTATTGGGGCCACAACGCCATCATCCGCACGCGCGCCTTTGCCTCAAGCGCGGGTCTGCCTAAGCTGCGCGCTTTCAATGGTCAGGAAAAGCTGATCATGAGCCACGATTTCGTCGAAGCAGGCCTGCTGCGCCGTGCCGGATGGGCCGTGCGCTTCCTACCCCGTATTCGCGGGTCGTATGAAGAGACGCCCCCTACGCTGATCGACCACGCGCTGAGGGATCGGCGCTGGTGTCAGGGCAACCTGCAACACCTGAAATTGCTGGGCTCGACCGGGTTCCGCGCGGTGTCCCGCTTCCACATGTTCCACGGCGCAGTCGGTTATCTGATGTCGCCGCTGTGGTTTGCCCTGCTGGTGATGTGGGCGCTGATCGGTCAGGGTGAGGACGCGTCGGTCCTGTATTACTTTAGCCCTGACAACCCTCTGTTCCCGCAATGGCCCGAGATGTCGGAAACCCGCCATGTGCTGATCATCCTAGTCATGTACGCCATGCTGCTGGCGCCCAAGGTGCTGGGCGTTCTTGCCCTGCCGCTCAGCGGTGTGCGCTATGCCGAGTTCGGCGGTGGCTTGAAATTCGTCACCTCGTTTCTTGCCGAAGTGGTGCTGTCAATCCTCTATGCACCCATCCTGATGGTACAACAGATGATTGCCGTCTTCCGCACCGCCTTCGGTGTTCAAAAGGGGTGGTCTCCGCAGACGCGCGATGGCGGCAGCTATGGCTTGCGCACATTGGTCCTGTGTCACGCACTGGAAACGGTAAGTGGCATTGCGTTGAGTGTGGGCATTCTGTCGGGCCTGGTGTCCATCTGGCTGGCCCCGATAGCGATCAGCCTGGCCTTTGCGATCCCGCTGTCTGCGCTCAGCGGGGTATCTTCGGCTTCTGCGCGCCGCATGGTCGGGATGAGAGAAGACGTCAAGGAACCCGCGATCACCCGGTCTGCCCGCCGTCACAGAGACGAGTTGAAGCGCGTGATCGAGGGCAAAGGCGTGATGACCCCGGCAGAATGATCACCCGCCGGGCAAGCCCTCATACCAATCAACCATCATATCGGACCAGCCTTTAGGTACGGTATGTCCGCCTGGGAACAACGCAAATTCCAGCGCGCTGCCATCTGCGCAACCGCTCCAATAGCGGCGCATAAAGGGGCCCGTGGTCGAAAAACCGCTGGGTTTGGTATCAACGCAGCCATTGGCCAAGCGCCAGATTTCCAGCCCGGCAAAGATATCGCCCTGATGGAACCGGCCCCCACCCAACAGCCGCCCTTCCAGCGGCACCACGTTGTCAATCCAGCCATGAGTATGAAACAGGCGCACCGGACCTTCGCAGGTTTCGGGATGCGGCCGCCAGAACCCACCTGACACGGGCACATAGGCCGAAAACGTCTCGGGTGCATCGCAAGCCAGATAATTGACCATGAACCCGCCAGCCGAGAATCCGCCCAAAATCACACGGTCCCTGTCGATACCAAACCGTTCGGCAGCGTCATCTACCACTTCGGTCAGAAAGGCGGTCTCGTCCCGGTCACCGAAACCGGGATAGAAATTCCAGCTTTTGATTCCGGGGCGGCTTGGTCGTTCCAACCCTTCGGGCGCCATCACAGCATATCCCCGTGCAAGCAGGGGCTTGACCATACTGCGGTTCTTCATGGTGCCAGTACCGCTGCCCCCGTACCCGTGCAGAAACACGACCAGAGGTGGGTTGTCTGCTTTGGGCAGTTCGATGTGATACGCACCCGAGTCGGTCTGACACGCCTCATCCTGATCCGCGCAAGCGGCATAACTGGCCTGCCCCGCAAATACAGCGGCCACCGCCATCGCGACAGCGCGGATCATTGGCCTGCCTCGTCATATGCGCCGACGGGCAGCCCGGCACGCACCCAACCCGGCCCGGCTGCGGAGCCCAACATACCTTCCGGCACGTCGATAATATTGGTGAACCCCGCCTCGCTGAGCCTGTTGCTGAGCCGCGCAGACCGCACTCCGCGCGCGCAAATCAGCGCAACCGGCGCGTTCTTATTCCCGTCGGTCAATTGATCCAACGCTGCAACGAAATCGTCACGACGCATGTCCAGCGGATGGGCCCCTTCGCCCACGCCCGTCGCCTGCCATTCCCGAGGCGTTCGGATGTCCAGCAGTAAAATGTCGCCAGACAGGGCTTGCTGGTGCGCGGCTTCGACACTGAGATGTCCGCCAGCATAGCTGGGCGGGATCAAACGGTATTCCCGGATTGCGAAACCGGTGGCGACAAGCGCCCCACCGCCAACCAATACCCACCTGCGGTTTTTGACTGTTTTGTCTGTCACGTCCGACCCTCCTGAACGGTCTTCGACGTTCTATCACACAGAGACAGTCAATTCCGCGCAGAATTTGCGAGTAGGGATCAAGTTCTTGTCAGAGATTTTTTCAAAAAATGCATTTGATTGCGCTTTTAGAACGAAGTGAAAAACTTGCAATAGCTGGACAGTCGAAAAATTTCCCTTACAAAAACAGTAATACATTGACCGCCAAGACCGGAGTATCGCACTTGTCCCTATTCCTCATCGCGGCCCTTCCCTTTCTCGGCGCTGTGTTTCCAGCCCTGCTGATCAGGGCAGGACGAAATGCAGCAGCCTCGGCCGCGGGTTTGACCACGTTTCTGGCCCTTGCTGGTCTGCTGATCCACATTCCGTCTGTTATGCGCGGGGATGTCGTATCCGCTCGGTTCGACTGGATACCCCTTCTGGGCCTGAACGCGAATTTCATGCTGGATGGGCTTGGTTTCCTGTTTGCTCTGCTGATTCTTGGCATTGGTCTGCTGATCATTCTCTATGCGCGGTTCTATCTCTCGCGTGAGGACCCAATGGGTCAGTTCTACACCTATCTGCTGCTGTTTCAGGGCGCGATGGTCGGAATCGTCCTCTCCGACAACATTCTTCTTTTGCTTATCTTCTGGGAGCTTACATCTTTAAGCTCATTCCTTTTGATCGGTTATTGGAAACATCTGCCCGAAGGCCGTCAGGGCGCACGAATGGCATTGGCTGTCACCGGTTCGGGCGGTCTGGCGATGATCGCCGGGATGCTGATTTTGGGTAATATCGTCGGGTCGTATGATCTGAGCGTGATCCTTCAGAACAAAGAGCTGATCCAAGCCTCACCCTATTACCTGCCGGCGTTGATCCTGATCCTTCTGGGGTGTTTCACCAAATCGGCGCAGTTCCCGTTCCATTTCTGGCTGCCCCACGCGATGGCCGCCCCGACGCCTGTTTCGGCCTATCTGCACTCTGCCACGATGGTTAAGGCGGGGCTGTTCCTAATGGCGCGGACGTGGCCGGTTCTGGCCGGGACCGATGCGTGGTTCTATATCGTGGCCACCACCGGGCTGGTGACGATGCTCATGGGCGCAGTGATTGCGCTGTTCAAGGATGACCTAAAGGCGTTGCTGGCCTTTTCGACCGTGTCGCATCTGGGTCTGATCACCATGCTACTTGGCTTTGGCACCAAATTTGCTGCAGTGGCTGCCGTATTCCACATCATCAACCACGCCACGTTCAAAGCCGCGCTGTTCATGACCGCAGGGATCGTCGATCATGAAACTGGCACACGCGACGTAAAGCGGCTGGGCGGGTTGCGTCACCTGATGCCAATCACCTTCACGATTGGCACCATAGCGGCCCTGTCTATGGCCGGTCTGCCACCGTTGAACGGTTTCCTGTCGAAAGAAATGATGCTGGAGGAAACCGTCCACACCACCTGGCTGCATTCGCACTACCTGGTGCCTGGGCTGGCCCTTCTGGCGGCGCTGTTTTCGGCCGCCTATTCCTTCCGCTTTGTCAGCCATGTGTTCCTGGGTCCAAAACGCGACGACTATCCTGCGCATCCGCATGATCCACCTGTAGGTCTTTGGCTGGCCCCTGCGTTTTTGATTGTTTTGGTCGTTCTGATCGGCCTGTATTCCGCAGCGATTGTTGGCGCTCTGGTCGCCGTGGTTTCCAGCGCGGTGATTGGCGGCGAAAAACTGCCTTACTATTCGCTCAAGCTGTGGCACGGATTCACGCCTGCACTTTACATGTCAGTCGTCGCAACCCTGGGCGGCTTGTTCCTGCTGTCGCAGCATCGCCGGGCGGAAAGCCTTTGGAACGCCCTGCCCCGCCCCGAGGCTAAGGTGATCTTTGAAGCTGTGATCGCAGCGTTGACTGCGCTTAGCCGCCGCATCACGGACTCGCTGCATAATGGCGTGATCAGCCGCTATGCCATGATCCTGATCGTGTTCACCGTGGGTTTGGGATACTATGCCTATGCCACAGGCACGATCGGTCCGGTCACCCGCGAACCGCTTAAGCTTGAGATCATTCCGGTCGTCGGCTGGATCTGTCTGGTCACCGCGACACTGGCTATCATGTGGTTCCACCGCAACCGCCTGCTGTCGCTGGTTCTGATCGGCGTCGTTGGCCTGATTGTTTCGATGGCGTTCAACTATCTGTCGGCACCTGACCTTGCGCTGACTCAGATCTCGGTCGAAGTGGTGACAATGATCCTGCTTTTGTTGTCCCTGAACTTCCTGCCCACGGACACACCATGGGATAGCAGCGCGGCGCGGCGGTGGCGCGATGCAGCAATCTCGGTCGGGGCCGGGATCGGTACAGGCGCTCTGGTCTATGCACTGATGTTGCGAGACTTTGCCTTTCCCACAATCTCAGAGTTCCATCTGGCCAATTCCTACAAAGGTGGCGGGGGAACCAATGTGGTCAACGTGATCCTCGTGGACTTCCGAGGGTTTGATACGTTCGGAGAGATCATCGTGCTGGGCATTGCCGCTTTGATCATCTTTGCGCTGACGGAATCCGTTCTAGCGACCAACGTTCGGGCCTATCTGCTGAACCGCAAGCCGCACTGGCCTCAATCCGGGGATTCGCATCCTTTGATGATGGTGGTGGTGACGCGTATGATGATGCCCATTGCCCTGATGGTGGGTGCCTACATCTTTTTCCGCGGCCACAACCAGCCTGGTGGAGGGTTCATCGCCGGCCTGATCGTGGCAATCGCCTTCCTGATGCAGTACATGGCCAGCGGCTATACTTGGGCGATCGAGCGCCAGCGGTTCTACTACCATGGCACAATCGGTTGGGGTGTTCTGATCGCTGCGGCAACAGGCATCGGCGCCTGGTTCAATGAACGCCCGTTCCTGACCAGCGACTTCGGCTATATTCACTGGCCCCCGCTCGAAGAGTTCGAGTGGGCAACAGCAATCCTGTTCGATACGGGCGTTTTCCTGGCGGTTTTGGGTGCGGTCATGCTGGCACTGGACAGCCTGTCTCGTTTTGCGTGGCAACCGGGCATGGCGCAGGAATTCCCGATGGATATCAACCCGCTGCGTGACGATCCGCCAGAAGAAGAACAAGAGAAGGAGCAGGTCTGATGGAAGCGCTGGTTGCCTCTGCCGTAGGCGTCATGACCACTGCCGGGATTTTCCTGATCCTGCGTCGTCGTACATTCCCGGTTATTCTGGGCCTGTCGCTGATCACCTATGCAGTGAACGTGTTTCTGTTTGCCACTGGTCGGTTGGCGCTGGACGCGCCTGCGGTGCTGAACAAATACGAGGATGTCCCTTACACCGACCCACTGCCGCAGGCGCTGGTGTTGACGGCTATCGTCATTTCTTTTGGCATGACAGCGGTGATCGTAATGATCTCATTATCGGCCTATCTGTCGGCGCGAAATGACCACATCGACATGACCGCGCAAGACAATACCGACCCGGCAGGAGATGACGCATGAACCACTGGATCGTAGCGCCGATCGTCCTGCCCGCGATCCTGGCCCCATTCATCATCATGGTCCTGCGCTACCACCTTGACCTGCAGCGCATCTTCTCGGTCGCTGGTGTGGTGGGCCTGCTGGGGATCGCCCTGACCATCACGGCGCAAGCTGCAGGCGGTGATATCCAGGTTTATGAACTGGGCAACTGGCCTGCACCTTTCGGTATCGTTCTTGTGCTGGACAGGCTGTCAGCCATGATGGTCCTGCTGACCGCGCTGCTGGCCCTGCCCATCGTGCTATATGCCATCGCCTCAGGTTGGGACGACAGGGGCAAGCATTTTCATGCGTTGTTTCACTTTCAGCTCATGGGCGTGTGTGGTGCCTTCCTGACGGGTGATGCTTTCAACCTGTTCGTGTTCTTCGAGGTCCTTCTGATCGCGTCCTATGGCCTGATGACCCATGGCGGCGGCGCGGTTCGCCTTAAGGCAGGTGTACAATACGTCGCCTATAACCTGCTGGGTTCGACCCTGTTCCTGTTCGCGCTGGGCACGCTTTATGCGGTGACAGGCACGCTGAACATGGCGGATATGGCGGTGCGCGTTGCGGAATTGCCGGCCGAGGATACTGCTCTGTTGCGTGTGGGCGCGGTGCTGCTGTTGCTGGTCTTCTGTATTAAAGCCGCTGTTCTGCCCCTGCATTTCTGGCTGCCCGCCAGCTATGCCAATGCGCCACTGCCGGTCGCGGCCTTGTTTGCGATCATGACCAAAGTTGGGGCCTATTCGATCCTGCGGATGTATACGCTTGGCTTTGGCCCCGAGGTCGAAGCCACGCAGGGCCTGGTCGGGACTTGGTTGCAACCCGCCGCACTGGTGACGCTGGCCGTCGGAGCGATTGGTATCCTTGGCGCGCAGCACATCGCCCGGATGGTGGCCTTCTGCGCCATCGCCTCGATGGGGACGCTGCTGGTCGCTATCTCGTTGTTCACCGAAGCGGCAACTGGCGCGGCTCTCTACTACGTCTATCACTCGACACTGGCGACCGCCCTGATGTTCCTTGTGGCCGATCTGGTCGTCGAACGTCGCGGCGGGGCGATCGCCCCCACCGCGCCAATGCCGCAAAGCGGGCTGGTCTCGGCCCTGTTCTTCGTCGGTGCGATTGCGTTGGCTGGCATGCCGCCCTTGTCCGGGTTTATCGGCAAGCTGCTGGTACTGGACGCAGCACGGGACGCACCGGACGCAAACGCCATCTGGGCCGTCGTGCTGATCGGGTCCTTCGTGACGATTGTCGGACTGGCCCGTGCCGGGACGTTGATCTTCTGGAAAAGCCACGACGCGCAGCATATCGGCGATGGCAGCCAGGATGACGTGGCCGAGCAGCCAGCCCCCGAACCCAATCCTGCTCTTGCTCTGACCTCGGTTTTCGGGCTGGTTTTGGGTTTGGTTCTGCTTACTCTTTTTGCCGGCCCTGCCCTGACCTATGCCACGAAAACGGCCGAGCAGCTTTACACGCCTGACGCCTACATCTCAGCTGTATTGGGAGGAGAAGAATGATCAGACTTCTGCGCCGGATTTTCCCCCACCCGCACCTGACGTTTCTGCTTACGGTCGTCTGGGTGTTGCTTGCCAACACGGGTTCGTTGAACTCGGTCGTGTTTGGTCTGCTGTTGGGAATTATTATACCCTTCATCACGCAACCTTATTGGCCCGACCGCCCGAAACTGCGCAACTGGCCAATGATCGCAGAATATATGCTGATTGTGCTGTGGGATATCGTTGTTGCCAACGTCACAGTGGCCATGATCATCCTGTTTAAACGTGACGCGGACCGGAAACCGTGCTGGATCAGTGTCCCGCTGGAGTTGCGCACACCCGAAGCGATCACTGTGCTGGCCGGCACCATCACGATGACGCCCGGAACCGTCAGCAGCGACCTGTCCGCTCAGGGTCACTGTCTTCTGGTTCACTGCCTGGATGCGCCGGACCCGGATGCGGTTCGCGACCAGATCAAACAACGTTACGAGCGGCGGCTGAAGGAGATTTTCGAATGATCGACTTAGCGATACAATTTGCCTTTGTCTGTTTCGGGGCCGCAATCATGATGTGTCTTTGGCGGATCATCACTGCTGATGGCGTGGGTACCCGGGTTCTGGCCTTGGATACGATGGTGATCAATACGATCGCTTTGATTGTGCTTTACGGCCTGTATCTCGGCACCGAGATCTTTTTCGAGGCCGCCATGATCATCGCCATGCTCGGCTTTGTCTCAACCGTGGCCTACGCACGCTTTATGCTGCGCGGCAACATTATTGAATGAGGGCGGAATGACATTCATTTTCGAACTGTTGATCGCCTTCTTTCTGGTTATCTCGGGCATCTTTGGATTTGTCGGCTCGTTTGGGATGATCAAGTTAAAAGACCCGATGTCGCGCCTGCACGCACCGACCAAGGCGACCACTTTGGGGGTGGGCGGCGTTTTGCTGGCCTCAATCTGCCACTCGGTACTTCTGGAAGGCAAGCTGTCCCTTCATGAACTGCTGATCACTCTGTTTTTGTTCCTGACTGCCCCGATCACGGCCCTGTTCATTGCCAAATGGCATATTCACCGCCATGAAAAGCCTGACGATCTGCCGGATGCTGGCGAGGATGAGCTTTGGGCCACCCACGCGGTCGAACAGGTCGAAGACGTCCCGGACCACAGCAAGACCTGATAACCATGCACATGCCTCCGCTGCCCCTGACCCGCGATCTGGTTCTCATTGGCGGAGGCCACACGCATGCGCTGCTGCTGCGCATGTGGGGGATGAACCCCCTGCCCGGCGCGCGCGTCACCGTGATCAACCCCGGCCCGACTGCGCCATATTCCGGCATGTTGCCGGGGTTTGTTGCCGGTCACTATGAGCGTTGGGAACTGGATATCGATCTTGTTAAACTGGCCCGTTTCGCAGGCGCGCGAGTTATATTGGGGGCCGTTCAGGGCATCGACAGCAAAAACCGTACCGTCCATGTCCCCGGACGTCCTCCGGTCGCGTTCGATGTGGCGTCGGTGAATGTGGGGATCACCTCTGACATGCCGACACTGCCCGGTTTTGCCGAACACGCCATCCCCGCGAAACCGCTTGGCCCCTTTGCTGCACAATGGGCGGCCTATCTGGACGGCACTGGCCCTGCCGCTGTTACCGTGATCGGAGGCGGCGTCGCAGGGGTAGAACTGGTCATGGCAATGGCCCACGCCCTAAAGGCCAAAAGCCGAGCGGCGCAGGTCACCCTGATCGACAATGCGAAAGCTCTGACCGCGACTGGGGAAAAGGCAGCCGCCACTATCCGCCGTACCATGGCTGAGCTTGGCGTCGACGTGATTGAAGGCGCCGAAATCGACAGGATCACAAACGAACATGTCGCACTGAAAGATGGGCGCATAGTTCCCGCAGGTTTCGTAACCGGCGCAGCAGGCGCACGCCCTTACAGCTGGGTCGCCGACACAGAGCTTGATCTGCAAGACGGATTTATTTCCGTAAACGGCCAGTTGCAATCCAGCGATCCGGCTATTTTTGCGGCCGGGGATTGCGCCCATCTGTCCGAAAACCCCCGTCCCAAGGCAGGTGTTTATGCAGTCCGCGAGGCGCCAATCCTGTTCAAGAACCTCCGAGCCGCGCTTGGGGCCGGAAAAATGCGCCGCTATGCACCCCAAAAAGACTATTTGAAACTAATCTCGTTGGGCGGAAAATCCGCACTGGGGGAGAGGTTGGGAACATCGTTCAGCGGCCCGTTGATGTGGCGTTGGAAAAACCACATCGACCAGTCTTTTATGAACAAATTCCGCAACCTGCCTGAAATGGCACAGACTGCTCTACCGGCACAGCACGCGGCTGGACTTGCCGAAACCGCTGGTAACAAACCCATGTGCGGTGGTTGTGGAGCCAAGGTTGGCCGTGGCGCATTGCGGTCTGCCCTGTCGGCGATGCCCCGATGGGAAAGGCCAGACGTCTTATCGCTGCCCGGCGACGACGCCGCAGTTCTGACAACCGGTGGCACGCGCCAGGTGATGACCTCGGATCACCTGCGGGCTGTGACCGATGATCCGGTAATGATGACCCGTATAGCTGCGGTTCACGCGTTGGGGGATATCTGGGCGATGGGGGCCGCGCCGCAGGCTGCGACGGCAACGCTTATTCTGCCTCGTATGTCTGCTGACCTGCAGCACCGCACGATGGCCGAGATCATGGCGACCGCCCATAAAGTGATGCGACAGGCCGGCGCCGAGATCGTTGGCGGACACAGCTCGATGGGGCATGAAATGACCATCGGCTTCACGTTGACAGGGCTGTGCGAGCGCGATCCGATCACTCTGTCCGGCGCCCGCACGCAAGACGCCTTGATCCTGACCAAGCCACTGGGCAGCGGTGTCATCATGGCCGCGGAAATGGCGGGGATGGCCAAAGGTGAATGGGTGGCGCAAGCCTTTGACCAAATGGTTCATCCGCAGGGTGAGGCCGCCCGGCTTCTGGCCGACGCCCATGCAATGACCGATGTGACGGGGTTTGGGCTGGCCGGGCATCTGCTGGGTATGTGCGAGGCCTCGGAGTGTGGCGCGACACTGGATTTGGACGCAATTCCCTTGATGAAAGGCGCGCTGGAACTGACCCGGACCGGCGTGCGCTCGACCCTGTTTGCAGATAATCGCGTCGCGACCCCTGATTTACCCGAAGGCGGCAAGGCCGACCTGCTTTTTGATCCACAAACCGCCGGAGGCTTATTGGCCGCCGTCCCCGCCGACCACGCCCATGGAATTTGCGAGCGCCTGCGCGCGGCAGGGTATCCAGCTGTGGTGATCGGTCAGATTACGGAAACGGCCGGCGTGCGGCTTTCATAGCTGGTCCAAAACCGCTTTGATCTGATCCGCTGCATGGCTCAGACCAACAGCGTCCAATGACGCAGCATCGATACTTGCGATCACATTCGACACCCGAGTACGGCTGGACTTGGTATAGGCCGGGTCATAGTGCTGCTGCATCAAAGCGCTGGTCAAAGCACGCTTGTCTCCGGCCTCGATCAGTTTGATCCAACCATCGACCACGTCATGGCCCCGGTGGAACCGCAATGGCGACAGGCGATCCTTGAGCCGTTCGGTATCTGCCAGGACATCCTCATAGGCGGACACAAGATAATCCGACCGGGCCGCGATCGTTGCCCGCACAAGTATGCGCGATGCGTTGCGCAATGCAGACCAGACCGAAGGCGGCAGGATCAGAGTTCCGATTTTAGACGATTCCGCCTCAACAACGACCGGGCGGCTTGGATCCAGATTGCACAAAGCACAGGCCAGCGCGGATTCGAAGGCCTTTTGACTGGGTTGTCCTCCGGGCATCTCGCCCAGCAAAGATCCACGATGATTGGCCACGCCTTCAAGGTCCAGCACTTGAACGCCCTGGGCCTTGAGAAGCGTAAGCAGCTCCGTCTTGGCGGTTCCGGTATAGCCATCCAGCGCATATAGGCGGTGGGGCAACGGTTCATCATAGAGGTACCGCTTCACCAGTCTGCGATATGTCCGATAGCCGCCCTCGACCACCTCAGCCCGCCAACCGATCTGTTGCAACATCCAAGTAAACGACCCGGATCGTTGACCGCCGCGCCAGCAATAGACCAGCGGCTTCCAACCGCCTGCGTGATGCGACAGGCTGTTTTCGATATGATTTGCGGCATTTCGGAAGACCAGCGCAGCCCCCAGTTTACGCGCCAGAAATGGGCTTTGCTGCACGTAAATTGTACCGACCCGAGCGCGCTCATCATTGTCCAGAACCGGAAGGCTTATGGCGCCCGGCAGGTGATCCTCGGCGAATTCAGCGGGGCTGCGCACGTCGATCACAGTGTCGAAGTCGTGCGCGTAGAGATCGGGCAAACTGTTAAATGTCAAAGCCATGCAAACGATCTATCTTGCGCAAGCGGGCTTGAAAAGGACAGCCGTCATTCGACCAGAGGCTCGATCAGTGACGACCCGCTGGCCCGGTTCGAATTCACGACCGGGTCAACGCGGTGGTATGTCAGGACATCTTCGGCACCCGGCGTCATAAGTCGCGCGGCCCCTTTCCCGGTCTCACCCAGCCACAGTGGCCAGTCCTGTTGTTCAAGGATCAATGGCATACGGTGATGAATGGCCCCAAGACGCGTGTTAGCGGGCGTGGTCACGATGGCGCATGTCCCTTGTCGGTTCTCGTCAGGGCCCCAATTCTGCCAGACCCCCGCAAAAGCAATCGGCGCGTGATCCTGACGATGAATATACCATGGCAGGCGGTCACCGTTTGGAGTTTTCGTCCATTCGTAAAACCCTGTCGCCACAATCAGACACCGCCTCTCGCGACAGGCTGCGCGAAAGGCAGGTTTTTCAGCCAGGGTTTCTGACCGGGCATTGATTAGCAACGGCCCGGCCGTTTCAGATTTGTACCAGTGCGGGATAAAACCCCAGCGCAAGGGATCAAGGGTGCGCCCGGCCTGATCAGAGCGGACCACATGCACTTGATTTGTCGGGCAAACGTTAAAGTTGGGCACTGCGGGCAACGTATTCGCGGGCCGCGCTGAAAACAGCTGCGCCATAGCGTCGTTTGGAAGAGTTATTGCAAACCGTCCGCACATAGGAGATGAACCATCAATATTCGTTTCGTTCGGGCAAAGGTTCTCACGGGGTCTCATGCAAAATCAAACAGCGAAAACCATAAAAGGCAAGGCTGTGGCCGCTTTAGAGGCTGGCAAGCTTCAACAGGCACTGAAAAAGGCGCAGTTGGGTCTGAAGAAATTTCCAGCTGACACGGATTTTCACGCCATTTCCGGGTTTGTCCTGACCGAGCTGAAACAGTATCGAAAATCCATTCCGCATTTCGTTGAGGCATCCAAACGAAAGCCAAACGATCCCCAGTTTGCGGAAAACCTTGCGAACGCTTTGATGCAGACCGGGCAAATTCCAAAAGCATTGGAGTATGCCGAGCAAAAACTGCAGAAATTTCCCAATAACAAAGAGTTGAGCCGGGTTATTGACGAAATTGAGCTTAAAGGCAGCAACTGGCGTGCCATCATCGACAACGCAACCAAGAAGTTAGAGAGCGACCCGGACAATGCCAGCCTGTTGTCGTCTCGCGCCAGAGCTTATGGGCGCATTGGCTTTGTTGAAGAAAATACGCGCGACATTGCCCGAGCTTTCGAGCTTGCTCCGGACAACGAGAGCATCGCGTTCCAAAAGGCAATCAATTTGCACCAGAGCGGCGACAAGGAAACCGCCGGTGAAATCCTGCGTAAGATTACAGCACAAAACCCCGAGCACGTTTTTTCACTTCTTCAGTTGTCGACAATGGCTAACAAGGACAGTGCGCCCGACTTAATCGAGAAGGTTGAGACAGCCATTGCAAATAGCGAGCACAAGCTGTCCGAGCTTGAATTTGCGAAGGCACATTTGCTGTCCAAAACTCAGGGACTTAACGCTGCGCTGCCTCAATTCGAGCGCGCGAACGCAATTCAACACGAAACAATCCCGTACGATTTCGCGGCAGAAGAGCAAAAGTTCGAAGTGATCACCGGGCAGTTCCGTGAAAATACCGATCTTCCGTTCTCTGATATAAGCGAAAGCCCTGTACCAATCTTCGTTCTGGGACAGCCCCGTTCGGGTACGACCTTGATGGAGATGATGCTCAGTTCTGCCCCCGGGGTTGCAGGATGTGGCGAGCTGACGGTGGCCGCCGATCTTTCGCGTGATTTTGAGCAGGCGTCTCATGCTTTCAGCTCGCAGAATGCAAGCGAGTTCGCACAGGACTTTCGCGCCCTGATGCCCCCAATCCCAGAAGGATCGGTCGCGTTTGTCGACAAGATGCCACACAATTTCCAGCGAATTGGATTCTTGCTGGCAGCTTTTCCGAACGCAAAGATCATTAACATGCTTCGGGATCCGCGGGACGTCGGTTTGTCAAAATGGATCAGGCGCTTTCCAGCGGGTGGAATGCGGTATGCCTCGAACCAAAAGGCGATCGCGCATACCGCGAATATGTATCGACGCTACATGACGCATTGGAACGCGGTGTTTGGCGACCGAATACTGACAGTCCAATACGAAAAACTGGTTGAAGACCCAAAGACTTACAGCCAACAGGTTGCTGCGTTCTGTGACCTCGAGTGGACCGAGACGATGATGCATCCGGAGGAAAACACCAAGCAGGTCAGGACGGCTAGCATCGATCAGGTGCGTAAGAAGATTTCAACTAAGTCGATCGGCGGCTGGCGCAGTGTATCCGACCACCTTCAGCCGATGTTGCAAGGCCTCGATCCCGAGCTTTGGCCAGAATACGATTTTGACTGACCAAAAAAGGCCGCGCAGCATGGCGCGGCCTTTTCCAATAGTATAACGGGTTACTTCTGCTTGATGCGCCCGTCCACGTACGGCGTGTAAGGCGCGTTTTCCGCAAGATATTCAGCAGTTACATCCGCCAGATCCGGGCCAAAATCATAGGCGTTCTTGTCGTCACCCTCGAACATTTTGTATCCGTCGCCGCCGTTGCGAACATAGTTGTTGGTCACCACAAGGTAAGTCGCTTCCGGATCAATCGGCACATAGCCGCCATCCTTGGCCACCATAACTTCGGTGATACGTCCCTCGTTAGGCGCAACCGATGGGTCCCACGTAAAGGTCATACCGGCCACCTGAGGGAAACGACCTTTGACCTCTTCGACCTGGCTCACACCGTTTTCCAGCGCATCGATGACACCCTGACCACTGATCTCGAAAGTCGAAAGAGTGTTCTGGAATGGAAGAACAGTCAGGACTTCGCCCATGGTCACTTCACCCTCGTCGATTGACGCGCGCAGGCCACCGGAGTTTGCAATCGCAATCTGGGCACCCTGATCCGCGACGCGCGCCAGCATTGCATCTGCAACGAGGTTGCCCATTTCACATTCCTGAACCCGGCATACATCGCGATTGCCTTCGATCGACGCAGCCGAGCTGGCGACGACTCGTTTCTTCATCTCTTCAATCGGTGCGCCCATCTCGGCGACTCGTGCAGCGATGTCCGGATCCGGCGTCACAGACGCATCCAACAGGATCGGTTCGCCTTCTGCCGAAACCAGGTTTCCATCATCGTCAAAAGTCAGAGTGACCTCACCCAGATACTTGGAATAAGCGTAAGCCTGAACCACGGGCACATCACCTACCATCAGAGGATAAGATCCGGCGGCCCCTTCCTGCGTATTCGACAGCAACGTATGCGAGTGCCCGCCGACGACCAAATCAAGCCCCGGGACCTTCTCGGCAATTTCGATGTCCTTGGCCAGACCGACGTGGTTCAGCGCAATGATAATGTCGACACCTTCGGCCTGCAACGCCTCTACATCTGCTGTCAGGCTGTCGATTTCATCTTGGAACAGAACGTCCTTGCCGGGGCTGGATGTATCTACGGTATCGGTTGCCAAAGCGGATACGATACCAACCTTTTGCCCGCCGACATCCAGAACCAGATGCCCTTGTACGCGATCTTTCAACTCTGCCGAAGATGACAGATCAAGGTTGCCGGAAATTACTGGAAAACTCACCGCGTCAATGAAAGCCGCCAGACCTTCGGGGCCATCGTCGAATTCGTGGTTGCCGACCGCCATCGCGTCGTAACCGATGGCCTCCATGAACTCTGCCTCGGCCGCACCTTTATAGGTGGTATAGAAAAGCGAGCCTTGAAACGGATCGCCTGCATCCAGCACCAGAACGTTTTGTCCGTTCAACGCATCGCGGCGCCCGTCAATTGCCGTCTTCAACCGCGCCATACCGCCAAAGCACTTACCCTCGGCTTCGTCCTCGGCGTCACAGGTTGAATCGTATTTGTTGATCGATTCGATACGACTGTGGATATCGTTGGTGTGAAGAATGGTCAGCTTGTACTCGGCCGCGGCCATGCCTGCGGTCAGGCCCAGAACGGCGGCCGATGTCAGCAAACGGGTGAACATATTCAAACTCCCTATTGTTATTTGCCGTGATGGTGCGCCGTGTTGCGGGAAGAGTCAAAGGGGGAAATCCGGCTTGATTCTACCTGCCGCGCGGGGCATCACGGCCCTATGCTGATTTACAAGATTTTCCGGTCCGACGAATGGGCCGCGTTGCAATCCAACGGGGCGACAGATGGCGCTCCGATTGATGTTTCCGACGGATATGTCCATTTCTCGACAGCGGAACAGGCGGCCGAGACAGCCGCCAAGCACTTCGCCGGGGTCGGCGGTTTGACATTGCTGGCTTGTGACGCCGATGCGATGGGCGACGACTTGAAGTGGGAGGTCTCGCGCGGTGGCGCGCTGTTCCCGCATCTCTACCGACAGATCAGGATGACAGATGTGCTTTGGGCTAAACCTTTGCCCTATGACGGGCAGGCCCACCAGTTCCCCGAGGAGATGGAATGACCCGCTACATCGACCCCGAGCGCGCTCAGTTCGAGGCGTTCAAGAATCTGGACCGTGATCATCCGATCGAAATGCTCAATCTGGTGAAATTCCGCGCCAACGCCTCGTACCCGGATGACCATGATCTGGCCGATGCCGGTCTGACCGGCGCGCAGGCCTATCGCAACTACGGGGTCGAGACGGCCCCGATCATCGCTCGTATCGGCGCGCATATTCTCTGGAGCGGCGCGTTTCAAACAACCCTGATCGGCCCGCAGGACGAGGTTTGGAACGCAGTCTTTATCGCCCGCTATCCCACCGCCCATGCGTTCATGGAAATGGTCACAGACCCGGATTACCAAAAAGCGGTCGTGCATCGTCAGGCGGCGGTGGACACGTCGCGCCTGATCCGTTGCGCTCCGACCCAGGGCAGAGAGAGCTTCGGATGAAACTAACCGAGAAACTGGGCCTTGCCGCCCTGCACCGGATGGATCCGGAAGCCGCGCATGGGATGTCGATAAAGGCGTTGAAAGCGGGCCTTGCCCCTGCGCCCGGCCCTGTGACCTCGTCCCGATTGCGCACGCAGGTGGCTGGGCTTGACCTGCCCAACCCGGTCGGGCTGGCCGCTGGGTTCGACAAGAACGGCGAGGTTCTGACACCCCTGTCTCGCGTGGGCTTCGGGTTTATCGAGGTCGGCGCCGTGACCCCGCGCCCGCAGCCCGGCAACCCCAAACCCCGCCTGTTTCGCCTGAGCGAAGACAAGGCCGCCATCAACCGCTTTGGCTTCAACAACGAAGGCATGGAGGTCATGGCCCAACGTCTGGCGGATCGTCCCAAAGACGCGGTGATCGGCCTGAACCTGGGTGCGAACAAGGACAGCGACGACCGCCCCGGCGATTTTGCCAAGGTGCTGGCCCATTGCGCAGCGCATCTGGATTTTGCGACGGTCAATGTTTCGTCCCCCAATACCGAGAAACTGCGCGACCTGCAGGGCAAGGCCGCGCTAAGCGCGTTGCTGGCGGGGGTGATCGAAACCCGCGATGCTCTACTGCGCCCCCTGCCCGTGTTCCTGAAGATCGCCCCCGATCTGACCGAAGACGAGCTGCAGGATATCGCCGAGGTCGCTCGCGAAACCGGCGTGGATGCGGTGATCGCCACCAATACCACCCTGTCCCGTGACGGTCTGCGCAGTGTTCACAAGGATCAAGCCGGAGGTCTGTCCGGAGCACCTCTGTTCGAGAAATCCACCCGCGTATTGGCGAGATTGAGCCAGTTGACCGACGGCCAGATCCCCCTGATCGGTGTTGGTGGGATCAGTACGGCGGAACAGGCCTATGCCAAGATTTGCGCCGGAGCCTCTGCCGTGCAGTTCTACACGGTGATGGTTTATGGCGGCATTTCACTGGCCGCGGAGATCGCGCAAGGGTTGGACAAACTTCTGGCGCGTGACGGGCTCGACACGGTCGCGCAAGCCGTGGGCAGCAAACGTGAGAACTGGTTATGATCGAATATTGGCACAACCCCCGCTGTTCGAAATCCCGCGCAGGGCTGGCGTTGCTTGAGGAAAAAGGCGCGCAGGTCGAGGTGCGGAAATACCTTGAAAACGCGCCCTCGGCGGATGAGTTGCGCGCAACACTGGCCCTTTTGAACGTACCCGCCATCGACATGATGCGGACGGGCGAGAAACAGTTCAAGGAACTCGGGCTGACCAAAACCACGTCCGAGGACGCATTGATCGGGGCCATGGCGAAACACCCGATCCTGATCGAGCGCCCTCTGGCGATCAATGGCGACAAGGCCGCTATCGGACGCCCGCCCGAGAACCTACTGGACCTGCTTTAAGCGATCTGCGCCTCAAGCCGGGGATAGCGCCATCCCAAGGTCAATCCCCGCGCAATGTTCAGAACCATCAACGCGGCCCAAAGGCCGTGGTTGCCCAGAGACGGCACCAGTAAGAACAGGGCGACCACGTAGATCGCAACCGACTGGATCATCGCGTTGCGCATATCCCGCGTCCAGGTTGCCCCTATATAGATGCCGTCGAACATCCAACTTGCCACTCCGATCACCGGGGCCAGCGCCGCCCAGATCAGGTATTCTCGCGCGGCAAGACGGACCTCGGGCGAGGTAGACATCAGGTCGATCAGCGCAGGTCCGGCAAGGTAGAATACCGCGCCCAGCGCGAAAGCACCCCCTACCCCCCACTGCGACGCCATGACCGAAGCCCGCCGCACCTGATACCGGTCCCGCGCACCCACTGCGCCACCCACCAGCGCCTCGGCTGAAAAGGCGAATCCGTCCAGCGCAAAGGCGGTAATCTCAAGAAACTGCAGAAGGACCTGATTGGCTGCCAGATTGACATCGCCCAGATCGGAGCCCACGAACAGAAAGGTGGTGAAAGAGCCCGTCAACAGGACCGACCGGATCATGATATCTGTATTCACCTGAACCATCCGACGCAGGCGTGCCGAATCGAAAATCCGGGGCCAATCGCGCCATTGGCGACCCGAAAACGCGCTGCGGCACAGCCATAGACCCAACGCCAGACCGGTCCACTCGGCGATGAGGGTCGCAACAGCGACACCTTCGACACCCCAGCCTAGCCCAAGAACGAACCATAGGTCCAACAGGATGTTCAGCCCGTTCATCCAGATCTGAAGAAGGAACACGCCGCGGGTGCGCTCGATAGCAATCAACCAGCCGGTCACGGCATAAAGCGCAATCGTCGCGGGCGCACCCCAGATACGAATTTCAAGGTATGCGCGGGTCAGGGACTCGACCTCGGGACTGGCCGGGGACAGCGCGAAGGCCCCCCAGAACACCCAGACTTGCGTAACGATAAAGACAAGACCCGCCGCACCGCCCAGAAGCAGGCCGCGCATCAACAGCGCTCCGGTCTCGGCCGTGTCGCCCGCCCCGCGCGCCTGCGCTGCAAGACCGGTGGTGCCCATGCGCAAAAAACCGAAGATCCAATAGATCGCAGACAGGATGACAGCACCCATACCGACCGCTCCGATGGGGGCCGCCTGGCCCAACTGACCCACAACGCCGGTATCGACCGCGCCCAAAATGGGAACAGTTGCGTTTGACAACACGATGGGAAGGGCAATCTTCAGCACCCGTCCATGCGTTATAGGTGCCGAAGCGTCCTGCATGGTGTTCTAGCTATCCTTGGCCTTAGGTTGCGGCATCAGGAAATGCCCCGATGCCTGCGCATAGGGACGCGCGTGGTTGTCCTGCCACGCTTCGACCCGAACCGATGCATAACGCCGCCCCGATCGGCTGACAAAAGCGCGGGCATAGGCGTCGCGCGGCAAACCCGATCGCAGGTAGTCGACCGTGAAGTCGACCGTTTTTGGAAACCGGATCGACTCGTCCTTGACGATTGCATCGGCGTCCAATTCACCGCTTTCGATACTGGGCAGGAAGTACTCCCAACTCAGCGTGATGACGGCCGTCACTTCGAGAAAAGCGGCAGTGACCCCGCCGTGCAGGGCTGGCAGCAGGGGATTTCCGATCAACTTTTCGTCAAAATTCAGCACACCGGTCAGCTCGTCCCCGCGCCGGTCGAAGGCAATATTGAGGAACCGGATGTAGGGGACACCATCGACAATAGCGTTCAGCGCCGCATCGCGCCTCTGCTTGACCACCTGCATGGGTTCGGGACGTTGCCGCGCCATCACAAACCCTCCACCGTGAAAGACCCCGAGGCTGTGGCAACAGGCAACTCCTGATCCTCGTCCATCGCGGTCGCGCGCACAAAGGCGACATTGCGGGTCAAGTGGTAGCATGTGGCGTGGGTCGTGATGCTCTGACCCGGCGTCGCAGCCCTCATATAGTCTATTCTCAGGTCAATCGTAGCCGTACCGCCGGGGGCGGCAGGATGGCTCATGACGGCGGCTCCGCAGCACGTGTCTAGTACCGCAAAAACCGCACCTCCGTGAATGACGCCAGTGCGCGGATCGCCGACCAGTTCGGCATTGTACGGCATCGTAATTTCAGCCTCGCCATTCCCGATTTTGTTCAGCTTCATACCCAACGCGCGAGCATGCGGAATCGCTTCGATGAACTGGCGCGCGATAGCGGCTTTGTCGACCATCTGCTTGTGTCCTCTTGATTTATCCCTTTATGAGCGTGTGACCCGCAAAAGAGCAAGCCCGCCTGTTGCGCTTGAAGCCGACAGGTCATAGGCTGCCGCAGAGGAGATCAGGAATGTCCGACGATCGTTTGTCATTCAAAGAGATGTGTGCCGAGTTCGATGTGACCCCGCGCACCCTGCGTTACTATGAATATATCGAGCTTTTGCAGCCCGATCGTGAAGGCCGCTCGCGGTTTTACGGTCCGCGCGAATGTGCGCGTATGACGTTGATCATGCGGGGGCGCAAATACGGGTTCCCTCTGGAAGACATCCGGCAGTGGTTGCTGATCTATGAAGATCAGGGGAATCAGGCGCAGATGAAGACGTTTGTCGAGATGGCTGACCTTCAACTGATCGAGCTGAATTCACAGAAACAACAGCTTGACGATGCGATCGACGCCCTGAAACAGATGCGCGATCAGACCGCGAAATCCCTGAACTGATCGCGGCCACCCAGCCCTTCGATATAGTGCTATTCCTTTCGACCCTGCTGTCGCGCTGTTGACTGGCAGGGTTATTTTGTTGCGCCTCCACGCCCCAATCTGGTTGTTTCCGACACTATTCGTGACGTGACGTTACGGCCGCCCACCCTCAAATCCACTTGACGCAAACGGAAGTTACGTCAACTTATTTGTGACGTAGCGTTTGGATTACGCGAACGCCATCTCCGTGTTGTAAGTGGCGCACAAACTGCGCAACTGAACCACATCAACGCCAGTGAACAAGAGTGCTGAAGCCATGACCGAAGATCTGATGACCATTCGTGAAATGTGCGAGACTTATGATGTCACGCCGCGAACTTTGCGGTTTTACGAGGCCAAGGAACTGCTGTTCCCGATCCGTGAAGGACAGAAACGTCTGTTCACCAAACGTGACCGCGCCCGTCTGAAACTGATCCTGCGCGGTAAGCGTTTTGGGTTCAGCCTCGAGGAAATCCGGCAGTTGCTGGACCTTTATCATGTGGGTGATCAGCAGATGACCCAGATGACCCGCACATTTGAGATCGCCCGTGAACGCTTAGCCGACATGGAAGCACGCCGGGAAGAACTGACCCAGGCGATCGACGATCTGAAAGAACAGTTGCGTTGGGGCGAGAAAGTGATCGCCTCGATGAAAAACGACAAAAAGGCCGCCGAGTAAATCCCGGCGGTCCCAATCACCGGACATTCGAATTTTAAAGGGAGCTTCAAATGCCCGTCTACAACGCGCCAACCAAAGACATGCAATTCATCCTGCACGAAGTGCTGAACGTATCGGGATCGGACATTCCCGGTTACGACGAACTGGACGCGGATTTCACCGCTGCCGTGCTGGAAGAAGCAGGCAAGATTTCATCAAACGTTCTGCATCCGCTGAACGTGGTTGGCGATACTGAAGGCGTTCGCCACGAAAATGGTGTCGTTTACACCCCTACAGGGTTCAAAGACGCTTTCGAGCAAGTCAAAGAAGGTGGCTGGACCGGTCTGGACATGCCCGAAGAGTTCGGCGGCCAGAACATGCCCTACGTGATCGGCAGCGCGGTGGGTGAGATGTTCTCATCCTCGAACCAGGCGTTCACCATGTATCAGGGCCTGACCCATGGCGCGGCCTCGGCCATTCTGGCCCACGGCACCGACGAGCAGAAAGCCACCTACCTGCCCAACATGGTCAGCTGCGAGTGGACCGGCACCATGAACCTGACCGAACCGCATTGCGGCACCGATCTGGGCCTGATGCGCACCAAGGCCGAACCGCAGGACGATGGCAGCTATAAGGTGTCGGGTCAGAAGATCTTTATCTCGGCCGGTGACCACGACATGGCCGACAATATCATCCATCTGGTTCTGGCCAAAATCCCCGGCGGCCCCGAGGGCATCAAGGGCGTATCGCTGTTCATCGTGCCCAAGTTCATCGTCAACGAAGACGGCTCGCTGGGCGAACGCAACGGCGTTTCGGTCGGCAAGGTCGAAGAGAAAATGGGCATCCACGGCAACTCGACCTGTGTGATGAACTATGACGAAGCCACCGGCTTCCTGCTGGGCGACCTGCACAAAGGTATGCGTGCCATGTTCACAATGATGAACGAAGCGCGTCTGGGTGTGGGTATGCAGGGCCTGGCACAGGCCGAGGCTGCGTATCAGAACGCGGTAGAATATGCCAAGGACCGTCTGCAGGGTCGTGATGTAACCGGCGCCAAGAACCCCGATGGTCCGGCCGATCCGCTGATCGTCCACCCCGACATCCGTCGCAGCCTGATGGATCAGAAAAGCTTTACCGAAGGCGCGCGTGCGTTTGCCCTGTGGGGGGCTACGATGATCGACAAGGCGCATCGCTCGCATGACAAGGATGCGGACGGCCTGATCTCGCTGCTGACGCCGGTCATCAAGGGTTTCCTGACCGATGAAGGCTATGACATGACCGTCAAGGCACAGCAGGTCTACGGCGGCCACGGTTATATCGAGGAATGGGGCATGTCGCAGTATACCCGCGACGCCCGCATCGCGATGATCTATGAGGGTGCAAACGGCGTTCAGGCGCTGGACCTTGTGGGTCGTAAGCTGGCCACGGATGGCGGCAAGCACGTGATGGCCTTCTTCGAGATGGTCAAGAATTTCTGCAAGGAAAACGGTGGCCAGAACGAAGCGCTGGACAAGGCGTTCATCGAACCGCTCAAGGCGGCCTCGAAGGATCTGCAGGCAGCTGGCATGTACTTCATGCAGAACGGCGCCAAGAACCCCAACCACGCGCTGGCCGGTTCGAACGACTTCATGCACATGTTCGGCCATGTCTGCCTGGGCCTGATGTGGGCACAAATGGCAAAAGCGGCTTATGCAGCCCTTGACGGCGGCACCTCGGATACCGAGTTCTACCAGACCAAGATTGCCACCGGTCAGTTCTACATGGCCCGTCGCCTGCCGGCTACTGCGCTGCACCTTGCACGCATTCAGACCGGTGCCGACACCGTCATGGCGCTCGAGGCGGCAAGCTTCTGATCTGAAACCGGCTGCGGGGCTGTTCCCGCAGCCGGGTTTTCGAAAGGATAGACATGCCGAAACGTTTTCGACTGACCCGCCGTTTTCCGGTTGCCATGACCGAAGATGGATATCGCCGCCTCAGGGCCTTTTCCCGCGAGGCCGGTCTGGACGAAGGCGAAGCACTGTCTTTCCTGTTTGAAAACTTCAACAGCGTCATTCACGAGGAGAACCTGACGCACCGCTTGCGCATCTTCAATTCGGAACTCGAAGCGCGCAAACGTTAAAGAACCGCAACCGCCCGACACAGGGCGGGCGAGAGCCAACGGCACCATTCGGTCGGGCATACGTCAAGGGAGGCTAAGGATGACCATCAAACTGCACTGTTTCAGCGTCAGCGGAAACTCGTACAAAGCTGCGCTGGCTTTGGAGATGTCCGGGTTGGACTGGGAGCCAATCGAAGTTGATTTCTTTAACGGCCAGACCCGCACACCGGAATACAGGGCGAATGTCAACGCGATGGGCGAAGCACCCGTCTTGGTGGACGGTGATTTCAGCACCAGCCAGTCTGGAGCCATTCAAGCGTATGTGACCGAAAAGACCGGAAAGTTTGGTGGTAATTCTCACGCGGAGCGGTACGAAGTTCTGCGCTGGGTTTTGTGGGACAATCACAAGCTCAGCTCAGGAGCTGGCATGACACGATTTTTGATGAATTTCCTCCCCGCAGAGCATCGGAATGCTGACGTCATTGCCTTTAATCAGGGCCGTTTGAAGTCGGCCTATCAAATTCTGAACGCACATCTGGATGGCCGCGACTGGATCGTGGGCGACGGCGTGACAAACGCCGATCTCAGCTGCTGCGGATACCTGTATTACCCCGAGCCCTTCGGTTTTGACCGTTCCGAATGGCCCAATATCGACAAATGGCTGACGCGGCTGTCTGAACAGCCGGGTTGGCAACACCCCTACGACCTGATGCCCGGCCAAGTGCCGGATCGAGCTTAAGGAGAGCATCATGACCGAAGCTTACATCTACGACGCCCTGCGCACACCGCGCGGAAAGGGCCGCAAGGATGGCAGCCTGCACGAGGTAACCTCGGTGCGACTGTCCGCCGTCGCCCTTAACGCAATGAAAGAGCGTAACAACCTGGAAGGCCACGCCGTTGAAGACGTGATCTGGGGCAACGTCACGCAGGTGATGGAACAGGGCGGCTGTCTGGCCCGTTCTGCAGTTCTGGCATCGGATTTGGATGAATCGATCCCCGGTCTGGCCATCAACCGCTTCTGCGCCTCGGGCATGGAAGCTGTGAATCTGGCTGCCAACCAGATCAAAGGCGGTGCCGGTGACGGCTACATCGCCGGCGGCGTCGAGATGATGGGCCGCGTGGCCATGGGGTCGGACGGTGCGGCGATTGCCGTTGATCCGTCGCTGGCGATGGACACGTATTTCGTGCCGCAGGGGATTTCCTCGGACATCATCGCGACCGAATACGGCTTCAGCCGCGATCAGGCAGACCAGCTGGCGATGGAGTCGCAGCGCCGCGCCGCGCAGGCGTGGGAAGAAGGCCGCTTTGCCAAGTCGATTGTCCCCGTCAAAGACCGCAACGGCCTGACCATTCTGGACCATGACGAATACATGCGCCCCGGCACCGACATGCAGAGCCTCGGCGGCCTGAACCCTGCCTTCCAGATGATGGGCGAGCAGATGCCGGGCTTCGACAAAGTCGCCCTGCTGAAATACCCGCACCTGGAAAAGATCAACCACATCCACCACGCGGGCAACAGCTCGGGCATCGTGGACGGGGCTGCGGCCGTTCTGATCGGCAACAAGGAATTCGGTGAAAAGCACGGCATCAAACCGCGCGCACGGATCAAGGCCACTGCCAAGATCGGTTTGGACCCGACTATCATGCTGACTGGCCCGGTTCCGGTGACCCAGAAAATCTTGGCCGACAACGGCATGCAGATTTCGGATTTAGACCTGTTCGAAGTGAACGAAGCCTTCGCTTCGGTCGTGTTGCGGTTCCAGCAAGCATTTGATGTGGACCCAGAGCTGGTTAACGTCAATGGCGGCTCGATTGCGATGGGTCACCCGCTGGGTGCAACTGGCGCGATGATCATCGGTACTCTGTTGGACGAGCTGGAGCGGCAGGACAAAGAAACCGGTCTGGCCACGCTCTGCATTGCGTCGGGCATGGGTGCCGCGACCATCATCGAGCGGGTCTGATGCCCAAGCTGGATCTCTCTCAGATCCCGTTTATTGGGGGATCGTCCTATCCTGGCAAGCTGGCCGAGGCGACTGCAGGTCGTTTCGTTCAGCGGCTGGGGGATGCGGGCGGTCTGACCCAATATGGGGTCAACATCGTGCGGTTGGAGCCTGCGGGGATGTCCTCGCTGCGGCACTACCACATGGAGCAGGACGAGTTCGCCATTGTGCTTTCCGGCATCTGCACCCTGATCGACGACGATGGTGAGCATGAGATGCAGCCCGGTGATTGTGCGGCCTGGCCCGCAGGTGAGCCCAACGGCCACCACCTTGTAAACAAAACCGATGCGCCCGCGACCTTTCTGGTGGTGGGCACGCGGACCCCGACCGAGACCGGCTTTTATAGCGATATCGACATGATGGTGAAGGACGACGCAGATGGCGAATCCTTCACCCGGAAAGACGGCAGCCCGCTGACGGCTGACCAGATTGGAGACGACGGATGACCGAGTTTACCCTGACCAAAGACGCCGACGGCGTCGGCACGATTACCTGGGATGTTCCCGGCAAATCAATGAACGTGATGTCCTTTGACGGACTGACGCAACTGGACGCCTGTATCGATCAGGCGCTGGCCGATGACGAGATCAAAGGCATCATCATCACCTCGGGCAAGAAGGGTTCCTTTGCCGGCGGCATGGACCTGAACCTGTTGGCCGTGATGAAGGAAGAGGCCGGTGACGATCCCGCCAAAGGCCTGTTCGAAGGCACGATGAAAATTCACGCCCTGCTGCGTAAGATTGAATTGGCAGGCATGGACTTCAAAACCAAGAAGGGCGGCAAGCCGATTGCAGCCGTTCTGCCCGGCACCGCCGCCGGGATCGGCATGGAACTGCCCCTGTCGACCCACCGCATCTTTGCCGGTGAAGATCCCAAAGCCAAATACGGCCTGCCGGAAATCATGGTCGGCATCTTCCCCGGCGCAGGCGGCACCACGCGCATGATCCGCAAGATGGGTACGATTGCTGCAGCGCCGCTGTTGCTGGAAGGCAAGATGCTGGACGTCAAAAAAGCCAAAGGTGCTGGCTATATCGACGAGATCGCCGCCGACCCCATGGCCGCCGCGAAAGAGTGGGTTCTGAACGCCAAGGAGACTGATCTGGTCAAACCTTGGGACGCCAAAGGGTACAAGATGCCCGGTGGTGCCCCCTACCACCCAGCCGGTTTCATGAACTTCGTCGGTGCCTCTGCGATGGTGCACGGCAAAACTCAGGGTGCTTACCCAGCAGCCAAGGCTTTGCTGAGCGCGGTTTATGAAGGCGCGCTGGTCGATTTCGACACCGCCCTGCGGATCGAGGCTCGCTGGTTCACCACTGTGCTGATGAACCCGTCATCAGGTGCAATGATCCGCTCGCTGTTCCTGAACAAAGAGGCACTGGACAAAGGCGCCGTGCGCCCTGCCGGGATCCCCGATCAGTCGGTCAGGAAAGTCGGTGTTCTGGGTGCAGGCATGATGGGGGCCGGTATCGCGCTGGTCTCGATCCAAGCCGGTATGGAGGTTGTCCTGATTGACCGCGACCAAGCTGCTGCGGACAAAGGGAAAGCGTATTCCGAGACCTATCTGGACAAGTCGGTCAAGCGGGGCAAGATCTCAGAAGACAAGAAAGACGTCATGCTGGGCCTGATCACTCCGACACCTGATCTGGAGAAGCTGAAAGGCTGCGATCTGATCATCGAAGCCGTATTCGAAGACCCCGCCGTCAAAGCCGACATGACCAAAAAGGTCGAGGCGATTATCTCGGACGACTGCATCTTTGCCTCGAACACATCGACCCTGCCGATCACCGATTTGGCCAAGGCCAGCGTGCGCCCTGATCAGTTCATTGGTATCCACTTCTTCTCGCCGGTCGAGAAGATGCTGCTGGTCGAGATCATTAAGGGCAAGGAAACTGGTGATCGTGCGGTTGCCAAAGCGCTGGATTATGTGCGCCAGATCCGCAAAACGCCCATCGTGGTCAACGACGCGCGGTTCTTCTACTGCAACCGTTGCATCATCCCCTACCTGAACGAAGGCGCCCGTATGGTGACCGAAGGTGTCAGCCCCGTGCTGGTCGACAACGCCGCACGTCAGCTGGGCTTCCCGGTGGGACCAATTACCCTGACCGATGAAACCTCGATCGATCTGGGGGCCAAGATCGCCCGCGCCACCAAGGCCGCGATGGGCGATGCCTATCCGGCAAGCAGCGCCGACGATCTGATCTTCTGGATGGAAGAACAGGGGCGTCTGGGCCGTAAGTCCAAGGCCGGTTTCTTTGACTATGACGAAAAGGGCAAGCGTCAGGGATATTGGAAAGGTCTGCAGGACAAATTCCCGCTGGCCGAGGACCAGCCAGATCTGATCGAAGTTCAGGAACGCCTGATGTTCGCTCAGGTTCTGGAAGCCGTCCGTGCGCTGGAAGAAGGCGTAGTGGAAGACATCCGCGAGGCCGATGTTGGCGCGATCCTGGCTTGGGGCTTTGCGCCCTGGTCCGGTGGTCCGCTCAGCTGGGTCGACATCATCGGTGCACCTTATGCGGCCGAGCGTTGCGACCAACTGACGGCGAAATACGGTGATCGCTTCGCCTGCCCGCCGCTGCTGCGCGAGATGGCCGAGAAAGGCCAGACCTTCTACGGCCGCTTCGACCCCGAAGCGAAAGCAGCCTGAATTAAAAAACTGGCGCATGTTCTGCATGCGCCAGTTTTCCTGTCTGCGGGTTGGCGCAATGTTGACGTCAAATCAACCCGTGATCATATCCCGAAATCATCAAAGCCGTAGCCGAACCTTTCGATATCTTCGGCACACGTCGCAGCAACAGCGGCGCGTGTCGTTGGCGTGAAATAACCTCGGTAATCTGCAACACGGTCTGAACGGTTCGATTGTGGCAGCGACAGCCTGAACCCGAGATGTTCGAACAAAGGCTCGGCGTCTTTCTCGAACTGTTCCAAACGGATATACGCGCTGCAATGCTCGACCCCGTTCGCCAGTGTCATATAGCGTCGCGCCGGGTTGGCTGCGAAAGACCGCGCTGTGTCAGCGTGCAGAACGAACTCTGTGAACGGCAGTTTGCGAGCCAGCCCGACTGCTGGGTGTTCGAAGGTTTGATGCCTTAACCAGTGGTAGTAGCTGACCATCCGGTCCCAAGGATTCCGAACCAGAGTGAAGGTGAACATCGACCGAAGTTCGTCCGCGGATGCTATCCCGTCGATATCAGACAAAACGCCGTGTTTCCTGAGACGTTCTGCGCCCGTCATCGCCTTTAACCGCTTGCGGCGTCGCAGCGCCTTGGGTGTATCGCCCACAAGGATATCGTCTTTCATAGCCCGGTCTTCCAAAGCCAAAGACAGCGATGTCCCTCCGCTTTTGGGGATATGAACAAACACGTATCGCCGACCCCTGGAAATGATCATGCGATGGCGCTCTCGGGGGATGTGCGCCCGGCTCTCCAGCCCAATACGGCGCCCGCCGTCGCGATCAGGGCAATCCCTGCGATCTGCATGACGCCGATCGACTGGCCAAAGGCAAGCCAGGCGAACAGGGGGCCAAAAATCATGATCGAGTATTCGAATACCGCGACATAGGACGGCTCTCCGATCTGATAGGCTTTGATCAGCATGAAAACGGCGATTGTCGATCCAACGGCCTGAACGACGATCCAGGGGATAGCAGGTTGCATCTGCCAAACCCATCCGCGCGTGACGAACCCATCCGGCCCCTCGGGCGATGTCAGCGGAAACACCGTCAAGGCGATCACACCCGTTGCCCCCGCCAACCCCAAAGTGACGACCATGGCCGCTAATAGAGCGACGGTGCTTTCCCCTGCGCAGTGACTGCGCGTGATGACAGCGCTCAGTGCATAGAACAGCCCCCCGGCGACAGGTAGCAGCGCCTTTACATCGAACTCATACGGGTTCGGTTGCAGTACGCATAAAATGCCGGTGAACCCCAAAAAAACAGCGAAAATACGCCAGGGCCCGATCTTTTGCCCCAGCGCCAGCGTCGATATCAGAAGCACAAAGATCGGCGAGGTAAACAGCCCCGCCAAGGCCTGTGCAATGGGCATCAGGGCCAACGCACCAAAATAGAACAACATCGCCAACGTGATCAGCACACTGCGCAACATCACAGGCCCCAGACGATTTGGGCGCAACTTCCCGAAACCCAATAGCGACAATCCTACGATCAACGGCAGCATCAACGCGGCGCGGCTTAGGTGGAACTGCCAAAGGCCGATCGTCTCGGCCAACAAGATCACCACATTATCCACCACCCCAATGATCGCCATCGAGCTTATCATCAGGATCGAGGCCAAGATCGGTGAGGTCTGCGTGTCGGGCGACATGGTATGCCTTGTTGTTAAACCAATAAAGCCTTGCCCCCAAGGCCCTGCACCATCCAGCACATTTACAGAACCAGGCGCAACAGGTTTGCGCCACTGGATTTTTGCGTGCTAAACTGACCTCAATCAATAATGAGCAGTTCCCACCGTGATGACGGCCCTGAAACAGTACCAACGGATCGAGGCCACCGGTCTGTGGCGTCCTTCGCCCGACGTTCAACGGCGCGAAGTCGTGGTTTCCATCGGCGAAGCCACACTGACGATCTCGGATTTCAACGACAAGGCGCTGACACATTGGTCCCTGGCGGCGCTGGAACGACAGAATCCGGGTGGTTATCCAGCGGTCTTCAATCCCGATGGCGACCCGGACGAGACGCTGGAGCTGGAAGAAACCGAAACCACCATGATCGAGGCGATAGACCGTTTGCAACGCGCCATCGACCGCGCGCGCCCACATCCCGGGCGTTTGCGGTGGCTCAGCGTTGCGGGTGTCATTGTCGCTGTTCTGGCCTTGCTTTTGCTTTGGGTTCCGGTTGCGCTTCAGAACCACGTGGTCTCGGTTGTTCCCGAGATCAAACGGCATGATATCGGTGGTGCAATCCTTGACCGGATCGAGCGCGTATCGGGGCGGGCGTGCACGTCCGAAGACGCCCAAGAAGCGTTAGATCAAATGGCCGCACGCACAGGTGTACGCGAAGTCGTCATCCTTCCGGCGGGCGTGCAAAGCAGTCTCAGCCTGCCGGGCGGGATCGTGTTGTTAAACCGGGCGCTAGTCGAAGATCACGAGGATCCCTCGGTTGCCGCCGGGTACATCATTGCAGAACGCGCACGAATGCAGGCACAGGATCCGCTTGAGGATCTGCTGAACCGCACCGGAGCGGGCACTGCCTTTAGACTGCTGACAACCGGCGAACTGACGCCCGACATCGTGGATGCCTATACCGAAGAGGTCCTGTCACAGCCCCGCCCTTCCCTGCCGGATGATGACCTGCTGGAGGTCTTTGCCCAAGCCGCTCTGCCCTCGACACCTTTTGCCTATGCCAAGGATGTAACCGGTGAGACGGTGTTGGGCCTGATCGAGGCTGACCCAATGGCAGGCCGTCCCCAACAGCAGGTCCTGCCGGACCGCGATTGGGTCCGGCTGCAGAATATCTGCGGCGGATGATCCGACTTACTTGGTTCCGAACATCCGGTCGCCCGCGTCGCCGAGGCCGGGCATGATATAGCCTTTTGAATTCAGCTCTCGGTCCAGTGACGCCGTGACGATGTGCACGTCCGGATGCGCTTCTTTCATCCGCGCAACGCCTTCGGGGGCAGCCAGCAGGCACAGGAATCGGATATCGGTGGCACCCGCCTCTTTCAGCAGATCAATCGCGGCGGCCGAACTGTTACCGGTGGCCAGCATCGGATCAACCGCGATGACCAGACGGTCTTTTAGCCCCTCGGGCGCTTTGAAATAGTACTGAACAGGTTTCAGCGTTTCCTCATCGCGGTAGAGGCCGACAAAACCCACGCGGGCCGAGGGGACCAGCTCTAGCACCCCGTCCAGCATCCCGTTTCCGGCCCGCAGGATCGACACCAGCGCCAGCTTCTTACCAGCCAGGATGGGGGCGTCCATCTCCTCCATCGGAGTTTCGATATGGCGGGTGGTCAGCGGCATCTCACGTGTGACCTCATAGGCCAGCAGCTGAGTGATCTCGCGCAGCAACTGCCTGAAGCTGGCGGTCGAGGTGCCCTTGTCCCGCATGAGCGTCAGTTTGTGCTGCACCAGCGGGTGGTCAACGACGGTCAGGTGTTCGCTCATGTTCTCTCCAGTCTTGTCTTGACCCGCGCGCGGGTCTCTTCATCGCAAAAAGCTGCGTTCAGTGCGGTTTCGTTCAGCGCGGCAAAAACTTCAGCATCCCAGCCGAACGCTTTGCTCAACATCTCATATTCACGCCTCATTGTGGTGTGGAAAAACGGCGGATCGTCCGTGGAAATTGTGACCTTCACACCCGCATCGCGCAATTTGGCAATCGGATGCGCCGCGAAATCGGGGAAAAGCCCCAGTACCACGTTCGAGCCGGGGCAGACCTCAATCGTGATGTCGCGGTCCACAATCTCGCGGACCAGGTCTGGGTCTTCGGCGGCGCGTACACCGTGGCCCACACGTTCCACACGCAAGTCTCGAATAGCATCACGCACGCTTTCGGGGCCACCAAACTCTCCGGCATGCGTGGTCAGGCGCAGACCAGCCTCGCGGGCGCAGTCAAAGGACCACTTATAGTCCCCCTGAGCTCCCATAGCCTCGTTCCCGCCCATGCCAAAGCCGGTGATCCAATCACCAGCGGTTTCCGCTGCACAATGGGCGCTGAGCTTTGCTTTTTCAGGACCGAAATGGCGCACACAGGTCACGACCCCACGCAGGGTGATGTCGTATTTGCGCTCGGCCTCATCCGCCGCGTCCCGAATGGCGGTCAGGTAGTCGCGCCAGGCGTGCAGGTCGCCGCCGCCACAGAAATCGGGGCTGAGGAAGGTTTCCGAATAAACCACTCCGTTCGCCGCGCTTTCTTCGAGGATGGCCAGTGTCAGGCGGCGGAAATCCTCGGGCGATTTCAGCACTTCGCAGGCGGCCTCATACACGCTGAGGAAATGGGCGAAATCGCGGAAATCATAGCTGCCGTCGGGTTTGAAAATCCCGCTCAGGTCGATGCGCTTTTCATGGGCCAACTGCCGGATAAAGGCAGGCGGGGCCGCGCCTTCGTGGTGCAGGTGCAATTCGATTTTGGGAAGGTCTGCGACGCTCATAGAAAACTCCGCCCCGGCCCCTGCGCCGGGATGTTCAGGTGGTGTGCGATGCTAGCCGCAATATCGGTGAAATTCACTGCGCCGACCTGGCCCGCGCCTCGCCCGGCGATCAGAACGGGCACCTGTTCGCGCGTATGGTCGGTGCCGATCCAGCTGGGGTCATTGCCGTGGTCGGCGGTCAGCAGCACCAAGTCTCCGGGCCGCAGACGGGCGATGATTGCGCCGATTTCACGGTCAAACCATTCCAACGCGCGGGCATAGCCGCTGATGTCGCGGCGATGGCCGTACAGGCTGTCGAACTCGACAAAATTGGCGAAGGTCAGGCTGCCCTCTTCCGCCTCATCGACCAGATCGGAGAGGTGACGCATCAGCTCCGCGTCCGAGCCTTTGCGCAATGCGTCGATCCCCTGCATCGAGAAGATATCACCGATCTTTCCCACCGCATGAACGCGCCGCCCCGCATCCTGCGCCCAATTGGTCAGAACCGGCGCGGGCGGCAGGATCGCGAAATCCTTGCGGTTGGTGGTGCGGGTGAAGCCCTGTTCCGGCGTTCCCACGAATGGTCGCGCGATGACCCGGCCCACTTTCATCTCATGCAGGCGTGGGGCCAGAGTTCGGCACATTTCAAGCAGGCGGTCGAGGCCAAAATGTTCCTCATGCGCCGCGATCTGGAACACGCTGTCAGCCGAGGTATAGCAGATCGGCCAGCCGGTGCGCAGATGTTCGGCGCCCAGGTCTGCAATGATAGCCGTACCCGAGGCGTGGCAATCGCCCAATATGCCGTCGGTTCCTGCAGCCTCGGCGGCGGCCCGGCTGAGGTCGGCAGGAAAGGCTGGCTGCGTATCCGGAAAGTAATGCCAGTCCCACGGCACCGGCAGCCCGGCCAGTTCCCAATGGCCCGAGGGCGTGTCCTTACCCGGCGAATGTTCCCGCGCGCAGCCCCATAGGCCGGTCGGTTCCGCCCGCAGCCCCGGCGTATCCGCGCCCGAGGCCAGACGGGTCGCCGCCCCCAGCCCCAAAGCGTCCAGATGAGGCAAGTGCAGCGGGCCCGAGCGCCCATCCTCGGCCCGCCCGTCAGCGCAGGCCTGCGCAATATGGGCCAGCGTGTTGGCCCCCGTATCGGGCACCGTGCCGTTGAAAAAGTGATCCGCATCCGGCGCGCCGCCGATGCCGACCGAGTCCATCACGACCAGAAACGCGCGGGTCATGCGGTGATCCTTTCATGCACGATCCCCGGCAGCGAGGGGCTGTCCGGCCCGAGGCTGATCGCCTGCAGGACGGCCTGCGCCGTCTGTTGCGCCGCGTCCTCGCGCGCGGCGTGGATAATGGCCAACGGCGCGCCTTTGTCCAGCTTGTCGCCCAGCCGGACGATATTGGAAATTCCAACGGCGGGGTCGATCACGTCGCTTTCAACTTGCCGCCCGCCGCCAAGCGCAACGACGGCCAGCCCCAACGCTTCGCCATCCATCGCAGTGACATAGCCCGTGCTTGGCGCAGGAACTTCAAGAATCACGCTGGCCTCGGGCAAGTACCGCGACCAGTTGTCGACGAAATGCAGTGGCGCGCCGACCGCGGCCATCATGCGCCCGAACCTTTCGGCCGCACGGCCAGAGCGGATAATTTCGGCCAGTTTCTTGCGCCCCTCATCCAAGGTCGCACACATCCCGGCATCAACCAGCAAAACGCCGCCCAACTCGGCCGAGATTTCGGCCAAGGGCGTGTTGCGCCCGTTGGTCATGGCCTTCATGACCTCGCAGATCTCTAACGCGTTGCCCAGCGCCGGGGCCAGAGGTTGGTTCATATCCGTGATCACCGCCGAGGTGCGGCATCCCGCAGCATTCGCGGTCTGGGTCAGGGCCTGTGCCAGTTTGCGCGCATCTTCGTGGGTTTTCATAAACGCGCCGCTGCCCACCTTGACATCCAGCACCAGAGCATCAGGGCTGGCGGCCAGCTTCTTGGACAGGATCGAAGCGGTGATCAGGTCCAGGCTTTCCACGGTCGCCGTCACATCGCGGATCGCATAGAGCCGCTTGTCCGCAGGGGCGATCTGCCCCGTTGCACCAACTATGGCCGCGCCGGTTTCGCGCAAAATCTGCGCAAGACGATCTTCGCTGATCTGAGTGGTCACGCCCGGAATCGACTCAAGCTTGTCCAGCGTCCCACCGGTATGGCCCAACCCACGACCCGAGATCATCGGGACATAGGCCCCCATCTCAGCCAGTGCAGGCGCAAGCACCAGACTGACACTATCTCCCACCCCTCCGGTCGAGTGTTTGTCGATCACCGGGCCATCCACGTCCCATGTCAGAACGTCGCCGCTGTCGCGCATTGCAACCGTCAGGTCAGCGCGGCCCTGCGCGCCCAGACCGCCCATACAGACGGCCATCGCAAAAGCCCCAGCCTGCGCATCACTGACGCCACCATCAGCCAGACCTTGCGCGAACCAGCGCAGTTCTTCGGCCGTGGGCACCTGACCACGGCGCAGCTTGGCGTTGATCGAACGGGCGTCCATAGCTCACTCCATATGCGAGGCGCCAAAGGCCCCCGGCAGCAGATCGCCGATGCTGGTTTCCATTTCAGCCCCTTCGACCGAGGCCAGCGTCACCTTGACCTCGCGCTTGCCAAACTCAGCCAGTTTCTGACGGCACCCCCCACAGGGCGGTACGGGCTGAGGCGATGAGGCAACCACATAAACCTCGGTCAGTTCCTGCTCACCTGCGGCAACCATGGCGGCAATCGCCCCTGCTTCAGCGCAGGTGCCTTCGGGATAGGCCACGTTTTCGACATTGCATCCGGAATAAATCTCGCCCGAGGCAGATCGGATCGCCGCTCCGACCTTGAAGTTCGAATAGGGTGCATAGGCATTTTCGCGGACTAAGAGGGCTGCGTCTTTCAGGCTCATGGCGATTCCCCAATTTTTGATCATCTGGTCAGAAAAATACTGTTCTAGTGAAACAAGGCACCAAGGTGAAGCCCCGCGCGCCGCAATTCTTACTCCAGCCGTGTGTTGAACGTGCCGGGCAGCGTTACTTCAAGCAGTTCCACATCATCCGACGGGTCCGACAGGCGCGTCCGCATCCCCGGAGGGATCACAAACGCGTCGCCCTGTTCCAGCGGGTATGGCTCGCGCCCGTCACCCTCTAACGTGACCGCGCCGTTCATTACAAAGGTGAAATGGATATCTGTGTCATGGGCAGCCCATTGCGGATCACCCTGCCCTTTGCGCACGACCTGCACCCCGGCCACGCCCTTGGTGTTTTCCGCAATCGTGGTGTCGCGGCAGATATAGCCCGGCAGGCGGAACGGCACCCAATCCGCGCCTTCGGCCCGATTGAAGACGAACTTTTGCCCCTGCCATTCACGATCGGGGCGGTAGTGCTGAGTGGGCAGGTCCATGTCGTGGTCAATCTCGGTGACATGTTCGGCAGGCACGCCGATCTCTATCACCTGCACATTGTCCGAGGCCTCAAGCACGCGGTGACGGATTTCGGGTGGCTGGATAAAGCAATCACCAGCGGTCAGGCGCATCTTGTCGCCCTGATCTTCATAGACCACATCCACCCAGCCGTAGATGCAGAAGATCAGTTGGAACCCGACCTTGTGGAAATGCACCATGTCCGGCACAGGCCCGCCATCAGGAATGCGGATATGGCTGGCGATGATCGATCCGCCCAGCCGGTCAGGCACCAGATCACGATAGTGCATGCCGGCGCGACCAATGATCCACGGGGCCTGATCCTTGAGCCTGCGCACCACGAAGGAATGAACGGTGTCGGGCATGACCATGGGCGGATTCAGCTCATCAATCTCGATCTTTGTGCCGTTCGGGGCCACTAGGCCGCGCTGCCCGTCGGCAAAGCTGTCGGGGTCATCGGTCAGTATGCGCAGAGTTCCGGGACTTTCCGGCGCGTCCTTTTCGACACGCAACCGCAGCCCATGGCCGGAAAACACCGCCACCCGAGGGTCATCGGCGGGATAGATCATATCCATCCGCATCCCCAGCACCTTGGTAAAAAAGGGGATATCGTCGCGCAGCTCCTGCGTGGGCAGACGAATCTCAGCTTTGGTCTGGTTGTTGGTCATTCACTGTCTCTTCGGTCTTGGCTTTCGGCCATCCGATCAGAACAGCGGCCAGAATGCCAATCGAAAAGAACATCTCAAGCGTTTCTTCCAGCACAAACAGGCGCAGTATCATGGTCTGAGACATATCCGCGCCCATCATCCCGGACACCTCTTCCAGCAGTTGCGCGACCACCGCCGACATCCCCGCCAGGAAAAACACAAGCAAAAACGGCGCGCGTGCCTTCAAAGCACGCCAACCCGTCGGAATTCCGTGCCAAATCAACCCACCCAACACGATCACCGCCAGCACTATGCGCACGGCAGTCATGTCCAGCATCACGTCCAAACCACTGAGGATCGTATGAGGAAAGGTTCCAACCGAGTAGACATCCGCTTCAAGCTCGCGCTCGGCCAACAGAAGACACACGACGCCGATGTACAGGCGCTTGACGCCGGGAAAGCGGTAAAACGCTGCAAAGCCCGCCGCCAGCAAAGCAAAAGCCGAGCCAGTCTCGATCAAGCCGCCCTCTTGGTTGAAACGCGATGCCTGTTCCGGCCAGATAGAGATAACGACCAACACAAGCGCCATTGCGGCCAGAGCAGCAGGAAGCCCAAAGTAAATATGCCCTTTGGAACCAGTCCGGAGATCCTCATTAAAGCTCATGTCTGGCCTTTGTTCTTGCGTCTGAAAGACAGGTTTTCGAAGATGCTCGAAACTAGTTACTTTGAATTGAAATGCAACTCACGCGCTCATGTCGCCGAAAACATGCTGCAAAATGACGTAACGTAGCCAAGCCGGAAAAAATGGTTTAACGGTCAATCAAATTTCGGAACGGAGATAAATCGCCAATGTCTGACACCCCCAGCCTGCGGCAGGCCGCGCTTGACTACCACGCCCATCCAAAGCCCGGAAAGCTAGAGATCAAAGCAACTAAGCCGATGGCCAACGGTCGCGACTTGGCGCGCGCCTACTCACCCGGCGTGGCCGAAGCGAGCCTTGAAATTAAGGCCGACCCCCAAAATGCCGAGCTTTATACAGCGCGTGGCAACCTTGTGGCGGTAGTCTCAAACGGGACGGCAGTATTGGGGCTGGGCAACATCGGTGCGCTGGCCTCAAAACCGGTGATGGAAGGCAAGGCCGTCCTGTTCAAGAAATTCGCGGGTATCGACTGTTTCGACATCGAGGTCGATCAGCCTGACCCCGAGAAGCTGGCTGATATCGTCTGCGCGCTGGAACCGACCTTTGGCGCAATCAACCTTGAAGACATCAAAGCCCCCGACTGCTTCGTCGTCGAGAAAATCTGCCGCGAGCGGATGAATATCCCCGTTTTTCACGACGACCAGCACGGCACTGCCATCGTTGTGGGGGCGGCCGCCAAGAACGCGCTGCACGTTGCCGGCAAATCGTTCGAAGATATCAAAGTCGTCTCGACCGGCGGCGGGGCGGCGGGGATTGCCTGCCTGTCCATGTTGGTCAAGCTAGGCGTCAAGCGCGAGAATATCTGGCTGTGCGATATTCACGGTCTGGTCTACGAGGGCCGCGCCGAGGATATGAATCCGCACAAGGACCAGTTCGCACAGAAATCCGATCTGCGCACGCTGGATGACGTGATCGGGGATGCGGACCTGTTCCTTGGCCTTAGTGGGCCGAATGTGCTCAAGCCCGAGATGGTCGCGAAAATGGCTAGCCGCCCGATCATTTTTGCGCTGGCCAACCCGAACCCGGAAATTCTGCCCGATGCCGCGCGCGAGGTTGCGCCGGATGCAATCATCGCCACGGGCCGCAGCGACTTTCCCAATCAGGTGAACAACGTCCTGTGCTTTCCCTTCATCTTCCGCGGCGCGCTGGATGTTGGCGCAACCGAGATCAACGATGAGATGCAGATCGCCTGTGTCGACGGTATCGCCGAAATGGCCCGCGCCACCACCAGTGCCGAGGCTGCTGCCGCCTACAAGGGTGAACAACTGACCTTCGGTCCCGACTATCTGATCCCCAAACCCTTTGACCCGCGCCTTGTGGGCGTGGTGTCATCCTCGGTGGCCAAGGCCGCTATGGCGAGCGGTGTGGCCAAACGCCCGATTGCCGATATCGAAACGTATAAAGAACAGCTCAACCAAACCGTTTTCAAATCGGCGCTGATCATGCGACCGGTGTTCGAGGCCGCCTCGGCCGCGTCCCGCAAGATCGTCTTTGCCGAGGGCGAAGACGAGCGCGTCCTGCGCGCAGCCCAAGCTATTTTGGAAGAAACTACCGAGACCCCGATTCTGATCGGTCGTCCCGATGTAATCGATGCCCGATGCGAAAGGCTGGGTCTGACCGTCCGGCCGGGTGAGGATTTCCAGATCGTAAACCCGCAAGACGACCCGCGCTATTATGATTATTGGAATACATATCACGGACTGATGCAGCGCCGTGGCGTTACGCCTGATCTGGCCAAGGCGATCATGCGGACCAACAACACTGCTATTGCCTCGATTGCCGTGCATCGGGGCGATGCAGACAGTATGATCTGCGGAACCTTTGGCGAGTACCGCTGGCACTTGAACTATGTGCAACAAATTTTGAGCGACGGAGACTTACGTCCGCACGGGGCGCTGTCGCTGATGATCCTGGAAGACGGGCCGTTGTTTATTGCTGACACCCATGTTCGGCAACTGCCCTCACCCGAGGAACTGGCTGAAAGCACAATCGGGGCAGCGCGTCACGTGCGCCGCTTTGGGCTTGAACCCAAAATCGCCTTTTGCTCGCAATCCCAGTTTGGCAATCAGGCGGAAGGGTCAGGCAAACGTCTGCGGGCGGCGCTGGATATTCTGGACTCGGAGCCGCGTGACTTTACCTATGAGGGCGAGATGAATCTTGACCTTGCGCTAGACCCCGAGCTGCGCTCGCGCATCTTCCCGAATTCCCGCATGGAGGGTGCCGCGAATGTGTTGATCTTCGCGCATTCTGACGCGGCCAGTGGCGTGCGAAACATTCTGAAAATGAAAGCGGACGGGCTGGAGGTTGGGCCGATCCTGATGGGGATGGGCAACAAGGCGCATATCGTGACGCCATCAATCACCGCGCGTGGGTTGCTGAACATGGCCGCAATAGCGGGTACGCCCGTTACCCACTACGGGTAGTCGTGTAACCTAATCTCTCAATAATTCGAACCGGGCGCCAGCTAAGGCGCCCGGTATGATTCTGAGACTTGTTTGCTCAGCCCTCTTTGCAACTTTGCAAAAATTCCCCACGATACCCACCATACTGCGCCCAAAAAGTGCATTTGCAAAAATTTGCACCTCAACTTCCAAAGATATGCAAATATTTTGCGATAAAGTGACGCTCCGACTTAAGCGTCGCTTGTCCGTTACCCTTCGGCCACTTTACACAAAGCGCACTGAACTATCGGAGGAGATCATCGTGGCTTACCAGGACGTTTTCGACAGCTGGAAATCCAACCCGGACGAATTTTGGATGGAGGCCGCCAAAAGCATCGACTGGGTGCGTCCACCGACCAAAGCCCTGTTCGACGACAACGCTCCGATCTACGAATGGTTCTCGGACGCCCAAGTCAACACATGCTGGAACGCCGTGGATCGCCACGTGGAAAACGGCCGCGCCGAGCAGACGGCAATAATCTACGACAGCCCTATCACCCACACCAAGCGCGAGATCTCGTATGTCGAGCTGCGTAATCGCGTCGCGATGCTGGCCGGTGCATTGCGGGCCAAGGGCGTGGAAAAAGGCGACCGGGTCATTATCTACATGCCCATGATCCCCGAAGCGTTGGAGGCCATGCTAGCCTGCGCCCGTCTTGGGGCCGTACATTCGGTGGTCTTTGGAGGCTTTGCCAGCAACGAGTTGGCTGTTCGGATCGACGATGCGAAACCCAAAGCAATCATCGCCGCCTCGTGCGGGATGGAGCCCGGGCGCGTTGTCCACTACAAACCCCTATTGGACGGGGCCATCGATTTGGCCGAGCACAAACCCGATTTCTGCGTTATTTTCCAACGCGAGCAAGAGGTTGCACAACTGATTGAAGGTCGCGACTTCAACTGGCATGGCTTCCAATACGGTGTCGAACCGGCCGAGTGTGTTCCGGTCGCCGGCAACGACCCGGCCTATATCCTCTACACCTCGGGTACGACAGGTGCGCCCAAAGGTGTCGTTCGCCCCACCGCAGGCCATTTGGTGGCGCTGAACTGGACGATGAAGAATATCTACAATGTGGACCCCGGTGACGTGTTCTGGGCAGCATCCGACGTGGGGTGGGTCGTGGGTCACTCTTACATTTGTTACGCGCCGTTGATCCACGGAAACACCACGATCGTGTTCGAAGGCAAGCCGGTGGGCACACCCGACGCCGGTACGTTCTGGCGCGTTATTTCCGAACACAAGGTCAAAAGCTTTTTCACCGCACCAACAGCGATCCGTGCGGTCAAACGCGAGGACCCGCAAGGTGAACTGATCAACAACTACGACATGTCCCATTTGGGCGCGCTTTACCTTGCCGGTGAGCGGGCTGACCCGGACACGATCGTCTGGGCGCAGGATGCACTGAAAGTACCGGTGATCGATCATTGGTGGCAAACTGAAACCGGCTGGCCCATCGCAGGAAACCCGCTTGGGATCGAGGAACTGCCGATCAAACTTGGGTCACCCGCCAAGCCGATGCCTGGTTATGACGTGCAGATCCTGGACGAAGGCGGCCACCCCATGAAAGCCGGAGAGTTGGGCGCCATCGCAGTAAAGCTTCCCCTTCCCCCCGGCACTTTGCCAACACTGTGGAATGCTGAAGAACGGTTCAAAAGCGCATATCTTGAGCATTTCCCCGGCTACTATGAAACCGGCGACGCGGGCATGATCGATGAGGACGGGTACCTATACATCATGGCCCGCACCGATGACGTGATCAACGTCGCGGGTCACCGCCTGTCTACTGGCGGTATGGAAGAGGTTCTGGCCTCTCACCCCGACGTAGCGGAATGCGCCGTGATCGGCGTAACCGATCAGTTGAAGGGCCAGATGCCGGTTGGCTTCCTTTGCCTGAATGCAGGTTGTGATCGTGACCACGGTGAGGTCGTGCAGGATGTGGTTAAGCTGGTACGCGACAAGATCGGCCCAGTCGCAGCCTTCAAACAGGCTGTTGTGGTGGATCGCCTGCCCAAGACGCGGTCGGGCAAGATCTTGCGCGGGACGATGGTGTCGATTGCCGACAGCAAGGACTACAAAACGCCCGCAACCATCGACGATCCGGCCATTCTGGACGAGATCACAGACGCCCTGAAAACACTCGGCTACGCCCAGAAATAGAGCACAGTGCAGCGCTGCTGCACCCCTGCCCTTGCAACCCGCCTTGGGGCCTCTACAGTCTGACTAAGACAGTGAGGCCCCATGACAATACGTGACTTATGGCGTCTGAACGCCACCGACCTGACGAACCTGACCCGCAAGGGCGAGATCAGCGCGGAAGACGCTATAAAATCCTCGATCGACAGGATGCATCAGGTCAATCCCGACCTCAATGCCGTCGTCGAAGACCTCAAAACCGAGGCCGTCAGCCATGCGCGTGAACTGGACAATGCAGTCGCCGGGGGCGCGGAACCCGGCCCACTGCACGGCGTGCCTGTCACCATAAAGATCAACGTCGATCAAAGAGGGCATGCAACCACGAACGGCGTCGTCGCTTTAAAGGATGTGATTGCACCCGATGATGCCCCGGTCGTCAGAAATCTGCAAAACGCAGGTGCTATTGTGATCGGCCGTACCAATACACCCGAATTCTCGTTTCGTGCCGACACGGATAACGAACTGCACGGCCGCACGTATAACCCGTGGGGGCGGCATATCTCGCCGGGTGGATCTTCGGGTGGTGCCGGTGCGGCGGTGATGGCGGGGATCGGGGCCTTGGCGCATGGCAATGATATCGGCGGCAGCCTGCGGTTTCCAGCGGCCGCCAACGGTGCGGTGACCGTGAAGCCAGGTCTGGGCCGCGTACCCGCCTTTAACCCAAGTCAAAAGGTCGAGCGGGGTTTGCTTGCGCAATCCATGTCAGTGCAAGGGCTGATCACCCGTTCGGTTGCGGATTTGCACCTGTCGATGCCCAGCCTGATCGCGGCTGATCCCCGCGATCCGTTTCATGTTGCCATGTCGTGGCGCGGGGACAAGACCGTCGGGCCCATCAAGGTTGCCTTTACCAAGAACACCTACGGCTATGATTTACACCCCGAGGTCGACAAAGCGCTGGACACCGCCCGTGACGCGCTGATGGACGCGGGGTATGACGTGCAAGAGGTGAACACACCCGACGTGTTCGAATGCGGGCGCGGTGGGTATCGCGCGTTGATGGGTGAAGTTCTGACCTTGTTGAAAACAGATATAGAGGCCGCCGGATCGCAAACCATCCGCGATATCTTTGAAGTATACTTCCAGGAATTTCCGCCCATCACCGGAACCGAGCTGATCGGTATGTTGGCCAAGCGAACACAGTACGCGCGGGAATGGGCATTATTTATGCTGGATTATCCGCTGATTCTGTCACCGTTTCTGCCGCAACCCTTTTTCGGCCCCGACCGTGACACCGAAGGCCCCGAAGGCGTCCACGAAGTTCTGGGCTGCGCGGTCTATTCCTACGCGATGAATTTCCTTGGCCTTCCCGCCGCCAGTGTTCCAGCGCGTCTGGCCGATCTACCAAACGGGCCACAACCGATAAACGTCCAGATTGCTGCAGCGCGCTGGCGCGAGGATATGGCCGTAGATGCCGCCGCCGCGATCGAAGCACGGGTAGGACAGATGTGCCTACCGCTGTGGGAAAGGATGGATCAGGTCAACTGACCCCTGCCAAAAGAAATTGACCCCGGGGTTTTGTACCCGGGGCCCACTTTCTAAAATATGCCCGGAGATCCGATAACAAGCGTAGCACCACCTACCCTTGCCAGCGCGAAAACTGCGCGTTCATTTCGAAAACACCGTTGGCGGCCACTCACTCCCGCCGTTGATGTGTCTCCGGGCAAGTTCACATTAATCCATGGTTAATCAATCTCCTGTGAACTGGTTCACATAAGAGCGAAAAATCTGCCATCGACATGCAAAATCAGGTGAATTGTTCCGAGATCAGCCGTTCTTCCAGCCCATGACCGGGGTCGAAAAGGATGCGATGCTGGATCGAAGGCTCGGACCTGATCTCGACCCAGTCGATATCCGGGAACGAGATAGAATCGGCGTCGGCCATGACCGGGCGTTTATCCGCGTCCAGCACATCAAACCGAACCTTGGCGATCTTGGGCAACAAAGCACCCCGCCACCTGCGCGGGCGAAACGCGGCGATCGCGGTCAGGGCCAGAACATCGGACCCAATCGGCAGAATCGGACCATGGGCCGAGTAATTATAGGCCGTGGACCCCGCAGGCGTAGACAACAGCGCCCCATCACAGACCAACTCGTCCATGCGAACCCGTCCGTCCACACTGATCTTGAGCCGTGCGGCCTGCGGACCGGCCCGCAGCAGGGATACCTCGTTGATCGCAAGCGCCTCATGCATCTTGCCGGACTGGTCCATCGCGCGCATGGCCAGTGGATTGATGACCTCTTCTATCGCTACATCAAGGCGTTCCATCAGGTCAGTCTCATGAAACTCGTTCATCAGAAATCCGATGGTGCCACGGTTCATGCCGTAAACAGGCGTATCCAGATGCTGCATGTTGTGCAGCGTGTGCAGCATGAAGCCATCGCCGCCCAGCGCAACGACCACGTCCGCATCACGCGGCGCTGCGTTGCCATAACGCCTTACCAGCGTGTCGCGCGCGGTTTGCGCCACTTTGGCGTCGCTGGCAAGAAAAGCGATTCTCTGAATCATCTGTTGCGGTTTCCGGTGCTGCACATTTGGTTCCGAAACAACCATACCTTTCCCCGATAGGCCAGTCTTGACGCCGCAGTTGGCCAAATCGTCGCTTTAAGCCTTTTGCCGCTTGCCAGTTTCCGATAGGAAATCCGCAAATTACCCCCCAGTATGTGGAGCCCCCATGAACGCCAATCTTCGTGATACCGGATTTTTCACCCAATCCCTCGCTGACCGTGATCCCGAGCTGTTCGGCTCGATTACATCCGAGCTGGGACGTCAGCGCGACGAGATCGAACTGATCGCATCCGAGAACATCGTGTCTGCCGCGGTGATGGAAGCGCAGGGTTCGGTGATGACCAACAAATATGCCGAAGGCTATCCGGGTCGTCGTTATTATGGCGGTTGCCAGTTCGTTGATGTCGCCGAAAATCTGGCCATCGATCGCGCCAAAGAACTGTTTGGCTGCGGATTTGCCAACGTTCAGCCGAACTCGGGCAGCCAAGCCAACCAGGGTGTGTTCCAGGCGCTGATCCAGCCCGGCGACACCATTCTGGGCATGAGCCTGGACGCAGGAGGCCACCTGACCCACGGCGCAGCCCCGAACCAGTCCGGCAAGTGGTTCAAGGCTGTTCAATACGGCGTGCGCCAGCAAGACAACATGCTGGACTATGATCAGGTCGAGGCGCTGGCGAAAGAGCACCAGCCCAAGCTGATCATCGCAGGTGGCTCGGCCATCCCGCGCCAGATCGACTTTGCCCGCATGCGCGAGATTGCCGATATGGTCGGCGCTTACCTGCACGTGGATATGGCGCACTTTGCCGGTCTGGTTGCAGCAGGCGAGCATCCGAGCCCCTTCCCGCATGCGCATGTGGCCACCACCACCACCCACAAGACCCTGCGCGGTCCCCGCGGTGGCATGATCCTGACCAATGACGAGGCGATCGCCAAGAAAGTGAACTCGGCCATCTTCCCCGGCATTCAGGGCGGCCCGCTGATGCACGTCATCGCTGGTAAAGCTGTCGCCTTTGGTGAGGCGCTGCGCCCCGAGTTCAAAACCTACATCCAACAGGTCGTGACCAACGCGCAGGCGCTGTCGGACCAGCTGATCAAAGGCGGTCTGGACACGGTCACCCACGGCACCGACACCCATGTGGTTCTGGTCGACCTGCGCCCCAAAGGCGTTAAGGGCAACGCGACCGAGAAAGCCTTGGGTCGTGCGCACATCACCTGCAACAAGAACGGCGTTCCGTTCGACCCCGAAAAGCCAACCATCACGTCGGGCATTCGCCTGGGCTCGCCCGCAGGAACCACTCGTGGGTTTGGTGAGGTCGAGTTCCGCCAGATCGCGGATTGGATCATCGAAGTGGTCGACGGTCTGGCCGCTAATGGCGAAGAAGGTAACGGCGCGGTCGAAGCCAAGGTCAAGGCCGAAGTGGCCGAACTGTGCGCGCGCTTCCCGATCTATCCGAACCTGTAGAACGTCAGGATATCAAAAAGTTGAACGGCGCCCCAGCGGCGCCGTTTTTCATATGAAGCCCTGCCACCGCAGAAACAAAAGAAGCAGAACCGACAGGGCCAACAAGTTGAAAGCCAACCCACCCAGCATTCCCAGAAACCAGCCCAGCCTGCGGTCGGCCAGATTTATGCCGGTCAGATGATCCTGCACCTCTTCTGACGCGCGGGCCAGTTTGCGCGTGTCCAGCACCAGCCTCAGCTTGGGATGGGCCGCCATCTGCTCGGCATCGGCCAAAAGCAGCGCCTGTTTGTAAATGCGCCGGGGCAATTGACGTTTGGCTTTTCTGACCGAGGCCGTCAGAGTCTTGTCCTGCACACCCAACTTGTCGCGCAACAACTGCACGGTCTGCGCGATTTGAGTTTGGATGTCGGGGTTTTGCGCCATATCGGGGCCTCCTGCCGCGGCACTGTATCCGGGCCGGACACGCGCCACAATGGGGCTGGCTGTTTGTCGGCACGACAGGTATCACACGGACATGCTGAACACGATCATCCATGGTGAACCGACTTCAAACCCGCCTTTGCTGATTGCCCATGGGCTATATGGCTCGGGTCGAAACTGGGGTGTCATTGCACGCAGAATGTCTGATGAGCGACAGGTCGTGGCCGTCGACATGAGAAACCACTCCAACAGTAAGTGGACGACACAACATGACTACCCGAGCATGGCCGATGACCTGGCAGAGGTGATTGATCATTTTGGTGGACAGGCGGATGTGCTCGGTCATTCGATGGGCGGCAAGGCGGCCATGACGCTGGCCTTGCTGCATGGCGAGAATCTGCGCAAGCTGGTGGTCGCTGACATCGCGCCCGTTACTTATACGCATAGCCAGATCCAGTTCATCGAGGCAATGCGCGCCGTTGACCTGTCATCTGTCACGCGTCGGTCAGATGCCGAACAGCAACTGGCCGAACAAGGTGTCGAGAAAGCCTTACAGAGCTTTTTCACCCAATCGCTGGACATTAAGGGTCAGCGGTGGTTGCTGAATCTGGATACTCTGTCTGCCGAGATGCCGAAAATCATGGGCTTTCCCGAGCTGACAGGCACATGGGACAAACCGACCCTGTTTCTTTCCGGGGCTGAATCTGACTATGTGCTGCCCAAATACCGCCCCGCGATCCGGGCGCTGTTTCCTACTGCGCGCTTCGCCAAAATACCCGGTGCGGGACATTGGTTGCACGCCGAAAAACCGCGTGAATTCGAGGCTTCGGTTCGGGCCTTCCTGAACGCCTAGGAGAAAGTCCGCAAAAGCGACCGGCGCGGCTGTTACCGCGTGGATCCTTTGACATTCTGCTTCAAGTCATTCGCTTCAGGAACCCGCGACGTCGCCGCCACCTTCAACCCAGTCTTTGAATCCACCCAGGTTATAAACCTGCGCGTATCCCATATCCTTTAACAACTTGCCCGCCAGCGCCGCGCGACCTCCGGCTGCGCAATACAGAACAATGGGACGATCCTTACGCAGCTCGGGGTCATGAGATTGCAACGCATCGTCGGCATGAAACTCCAACATCCCCCTTGAGATGTGATGCGCGCCTGCAGCCCGACCCGTTTTCTGCAATTCAGCCCCATCACGTACGTCCAGTAGTAAACCACCCTGCCCCAGAACCTCGGCCGCGCGGGCCATATCTATCCGTTCAACAGCGGCGTTCGCGGCTTCCATCATCTCTTTCACGGTTAAGGACATAGGCGTTTCTCCTGTTGGTGTTCCCGACAAGATAACATGCGAAAACTGGAAGGTGTAGGTTGAAGACCCTACACCCGTAATCAATGCTCGCGGAAGGCACGCGACATACTGTCCGTCACCGGTTTGGCGATATAAGCAGCAAAAGTGCGTTCTTCGGTTTGAATCATGATCTCGGCAGGCATACCCGGAGTGGGGATAAAGCCCCGTACCCGGTCAATCTCGTCCGGGGCCAGTGAAATCCGGGCCAAGTATACTTCTTGAGGCGTTCCTGACGAGTCTTCGACCAGAGCATCCGCCGAGACATAGAACACCTCACCGCTTAGTACTGGCGTCGTGCGTTGGTTCAGCGCCACCAAACGCACTGTAGCGTTCTGGCCCTTGCCCACACTGTCAATTTCGGTTCGGGGAATTTGCGCCTCGATGATAAGGGGCGCATCGGCAGGTAGGATTTCAGCAATAGGCTCGCCAGTTTCGATCACGCCCCCAGGTGTGTGATAGTGAAGCCTTACAACAGTCCCCGTGACTGGTGCGCGAACAACGGCACGATCCAGAACACTGCGCGCCTGACGTGCCTTTTCGCGGACACTTTCCAGATCGGCTGCAATCACACCCAACTCATCCAACGCGGCTTCGCGATAGGCCGAACGTGTCCGCGTGATCTGTTCGTCATACTTCAGCAACATCTGGTTGATTTCCGCCGTCTCAGCCGCGAGCCTCGCCTGCTGTCCCTCCGCCTCAGCCTGCACGCGACGGATCGTGTTCAGATCTCCCTTTCGAACCAAGCCTTTGTCAAACAACGCCTTTTTGGTTTCAAATTCTTCCTGCAGGATTTCCGCGCGACGTTTCATACTGTCCAGTTGCGCCTCAAACCCGCTGGACCTGATCCTGAGGGCCTCCATGTTGCGTTCCAACAATGCGATATCATTCAGCAGGGTTTTGCGGGATACTTCGAAGCTGATCTTCTGGCCATCAAGAATGGTCATGACTTCGACATCGTCAGTGGCCGAAAGCAACTCGGCGGAAAACTCCAACTGATCCATCTCATTGTGTTCGGCCTCAAGACGTTCAGACATGGCTTGCAAGCGGATTTTGCGAATGAACAGTTCTCGTTCATTGGCCTCGGCCGAAGTTTGGTCCAGCGTCATCAACACTTCCCCCGCCTGAACCGACTGGCCTTCAATCACTTTGATGTTTTCAATGATCCCGCCCTCAAGATGCTGTACGATCTTGTTGCGACCAGTGGCCACGAAACTTCCCTGCGCAATCACCGCAGCAGCTAGCGGTGCGCTGAAAGACCAGACGCCAAAGCCGCCAAAGCAGACGACCAGCATGACTAAACCAACTACGACCAATCGGTTGATCGAGCGCGGTACTTCAGCGTACCAGACAGTTGGGTCTTTGGGGTCATTATTGACCGGCACGAGATCATTCATTACGCATCCCCTTTCTGCTGGCCTTCAATCCCAGCCTGTTTGCGCGGGCCGTTCAATTGTTGCAGCACCTGTTCGCGCTGCCCGAACAAAGCAACACGTCCATCCGTCAGCAGCATGATCTTGTCGACCACGTTCAACAGCGTTGGCTTCTGCGTAATCACCACGACCGTAATCTTGTTTTCCTTGGCCTGAGCGATGGCCCGTGCCAGCGCCTGATCTCCGGCCACATCAAGGTTCGAGTTCGGCTCATCCAGAACCACAAGCCGCGGATTTCCAAAGAAGGCACGCGCAAGGGCAATCCGCTGCTTTTGACCGCCAGACAGTGGCGAGCCATCGGCGGCTACAACAGTCTCATACCCTTGGGGCAACGTGGCGATCATATTGTGGACATCGGCTAGAACGGCAGCATCGTGGATCTGTTCGTCCGTTGCATCTTCGCGCATACGGCCAATGTTGTCCTTGATGGTGCCCGGAAACAGCTGCACATCCTGCGGCAGATAGCCGATGCTTTCGCCGAATTGGCGCGGATCCCAGTTGCGGATATCCATCAGGTCCAGACGCACACTGCCGGATGTCGGCAAAATCGATCCGACCAGTGTTTTGCCCAACGTGGTCTTACCCGCGCCCGAGTTGCCAATGATCGCCAGAGTCTCACCCGGATTCAGCGCAAAGCTGATCCCGTTCAATACAACGCGCTTGGTGCCGCCGGGGACAAAAAGCAACCGTTCCACATCCAACCGCCCTTCTGGCCGCGGCAAACGCAGTTTCTCGAACTGAAGCGCCGAGTTGGACAGCAAGTTCTTGATCCGCCCGTAAGCCCCACGTGTCAGCAGGAAACCGTTCCACCCTTCGATGGAGCCTTCGATGGGCGCAAAAGCCCGCCCGGCAATGATCGACGCCGCGATCACCATCCCGCCCGTGATTTCGCCCTGCAGGGCCAGGAATGCCCCCCACCCCAGAATGGCTATCTGTGTCAGCAAACGCACCGCTCGCGAAATAGCGGCGAAAATAACGTTCCGGTCCTGTGCCCGCACTTGCCACGTCAGTGACTGCGCTGTGTCTCGGCCCCAAATACGCACGGCCTCGGGGATCATGGCCAGAGCATTTATAATCTGGCTGTTGCGCGACATCGAATCCAAATGCTGGTTGGCCATGGATTGCGCCCGGTTGGCCTCGGCAAAGGGTCCGGCGGTCATACGTTGGTTGATAAGGGCAATGACCATCAACAAAAGCGCCGTCACGATCACGATCATACCCAGCTGGGGATGAACCAGAAAGATCATAAGGATGAACAACGGTGCAAATGGCACGTCCAGAAACGAGATCAAAGTCCCCGATACAAGAAAACCTCGTACCTGCTGAAGATCACCCAATGTCTGATATTCGCGCCCTGTGCCATGCAACGAAGCATGAGCGGCCGCGCTGAGGATCGGAGCACCCAGCCGCGCATTAACCTCGACCGCAGTTCGCATCAGCATGAAGCGACGCACCGCATCGAAGGCCGACTGAAAGATGACAGCGCCAGCCACGATCGCGGTCAGCATGATCAACGTATCCAGCGATCGACTGGTCAGCACGCGGTCACTGATCTGAAACAGGTAAATCGGGATCGCCAGAATAAGGATATTCGTCGCACAGGTCAGGACCAGTACAAAGGCAAGGTTGCGCAGAATAGCACGCAGCGAGACTTGCAGGGTACGCTGAAAATCCTCGGGCGGGGTGCGTTTGTGAAAGGTCTGGGGTGGCCCATTACCATCTCCGCCGCCGCTTTTCTTCAACGGCAAAGGTAGGTTCGCCTTGGCCTCGATAGTGGTGCCAATACTCGCACCGCCTTTGGAGCGCGACAGGGGGGGGACCCGCGCGGTCTCCTTTCTGGCGGTTTCAGGACCGAGCCCTTCAGCATCGGCCACCCCAGCATCGCAGCCCTTAGTACCGTGACCTTTATCAGGCTGCGACGTAGCGCGCCGAAGGGAATATTCAGCGCGTTTCTGAATTTCGTCAGTTTCGGACCTTTGATCGGGGTCCACTCTGATTTTGTTTGCTTCCGGTTTTTCGGGTCCTTTTTTCAAAGGCCGCACACGCATGTCTTCGCTTAATCGTAATTCGGGCAATATGCCGGACGCCGTCGCCGTTCGTGCGGCAACTGATTTGACTGGATTGGCCCCACCCCCGCCGTCCATAGGACTGGCAAAGAGAGAGCGACGCGACGAAAACGTTCTCGACATACTCAGACTTTCGGTTCACTCGTAAAAAAACTGGGAAATTAAGCTAACATTGAGGACAGCGCATCATCCACGCTGGCCATTTCAGAGGGCGTCAGTTTGTTGTGCCCCGGGGCAAGGTCTGACTTACCCGGTCCAGATGTTTCCTGCATCAGGATCGCGATGGCTTCATTGGCCAGCTCTGTACCCAGATCTTCGTCTTGGGTGTCAATCAGGCTCGCCTGATGCAGAACGACGTCCGAATATTCGCCTTCCGATGCCATAACGACCGAGTCCACTCCGACGGTCGAGATACTCGCCGCATTCAGCACCGCATTTCCAGCACCCAGCGCTGAAGCGATGGCACCATTCCCTCCTTGTACGTGAATATCATCCTGGTCCTGCAGGGTAGTCACCTGTTCGACGGCGTTGACCTGCACCAGATCACCTTCGATTTTCAGAACTCGCACCTGCTCCATCCCCGCAAATTGAGGATCGTTCAGCAGTGCATCTTCCAAAGCGTCAGTATCCATCTCCTGCAGAGGTAAAACTTCGGCCAGCGTTTCCGACAACTCTTCATGAGTGTCTTCCCCAATGGTCGTCAGTTCCACGTGGTTCATGACAAGGTTGTCATTGTCTTCCTCGGCGACCACCCCCGAGACCACATCGTCATCGACCAACGCAATCGTCTGATGGACAAAATCCACCGAAACCATGTCTCCGCCGATTAAAACCAGATCGTAATAGCTGCCGAGCTGAACGACGCTGACCTCATTCACCAGATCGTTGTCACCCAACACAAACAGGCTGGTTGTGGCGTCGATCTGGGTTTCAATATGGTCGATATCAGTGGCGTTGATTTCTTGTTTTACGAAGTTTGTGACGAACAGATCACCCGAAATCCAAGTGATCGCGACAAGAGGATCCTGTCCCTCTTCCGAGACATTATCATCAAGCCAGGACGCCTCATTGGATTCCACTGCAATACTTGACGACTGAACCACCGTGGTTTCGCTTTGACTATCCTCGGGCCCTTCGTCGACATCCGAGACAATCGCCACCTGGCTTACAACGGTTAGGTTGACCGACTGCCCGGCGACCGCAATTACCGGAGCATCGACCCAACCGACGGTAATGGCGACCTCGTTTATCGCTAGGTTGCCCCCCGCGATAACGGTGTGACCATCGCCAAAATCACCATCGTCTGACTGATCCCACTCAGTTGGCAACAAATCAGGGTAGTCACTGTCGTCTTCTTCATCAGGAAGATGGTGACTTGGCACCAATTCCAGAAAATCCGGAAGTTCCTCGACATGTTCACCGTTCACAATCTTTCCCATGGCTTCTTCGCCTTGAAACTGGTGGACAGTCACATCCTCAGACGGGGCTTCGAACGGGGCCTGCATCTCGGCAACAATCGATTCGAGATGCTCGATCGACTGATAATCGGAAATACTAAAGGATGGGGACGATACCGTGTGTAGAGAAAGCGCAACATCAGCCAGTTCCTGACCTTGCTGCACCAATGAGTCCACATCGCGGAAATCCCCCTGACCGATGGTGTCGTTGTCGTTCAGGTCCAATGTCTGAATCGCATAGGTGACGGCCGAGCCGATCAGTTCGGGGATCAAAACCGGTTTTGCGACTAAGATCGGTATCGAGGTCGACGCGATCGCCACATCGGGAAGCACTTGATCGGGACCCGGGCCAGCCTGCAATGGACCATCGGGAATCGGCCCCAACGGTTGCGGGTTTGGAGCCAACGGAATGTCAGTGTGACTAACCGATGGCGGATAGGGCAAAGCGTCGTATTTTCCAGGGTCAAGGTTAAGGTCTGCCCGTACTTTCACGGCAGCACCTTCTTCCAGCTCTTCCATCTCAGCCTTGCGCCTGAGAGCGGTAAATTCCTGATATTGATCTCGCAACCGAGCTTGCTCGGTCGTTAGATCAAAAGTTCCGATGAAATGGGCAATCGTCTCACTGATACTATCAAACGACATTTCAATTTCCTTTCCCGCGGCGTTCAAAATCAACTGCCTTGGGTTAAGTTGAGTCGGGGCCATCTGTCCTTGGCCCCGACAGTTTTTCAGAAGTGGTCAGAGCCTGGAAACCCAAGCTCTGACCCGGCCACCACGCAAGTTACGCGTCGGCGTCGTCGCTGGCGAAGCTGGAGGTCATCGAGCCACCGACCATGGTTGTGTCGACCGAGTTGCCAAGAACGTTGGCGCCCATGACAATCGACTGGTTGAACGCCGAAGTGTCGACCACCGCAGCCGCCGAGGCATAGGACTCGCCGTTCACAATGCCGTCTCCGCCGTTGCCAGAGCCCCACTCGCCTGCATGGCCACCGGTCCCGCCAGCACCCGAATAGGCACCCGCAGCGTCACCGCCGTTGACCATTGCGCCGGTCGTCGCACCCGAGGTCGCAGTGCCGATCGCGTCGCCACTGGTTCCGCCGTTACCAGCACCAGCGCCGCCGCCACCACCAAAGCCGGACATGGCCGACCCGGTCGCGCTGCCCGCGCCCGTCGAGGTTGCGTCATTGTCGGACATCGCGTCACCGCCATACCCTGCAATGGCACTTGCCAGACTGTCTGCAGACCCGTCCGTATCCGCGACCGAGAACAGACCAGAGTCGCCGCCCTCGCCTGCGGTGTTGGTTGCATCAGCAGACCCCGCACCTGTGCCGCTGGACATCGCATCCTGCTGGATCGCGCCGCCACCGCCACCGAAACCATCGGCAGTCGCGGTTCCGGTACCGGTACCTGTTGCCGACCCGTCGGTGGTGTTGCTACCGGCCGCGCCACCGTCACCGCTGTTGTTCTGCGGCAGGCTCGCGGTTCCGTTCACATCGCCGGGCGATTGGGTGACGTTCGGGCCAGTCGTGGTTTGATCGCCAACGCCTTGCGCGCCAGAAGTCGCACCCGCGGTACCTCCGGTTGCCATTCCGCCCGAGCCATCGCCGCCCGAACCAACGCCACCGGTCCCGTCACCGCCACCAGCGCCACCGCCAGTTCCGTCGCCACCCGAACCGAAGGCACCTGTGCCATCGCCGCCAGAGCCGACTGCGCCCGAACCAACGCCACCGGTGCCCGGATTACCGTGATTTGTGTCTCCGCCACCATTGCTGGCATCAGCATGACCAGCATTCAGTCCAATCAGACCATTCTGCTGATTCAAAGCTGCCAGAGCTGCGTCAACCTGACCCGAGTCACCACCGGTACCCGCGCCGCCAGTTCCGGCACCGCCAGTTCCAGCTGCACCATTACCGCTGCCGCCCGTTCCGGTTGCACCGTTGCCGTTGCCGCCGGTACCGCCACTGCCGTTACCGTTGCCACCGGTGCCACTTGCACCTGTGCCATTCCCGGTATCCGCATCGGCTGCACTGCCAGCCAGGCTTCCTGCAAGCCCAAGGCCCAGATTGCCGGCGTCTGCGTCATTGGCCTCGGTCTCGCTGCTTCCGGCGTTGATCGCGACACCATCGGTGTCGGCATAACCGTCGCCACCATTTGCACCGTTTGCGTCAGAGTCATTGGTCCCCTGACCAGCACCCAGCGCACCAGCATGCGATACGTTATCTCCGCCGCTGGACAGACCGCCGTTCTCGGCACCCGAGAGACCCAGGCCCAGGCCCAAGCCGACGGATCCCGCATTACCGCCTTCTCCGGCTACGCTGGTGCCATCGGAAACCGAAGCGCCGCTGTTATGCGCGGCCGAGTCACTGATAGCTTGACCACCTGCGCCTGCACTGCTGCTGCCGTTGGATTCCGCACCAGACAAGCCCACGCCCAAACCGACATTAGACGCATCACCCGCGTTACCACCGTCACCACCGACACCGGTACCATCGGCATCACCGGTGTGACCACCCAGTGCGTATGCATCGCCGCCAGTCGTATTGCCCGAGGCATTCCCCGCATGGGTGCTGCCACCTTGCCCCGAATTGCCGCCGTCGGAATGCGTGCTGATGCCCTCATCGGCTGTCGCTGAGCCGCCGCGCGCGTTGCCGTTCTGGTCAAAGCTACCGGTATTGGTTACCGCAGCCGATCCCAGATGATCATCGTCGCTGAGGTTGGCGTACTGGTGGTTGATGGCGGACATGTCGTTGCCCTCACCACTCAGATCAATATCCAGGTTCAAATCGTCGCCCGGATCGTAGTCGAAATCGTTTCCAACAGTGATCACATCATCAATCGACGACCCGCCGGATACGTCAACGTCGACCAGATCGTCGTCACGGCCCAAAGGCTCGGCATCGCCAAAGTCGATGTTGACCCAGTTCGAATTATCATTGTTGCCATTGGTCTGGCTTTGACCCTGGCCCTGGTCCTGACCTTGACCCTGGTCTTGGCCTTGGCCTTGGCCTTGGCCCTGATCCTGGCCCTGTCCCTGATCCTGACCCTGTCCATTCTCGACCACGGTCGCCTGACCCTGGATTTGATCCTGGCCTTGACCCTGTTCATTTTCGACATTGGTGTCCTGATCAGTCAGATCAGCTTCAATATAGGCGTCATCAACGTGAACATCTGCGTCCACGGGAACATATGCCGTACCGATGTTAACTTCATCAATGTCAGTGATGCTGTTATGCGGTTGTTGACGTTTACTCATATCAATAATTCCACTTACTGAGCGCACGGACCGTCATTCATCTCCAAAACGGTGACTGGCGCGTTGAAACAATGAGGCACGCAGGCGCAAACCGCGCATGGGTGCGTGTCTTTTCAGTGATTCCTCTCCCACCCTCCTTTCTCGGCCAAGCCGAAACTACGTCTGAAGAAAAACGTCGCGAAAATGCGCGATGAGCAGACGCAATAGGAAATTCAACTCCGCAAATTGGAGTGCAATCATGGTTGCAGCAGTAAGGTGATCTGGATAGCTAGCCGTAAGCGCTAGAACGGTTAACTCTATATTTTATAATGAAAAAATTTCGATCGGCCATCAGCGAGCAGTCGAGACGAAACAAAAAATTGGTTTAAAACCTGCAAGTTACTTCCCGCAAATATCCAGATTTAATTTGGAAAACCGCACCGATGACGCCTATCCGAAAGTTCTAGAACTCTTCACAATTGAACGACCGGACACGGAAGAAAATTCTACTTTCTTCTATGGTCATCTCCCCAAGTGCGTTAATTTTCAGTTAATATTAATCTAATGTTCAGTTAATGATTTCGCCGCTTGTGTGGCGTGGTAGTGATAAGGGGGAGGTTATGAACATTCCGCTTCAGGATAATACCCTGAATAGTCAATATTTATTGGAAGAGTTCTCAATCAATTTCATCGGCAAGGAACTGTTTTATTCAGAGCAGACCATCGAAAGTGTTCAATCTGAATTTGGTGTCTCTACGCATCGCTTCGAATCGATTGCGTCCCTGCCAATTTACGGCGCGGAAAACAATGGTCCCGGAAGAATTCTGATTGTTGACCAGATGTTGACAGAAGATTTTCTAGCCCGTCCGCGACACTATAAGGACAGTGCAGGGCTAGGTAGCCTCGTATTTGCGTATCGCAAGGAGGATGCGGCTCGGTTTGTATTTGACCGTTGGGATCCCGGTGCACATGGGGACATAGGCTACCTTCCAATGAATATTGCACCCGACGCGTGGCGGTCGATCCTTCGCCTTCTCTTACATGAAGAGCTTTATCTTCCCAGTTTTCTCGCCAACTCAGTGTGCAACACAACCTCTCCAACGCAGAAACATTCGGTTGAGTCGACAGACCCGCACCCGCTTTATTCCAAACTGACGCGAAGGGAAAAGCAGGTGTTGCGATTGGTCTCAAAAGGTCAAAGCAACAAGATTATTGCATCAAATCTAGGGATCACTGAACATACGGTGAAGTTGCATATACACAATGTCGCGGGAAAAATCGGTGTCAGCAATCGAACCGCGGCGGCACAGTTCTTTTTTGAGGTCGCCCCGCAAGAGGCGCAGCACACGACAATTGACTGAAGATTTTGAAGCCCGTTTCGATCGTCTCATCCTGCTTGTCGGCAGGCTGAATTATATGTGGACCAACACCGAAAGCCTTTTGATCCATTTAATCGCCGGCCTGTCTGGCACGCCCAAAGACACAGCCGTCATCATCTTTTTAACCTTGAATACAACAAGGGCGCGCATCGACCTTGTAGAACGTCTGGCCAAAATGGAAGGGCGGCCTGCCGAAATACGGGACCCGATACTCGAGCACACACACCGCCTGTCTAAACTGTCTGGCATCCGGAATCGGTATAATCACTGCATCTATTCCTTCGATCCAGACAGCGGGAATCCAAAAACGATTCTTATGCGCATCGCTGACCGAAAAACCGACATCAGACTGGGACGTGAAGACACAGTCGATGACGAGGCCATGCAGGAAATTGAAAAAGTTGTCACCCAATTATCCGAAGCCAACCGCGATATCTGGCGACTTATTGGGCAGCTTGGCTTTCCGGTATGACAAATGGTGCGGATGGCTGGGATCGAGCCCGAAAGCCTTAGGGAGATGCATTTTAAGTCTCTGTTGTTAAATCATTCTATGACTTAATAGCACCTGCCGAAGGTCCGCGCAGTCAAGAAAACAAAACTGGTCGTCTCATAGCACGTCCTGAGGTCTCTCAGGATTCAATCGAAACATGGCCTATAGCGGCGATCAAAGATGACCACGAAACTCACTCAGGCGACAGTGCACCGGCTGGCCGAGGACCATCCATCGGGCACCCAGATTTACTACAGCGAGGCGAAAGGCCTCAGGCTATTCTGAGGCATGCGTAAATCTTGCTGTCGCCTAAGAAGTTGGTACCCGCGGCCGGACTCGAACCGGCACGGCCTTCCGGCCCAGAGATTTTAAGTCTCTTGTGTCTACCATTCCACCACGCGGGCGAGCGTGTCGGGCCTAACTCGGTCCTGAAAATCTCAATACGGCCACAAGGCTATGAGTACAATGCGCTTTCGGCGACCTGAAGTGTTAAAAAACGCAACCTCAAGAATATTGTTTCAAACATCTCGCAATCTGAATCGATTTGACTAGGCAAAGAATTTCAAGTTGCGCACTCGAATAGACCGCTCTCTTCGTTTGCTAACGCCCTTTGTGCTGTCCATCTCGGCAAATGAATCTCGGTTTAGAGATGAAACTCCACTTACGAAGACCACAAACTTGATCGTCGGTCGACGGACTAAGCAAGCCTACAATGCATGGATGGCAACATAGACGAGGAATTGATCGGGGCGTAGTCGGCAACGCACTGAAAACAAGCCATAGATGCCTACTGTGCCCGAGAGCTTCATAGTCTCTCTCACGGGCGGTGGGTTTTCCCCAGCTTAACCGCCCAAGGCAACCCTCAAACGATGCTTCCTGGGCCGATCCACACTCTGAACCCGCAAGTGGGACCCGTACTCGTCCAGTTGTTCCGCAGCCCGTCTTTCACGTTGGGTTGCCACTGAAGCCGAACGGATCCCCACAGAGTAGGTGGTTTTCGGTGAGTCACAGTGGTGTGAGAGTTCCTGTGGCACTCCTAGTTCGGAATAGTATGTGCCGTTCTTTTTGAAACAGAAGGGCACTGAAATGTCCGTTGCCTGCGCAGCTTTCTTAAGAAGCCGATGTGTATCAATGAGTTGACAAGGGAAGTGGTGCCCCACACGGAATACACAAACCAAAGTAAATATATATTTTTAAATTATAAAACATAAACACATACCATACGATACCCCGAATAGTACCCCCAGTGGCAAAATTGCCTCGCCTGCACTTGCAGTGTACTTGCGACGACGATTCACCATTTAGAAGTCAATTTTGACCTCGAACAAAGCTACGCCCTCAAAAAAAATAGTCGTTAGTATGACACGAGCTTTGGGATCAATCTGGCAACGAGCCAGCTTTATAGGTTTGAACATTGAAGTATATAATCTGATCAATCGCAGATGCATGCTTTAGTGACCGCTGTGCGGACAAAGCAGTCATTCGTAGAATCTCTAAAGACGAAGAAGCAAATGCGTGATAGCTCCAGATTATGGCCACGGCATCTGCGCGAAATCGAACGCCCATCCCTTACGCATTTGCGGTTGTTGGTGTTCTTTTTGCTTCAATCTGTTTCGGGCTGGTTCCCTACTTCAGCCGCAGCCTAACCGAACAGGGTGTTGCACCCTATGCGGTCGCATTCTACCGCTACATTGTTGCAGCTCTTCTTCTGCTTCCCGTTCTCATCGTGCACCGAAAAGAATGGCGAGAGATCACTTGGGGTCTTTCCGCCGGAGCCGTAATGGGGCTTGGTTGGATCGGATATGTAACAGCGCTGGAGAAACTGCCCGCATCGACAGTGGGTGTGCTTTACATGACCTATCCGGTGTTCACCCTAGTTATTGCTTGGGCTGTGTTTTGCGATGCACCCACGCGACGCGCCGTGTTGGCCGCTGGCCTGATTGTGGTGGCAGCTGTCATTGCTGGCTCACCTGCGTCAGTGGCTGCGGAACATCTACCGACGCTGCTGCTATCCCTTGCCGCCCCATTTGGGTTTGGCTTCGGAATTTGTGTCCTGGTACATAAGTTGTCACGGATTACGCCGTTGGCACGTATCGCGTCAGTTTCTCTGGGGTCTGTACTGGGCCTCGCACCGCTCATCCTTGGTGCTGAGGTTCGAGAGCTTCTCCCAAGGGAACAATCCGATTGGCTTTTCATTGTTGGTATTGGTCTGGTTACTGCTTTCGTGCCCCAGCTTATCTACACGATATGCTCACCTGTCATTGGGGCTTCCCAAACGGCGGTCGTCGGAAGCATCGAATTGCCCACGATGTTTGCCGTGGGATATCTTGCCTTTGGCGAAGCCATCTCTTTACCTCAAGCTTTGGCATGTGCCTTAGTGCTGGGCGCAATCGCGATCACAAGAAGTAGAAAGACGCGCACCGTATCTACCGTGCTCGCAAAATCACCGAAGCGGTAGTACTGGGCTCAAGGAAGACTTTGGTCTAAATTTCGCGAACGACCACCATGCGGGGAAAACAAGCTTTGATTGAAGATTTTGAAGATTGCCGACTCTACCCGGTTGTGGCGAAATTCAGATACCTACAACTTGGTCCTTGAAGCTATATAGAATGTATAAGACCTCTTCTTGTTCCCGTTGGCCGACGTCGTTGGCCTTTAGGGCGTTCATGGCGTCGTCCAGAACAGCGACAAATTCATCTCCGCCGATGTTCATGTACTGATGCGCAGCAACCATATCCTTGCCCGTATAGATCTCAGGCCCGCCAGAACCAGTAATGAAGAAGTCTCCTGCCATTTGTTTGAGGTGCTCCATCTCAGTTCCCGCAAATCGTGCAGCGACAACTGGGTTTTTAGAGTGATTGTCCACCAGAACGTCGACTATTCGCCGAATACCATCCGTTCCTCCCAAACGTTCATATAGCGTCTTTGACATGGTGCCCCCCGTGTCTGGCTCACCTCAAACCTCGATCTCTTGTGAATGCTAGCATGCCGCACTGATTGGCGCCAAATCTATAGCATTTAGGCGATTTTTTTCATCGGAATCCATCACCAAATGCGATGTCTTTTTTGAGCTCACAACCGACGAACGCCGTTACCTGAAGCAATGTCCGTTTTTTGGTTGGTCGGATTTGACCGGCCCATTTTGATTGTAAGCGCATCATTGGCCTGAGACCCATCAGGATGGTTGCTTCATGCGCTGCAAATTCATTTCTTCTCGAAACGGTAAACGCCATCCCAAGCGGCCGGTGGTTTAAACGCGAAACGGCTGCAACGTTCGATAAAGACATCTACAACAAGCTTGTTAGTTGCAATTTCTCGATGCGTCTGGAGGGCTTCTAATGCATCGGCCCATTTTCCAGACTGATACAAGTCATAGCATACACGCCATTCTTCGAGTTCGCGTTTCTTGGCTACGCTTGCCAGAAAGCCACTCTCATCATCTTTTTCCGCGATTAGTTCAAAGATACGACTAGGAAAACTAGTTCCGGCAGGCACAACATGGTCAACTTCGCGCAGCAAAAACATGCTCTCGACATGAACGGCCACATCTGACGACACGAGAATCCTTGTACCGTAAACTTTGTTCAACCCCTCCAGTCTGGAAGCAAAATTTACGGCAGCACCCAGTGCTGTGTATTGCAATCTCGAAAGAGACCCAACGTTGCCGACAACTACGCGACCTGTGTGTAGGCCGAAACGTGTTTGCAACGGACGCAACGGTAACGCTCCATTATCAGAATTGAGACTCGCCTCAGCCTGCAAACACGCCAAAGCTGCTCGGCAAGCGTGAACAGGGTGATCAGTATCATCGAGCGGAGCGTTCCATAGAGCCATAATGGCATCTCCAATGTACTTATCCACTGTACCCTGATTACCAGATATCTCTTTTTCCATTGCTTCGAAATACTCGGACAAAGCAGGCATCAGAACTTCTGGTTCAAGTCCCTCGGTCTGGCGCGTAAACCCTTTAAGGTCGGCGAACATCAGGGTAACGTCGCGCGACTCTCCCCCAACGCTAATTCTCTCTGCTTTTGAAAGGATAGAGCGCACCAACTCCTTTGGTACGAACGCACCGAAACTCGACACTCCAGCTTTCATACTTGCAATCGCTGTTTCGAGTTCGGCAACTTCCTGAATATTTGATTTCAGGTTCAAGTCCTCACTTAGTTCAAAGTTACTGACTTTTCTTGCTTCAGCTGCCACGCGCACAAGATTTTTGCTCAACAGACGAGCGACAACAAAGGTAAATGCGACGGCCAGGGTCAAAGCAAGTACGCCGAATTGCATAGCACGGGTCGTATTTCTTTTTATGTCTCCGATAAACTCATCTTCCGGCACTATAAGCCCGAGCGTAGGTTGGGCACCGAAGACTTCAGGGATTGGCATCACAGATGCGATATAGCTTCTTCCATCGGATGCTGGAGCTATGCGAAAAAAATCCTGCTGGTTTGCTCGCCATTCATCAATGACACTGTCAATAATTTTGCTACTGCCTTCAATTGACCCATTCGTATTGGAACTCACGAAGCGCGGCTCTCCACCTTTGGATCGCGTGCTGGTGTACGAAAGTAGGCGACCTTCGCGATCTAGCATGAAAACCAAACCATGATCGCCAATCCTGATATCGTCTAGGATTTGCGAAAGTGCCGATATTGTTATGTCGAGCGCGACGACGCCAAGCAATTTACCTTCGTTGTCGACCACGGTTTTTGAGAACGTTGCACCCAGACGTCCTGTGCTCTCAAACTGATAAAGCGGTGAAACATAAATATCGCTTTGCTCCAACGCCCCGCGATACCAAGGGCGCGTTCGAGGATCGTAGACAGTGGTTCCACTAAGAAATGGTGTGGGCAGCGAATTGGCATTGGACCAAAAGTAAGTTTCGACACGCTCGCCAGATTGATCGGCGATTATACGTTGGACGCGGTCTACTCCTTCCGGCACTGGCAAAGCGCTCGGTCCAAAGGTTTTCCAATGTTTTGGCAAGTTTATGTTTTGGAAAAAGTCGCCGGATTTTTCCTCTCCAAAATATAAACCATAGTAGTGCTCATTACCCTGCATCTGCGAATAGAGCACTTCCAAACCTGCACTTGAGCCAGCATACTCCGTAAACTTAGAAAGAAAGACGGACGCAGAAGATACGACATTTCCCGCTCCGCGTATTACGGTTAGCATCTCTTCGACTGACTGATTTCTGGCCTCGGTCATCCGCTCATTCGCGGTACGAATGGCGAGTTCTTTGTTGCCAAAATAAAGAATGGCAACAAGCAATGTTGTTACGGCTAAGGTGAGGAACGTGAATAACGTCGCAACGCCGATATGAAGACGTACTTTCATACCCTCAATTAGTCAAAATGTAGCAATAGAAGTCCACCCACTCGTCGCCACACAAATGAGTATCTTGAGTGCATTTCCCCCTGAAGACAGAAAAGTATTGGCACTATTGTTCTTCCTTGGCTTCTTCAGCGCTTTTGGTTCGCCCAAACCGAACGCTAAAGGACGGCATATCGTGAACCAGCCAATACGCGAGTGAACAAGCAATCACTAGAAGTGCCAAGCCGACCAAATCCAGTCCGCTAGTTTTTTCTGTATCGAGTATAATGACCTTCCGCGCGACGGCCATGAGCGCCGTCGCAACCACTATCTTCACATGGATTACATCGTCGCGAAGATAAATTGTGATGTTTACGAATATTTCGATAGCGATTAGCACCGCCATGAAGGCGCCAAAAGTCGCTAATATTTCAGAGATTGTCAGTATGAAGACAGGCTGATTGATTAGTTTCTGATAAAGGGTCCAGGCCACATCCAAGACGCCAAGTAGTATAACCAGAACCATCATTACGGCCAGAATACGGACGGCGAACCGAATTACGACCTGAAGTTTTTCTACAAATGGATCCTTGTGTTCCATTTATCACCTCCCCCTCTTTGCTACTTCAGGACACCAAGCGGGCGTTCTCTGCGCCACCATCGCTTGCTCCCCAACGGAAATATCCTATACCATCAGTGTTTCATTTCAGCCGAGCTCACCTCGACGATTTTCAGCGTCACTCTAGCGCCAAATGTCTTTTTTCCCGCAGGACTGGCTCGCTAGCCCGGTTAAAAAAATCCGAAATCCACACGGCCAACCACAAAAGAAACCTCGATCTGTTTATGGCGCGACTTGCCAATCCGCAGAAGCCGATGACTATTCCTGAGTTCGCTTCAAAACGCGCCGCAAACTAATCAGACAGGCTAAAAAAAGATTAAATCACTCCATCTACAAGCCTAGTAAGATCCTCCTTTCCTAGTAAAACACGTGACCACTATTTTTGGATTAGCCAATTTAACCACACTTATTCCGCTTAAACGAATTTAAGATTGAACATTTCCTTGAAGCCGGAAAGCACGAGTGTTGGAAGCGCCGCGACAAAGAACGTTCCCAGCAGATGTGAAAGAGGCAAAGGAACCGTGCCCAGAACGAAATGGCCCGGAGCAGAATAAATTGCCAACAACGATAAAACGATTGAAATGCCAACTGCGCCTAGGAGCATGGTGTTGCCAAGCGGCGATTTGCGGTAGAGTGTCGTTGTAGTTCGCGCATCAAAGACATGCCAGATTTGCGCAAATATGAGCGTCATGAAGGCAGCTGTTTGCGCGTGTTCCAGAGAGGCACCGCGTTCGAGAAACTCTTGAAACACGTAGTAGGTCAGAAGTCCCAATGCGCTGCCCCTAATCAGAATCCGCTCTTTCATTCCGCCGCCAAACATGTCCTCGTCGCGCGGGCGTGGCGGGCGTCTCATTAGATCCGGCTCGCTTTTTTCAAATCCCAGCGCCAGTGCTGGTAAGCCATCAGAAACTAAATTCACCCAGAGGATCATAAGCGGTGTGATCGGAAGGAGGGGGTCTGCGCCCATTAGCAGGAAAGCGAAAAGTATAGTGGTAACTTCCGCAACGTTGGCAGTCAGAGCTTGCCGGACGAATTTCAGTAGGTTGTCAAAGATTCTACGGCCCTCACGAACGGCCGTGACAATAGTCGTGAAGTTATCATCCAGAAGAATCAACGCGGCGCTGTCCTTGGCAACCTGTGTCCCGGTAATCCCCATGGCGACACCGATGTCAGCCGCGCGAAGCGCTGGCGCATCGTTCACGCCATCTCCAGTCATCGCGGCCACTTCACCATTGGTCTGAAGTGCTTTGACGATGCGAAGTTTGTGCTCAGGCGTCACGCGCGCAAACACAGCTGCGTTCTTCACAGCGTTACTTAAATCTTCATCTTTCATTTGATCGAGCTCAGCACCCGTGAATACGGCTTGCTGTGAACCCGACAGTACACCGATTTGCTCGGCTATAGCCTTGGCGGTGACGGCGTGATCACCAGTAATCATAACCGTACGGATTCCGGCACCAGTGGCTTCTGCTACGGCATGCGGCACTTCTTGTCGGGGGGGATCCATGATACCATGGATACCGGCGAGCACGATTTCCTGTTCGGGGTTGTCGTGATCCAGTTCGTCTGGGGAAACTTCGCGATACGCCACCGCCAAAGTTCTGAGAGCCCGCTCGCCAAAGCTGTCAATGACATCTTCTATATCAGCTCGTAGTTCAGGCGTTATTTGCCGCTCCTCCTCGCCGATACGGACCTTAACCGCTCGCGACAAAATCACGTCAGGCGCCCCTTTTGCGACCAAAACAGTCCGCCCGTCGGGAAGCTGTGCGAAGACGGACATCATTTTTCTTGTTGAATCAAATGGAAAGGATTGAAGAGCCTCGCTCCGACGAGCCCTCAGTTCTTCGACATCAATTCCAGCCTTTGCCGCAGCGACCAGAAGCGCACCTTCAGTCGGGTTACCTTGCACTGAGGTCTCAGCACCTTCACCAATCAGCCGGGCATCATTGCAAAAAGCTGAGATCATCAGCACAGGCCATAGCGATGTCCCCTCTTCGACCTTTGTGGCTTCGTTTTTCGAGTCTAGAAATTCCCCTGACGTATCAAAGCCAGCGCCACTTACCTCCCAGGTTTCACCCCCCGCCCAAATGCGCATCACCTGCATTTGGTTTTGTGTAAGAGTTCCAGTTTTGTCCGAGCAGATAACAGAAGTGGCGCCCAACGTTTCCACCGAAGACAGTTTTCGGGCTAGAGCGTTATTCGAAGCCATGTTCTGAGATCCGAGCGTCAAAAGTATTGTGACGACAGTTGGTAGGCCTTCTGGAATGGCTGCTACTGACAGAGAAATCGCGGTATTTAGCATTTCAGCGAGGTCCATGCCGTTTATAACGCCGATACCAATGACGATAGCCACGACGATAAGGGCCGCGATAATAAGTACCTTCGAAAGTGCTTCGATTTTGAGCTGCAGCGGCGTCTTTGGTTCCTTAGCTGCTGACATCAGATCCGCGATATGGCCAACCTCGGTTCTCATGCCAGTTCCAACCACTACGCCTTCGCCGGTTCCACCAGTGACAAGGGTACTCATGAAACCCATGTTGAGACGGTCGGCAAGAACGACCTCCTGGTCGTTGATCTTGCGATCATGTTTGTCCACAGGTTCGGACTCTCCGGTTAGTGCAGCTTCATCAACCTGCATTCTGTTGGCTTGGAGAAAGCGAATGTCAGCGGCAAGGATATCGCCTGTTTTAACTATCAATATGTCGCCTGGGACCAGATCAGAAGCGGCTATTTGTACCTGGTCACCATCCCTTCTTACCAAAGCCTGAGGTGCTGACATCTCGCGAAGTGCGGCGAGTGATTGTTCTGCCTTGAACTCTTGCCAAAACGAGATGAAGGCATTGAAGATCGCGATCACGAAGATCGCCACGGCGTCGATCCAATGTCCGGTGAAAGCTGAAATAACCGCACCCACCATAAGGATTATTAGGAGTGGGCTCTTAAATTGAACGAGCAGCATTTTCCACGCCGGTTCAGCCTCGGTTTCGGATAGACGGTTCAGACCGTATCGGGAGAGGCGTTCCTTTGCGGTTTCCGAGCTCAAACCGCGTTTAGGATCTACAGCTAGTGTTTCGGTTAACGCAGTTTTCTCGATCACCCAAGGAGCTGTAGGAAGTGTGTCTCCGTCATCCGTGGCATGGAAAGCATGCTGCATAGAAGCCCCTTTCGTTTAAATCTGGGTGCAGATTTTCGCGCAAACGTAGCGCGAATCATCGCTAGTCTACTTCCTGCCCTCGATTTTTCACTTTCCGTTGAGCCATTTTGGCTCGCCAAAAATTGAAACGAATCTAGATACATGCTCGTTTTTTTTGCGTCGCTGTACCTTCAACGCGAGAGTTAGTTATGTCCAAATTCAAGTTTCCTACTGCATTCACAATCTTGTTTGCTCTGATCGCTATTGTCGCCGTGCTAACTTGGGTTATTCCAGCCGGTGAGTATGACCGTCAGATGAACGAAGCTCTGGGCAGCGAAGCTCCTGTTCCGGGCACCTATCACGAAGTCGAGTCTAACCCTCAGGGGCTTACGGCCGTCATCCTGGCCCCGATTGCAGGTATGTATGATCCTGGGCTTCTGGGAAGTTCATCAAGTGCAGCAATTGATGTCGCTATGTTTGTACTGGTCATTGGTGGTTTCCTGATGGTCGTTACCAAAACAGGGGCTATCGATGCTGGCATTGGTTGGTTGCTGCATAGGCTTGAAGGCCGCGAGATTTTAATGATCCCGATTCTGATGATCGCTTTTGCCTTTGGCGGCACAAGCTACGGCATGGCTGAGGAAACACTGGCGTTTTATGCTCTCATAATTCCGGTTTTCATACGCGCGGGATATGATTCACTGACCGGTGTTGCCGTGATCATGCTAGGTGCTGGAATCGGCACTCTTGGCTCGACTTTCAACGCGTTTGCAACAGTCGTAGCTTCGCAAGGCGCTGGTATTCCATTTACGACTGGCATCGTTTTGAGGTTCATTATCCTCATTCTCTGCCTGGCAGCTGGTATCGCTTTTGTCATGAGATACGCAAAGCGAGTAAAGGCCGATCCTTCTGCATCTGTGGTTGCGGATCAAGCCGAGGAAAACAGAAGACATTTTCTCAAAGGGTCGGCCGGCGATGACGCTTTGCCAGAGTTGACTCGAACCCGTTCCACCATCTTGCTCCTGTTCGGGATTACCTTCGCCATTATGATCTATGGTGTTGTCGCGCTGGGGTGGTGGATGGCCGAAATGTCCGGTCTCTTCCTGGTGATGTCCATCATCGTTTGGTGGGTCGGGAAAGCGGATGAAGGGTCCAGAATGGACGAGGGGACTTTTGTGGAAACCTTCGTTGATGGCGCGCGCGATTTGCTGGGCGTGGCCCTGATCATTGGCGTCGCGCGCGGTGTTGTCGTCATTATGGACGCGGGCAAAATTACCGACACGATCCTTGCTGCAGCCGAGGGGTTTGTCTCGGGGTTGAGCGAGTTTGCCTTTATCAACGCGATGTTTGGCATTCAGATCTTGATGTCATTCCTGGTGCCGTCCTCGTCAGGGCTGGCCACGCTTTC